>DATDBL010000399.1:0-78517 GCA_036524855.1 Aldersonia sp. | reverse complement strand
GGGGCCGGCCACAGGAGCCGGGTCGCGGGCGAGGCGGGGACCAGTCCGAGTTGGCGCGCGGATCCCATCAGCACCTCGGCGTCGGTGATCGCTCGCTTCGCGGCCTCGCCGAGCCCGGCCCAGCCGTCCGCGCCGATCCCGACCACGGCGATCGGTGCGCTCATCGCGGCATTCGCCGCCAGATGGGTTGCGGCAGCAGCCGCATGCCGAAGAAGACCGGCCGCAGCACCGGCGGCACCCAGACCCGGCTCGACCCCCGGTGCAGCGCCTTCGCGACCGCGTCGGCGACCTGCGGCGGCGTACTCGAGAACGGTGCGGGTTTCATCCCCGCGGTCATCCGGCCGATGACGAACCCGGGCCGCACGAGCAGCAGACCGACCCCCGTGCCGTGTAGGGCGTCGCCGAGACCGCTGGCAAAACCGTCGAGCCCCGCCTTCGCGGACCCGTAGACGTAGTTGGCGCGCCGGACTCGGATACCCGCGACCGACGAGAACACCACCAGTTCACCCGACCCCTGGGCGCGCATGCGGTCCGCGAGCACCGTGAGCAGCGAGACCTGCGCGACGTAGTCCGTCCGTACAATCGAGACAGCTTGCGCGGCATCGGTTTCCGCGCGGGCCTGGTCACCGAGGATGCCGAATGCGAGGACGACGGTGCCGAGCCAACCCAGTCCGTCGACGAACGCGGCGTGGCCCGAGAGGTCGTCGGCGTCGAACTCACGGGTGGTGACGGACGCCGCGCCCGCCTGCTCGACCCGGGCGACCTCTGCGGCGAGGTCGTCGCTGCGGCGGGCGGCGAGGACGACATGGCGGCCGGGGGCGAGTCGGGTCGCCAACTCGACACCGATCTCGCTGCGGCCGCCGAGGATCACGAGCGGTCCTGAGGTGCTCACCGGTTCAGTGTGCTGGATTAGGGTCTGCGCATGGCCTCCACCCCCGCCGACCTGGCGCCGGACACGCTCGACTTCCTCACCGAGCATCACCTCGCCACCCTGGCGACACTGCGCGCCGACGGCACCCCGCACGTGGTCGCGGTCGGGTTCACGTGGGATCCGGACACCGCGACCGCGCGGGTGATCACGAGCGATGGATCGCAGAAGGTGCGCAACGCCGAGCGCGCCGGGTACGCGGCGGTCACGCAGATCGACGGCCCGCGATGGTTGACGCTGGAGGGCAAGGCGCGGGTGCTGCGTGACCCGGACAGCGTGCGCGACGCCGAGCATCGCTACGCGCGGCGGTATCGGGTGCCGCGGGTGAACCCGAAGCGGGTGGTCGTGGAGATCGCCGTGACGCGGGTGCTGGGGTCGCCGTCGCTGCGGGGGCGGTAGTCGGGAGGCACTCCGCGCCTGTGAGTGGAAATGGAGTCCGTCCAGGGCGAGCGAAGCGACGGGAAATCGACACGGACTCCACAACCACTCACGACCGCGCCGGCGGATCGTGTCGTAGGCTCGACTGCACCTGTCGTCGATTCCACGACAGATGTAGTCTAGGGTCGTGGGCACGCGCCGCACCGACGTTCTCGACGCCGCAATAGCGGTCATCGGCGAGGGTGGCATGCGGGCCCTCACGCATCGCGCGGTCGACGCCGCGGCCGGTGTGCCGACCGGGTCGACCTCGAACCTGTTCGGTACCAAGGACGCGTTGATCGGCGCCGTCGTCGTGCGGATCGCGGAACGCGAGCGCGAGTACTGGGAGGCGATGGCCGCCGATGTTCGGCCCGACACCCCGGCCGATCTCGCGCGCAGTCTCGCGGCCGCGGTGCGGGACTCGACGACGGTGCACCGGACGCTCACCGTCGCGCGTTATGCGATCCTGGTCGAGGGCGCGTTTCGCCCGCAGGTGCGGCCGACCCTCGCGGCGACCGGTGCGCGCGTGGGGATCTGGTCGCAGAACTGGCTGAAGATGGTCGGGTCGCGCGAGCCCGAACGCGATGCCTACCTGGTCGCGCAGAACGTGTCCGGACTCGTCCTGCACCAATTGAGTTACCCGGACCCGGATTTCGACGCGGAACCGACCTTGCGCGTGCTGCTCGAGGCCCTCATCGGGGATCGGAGCGATCATGCACGACGATGAACTGTGGGCGGCGGTCGACGACCGACGGCGCAGCGTGGTCGATCTGCTGACCGACCTGTCCCCCGCCCAGTGGCAGCAGCCGTCGCTGTGCGCGGGATGGTCGGTGCGCGACGTCGCGGCACATCTGTCGATGCAGCCGATCCGTCCGACACCCGGGTTGGCACTCGACGCGCTGCGGGCACGCGGCAGTACCAACCGCCTCATCCGCGACACCGCCCGCCGGCGTGCAGCGCGCCCGACCGCCGAGCTGGTCGCGGCGATCGCGGCTTCGGTCGGAACGCATCGTCCGAACATCGGCCTCACCGTGCACGAGGCGCTGATCGATCTGCTCGTGCACGAGCAGGACATCGCGCTGCCGCTCGGTCGGCGCGTCGAGATGCCGCCCGTACCGACCGCCGCGGTCGCGTCATCGGTCTGGTCGGACGCCGACTCCCGTGGCGGCCGACGCAAGCTACGGGTGTTCCGGGCGGACTCGCCGCACGCCGGGTTCCGGTTCGTGGCCACCGACACCGACTGGGCGGCCGGGACCGGACCGGAGATCCGCGGACCGGTCGGCGCGTTGCTCCTGCTGCTCACTGGACGGTTCGTCGCCCTCGGGCAGGTCGAGGGCGACGGCGCGAAGATGCTCGCGAAGTCGATGCGGGCGGGACACTAGCCGAGTGTGCTGCCTCGCTCCGCGAGATCCTTCTCAATGACGTCGACCTGTGGGCCGACCTCCGGGATTTGATGGACCGCGCGGCACGCGGGGACTGCCAGGGGGCAACGCCGACGATGGCATGTCGGTCAAGTTGCCGATGGGGCGAGCAGAGCGGGCCGCCGGATACCGAATCGGAGAACTGAAGCTCGATGTCCGCCGGCCCTCACACTCACTGCCCGCGATCAAGCGCCCTGATCAACAGATCCTTCACTTCGGCGACGTTCTCCTCGATCGACCGCACACGAGCATTGGTGTCGTCGATCCGCGCACCCAGCCGCTCTTCGGCGCCGTCGATCTTCGCGTCGATCTGATCCAGCCGCTCACGTGTCTGACCCGACAGCGCGTTCACCGCAGCCAGAACGGCCTTGTAATCCGCACGCTCGGCTTCCAGAGCCGCGACGCGGGCTTCGATCTCGGCAAGGGTCGCGGCCACCCACCCAACCTATCCGCAACCCGACTCCCTTGTCAGCATCCGGGAGCGTCCCCGCCCGCCGGGACGGGCTGAGCAGCGTATCGGTGATTTGGGATCATCCCAGCCCGCAGAGCGGGACAGCTGGCGACATGCAGCGGGCGCGCCGTGGGTGTGGTCGTACGCCGACTCCCCCGGCGGCCGTCGTAAGTCGCGGGTGTTTCGGGCGGACTCGCCGCGCGCCGGGTTCCCGAAACGCCTCCCCACCGGATCGAGTCAGATCTGATCGATAGTGAAACATATCTCAGATTGTTGCATCTTTGATGCGTGGTAGCCCATGCTTCATGGTGAAGCAGCGGTGGTGCGGTCGTCGACTCACCCTGATCGGGAAGTGAGCCTCAACATGTCGGATACGCCAGGGTGGCGGCAGGTCTACGACGCCGCGGAGCATCGTGTGGCCCCTCCGCTGGAGTCCTTCGTGCACAGCGACGGTCTCGCTGCGGCGGCACGATTGGGCGTGCGGGTGCACTCCGAGTTGCGCAGCCAGGCGGGCGGGCTGGCCGCCCGGGTCTGGCATTTCGCGAACCTTCCTGCTGGAACGGATATCTCGCGGCTTCGGGCGCAGATCGGCGCTCTCGACCGGGAGGTGCGTCGGCTGAACCGGCGCCTGGAGCAGCAGTCGGCGGCCGCCGCCGTCGCGCCCGAGCGGGGGTGCTGACGGTGGTGACGCTGCCGGCCCCGGCCTCGGTGGTCGATCAGGTCCGCCGGGAGATCGAACGCAACGCGCTACGGGCACGCAACGGGATTCGCCTGGCGACCGGAACCGTCGGCCCGGGTGTCGGGCTGACCCCCAAGGATGTGGTGTGGCGCAGCGGCCGCGCGCAGCTGTGGCATTACCGCAGCGAGGGGCCTCGGGTGTCGCCGCCGCTGTTGATCGTGTTCAGCCTCGTCTCCCGCAGCTATGCTTTGGATCTGAGCCCCGGCAACAGCTTCGTCGAGCGACTGCTCGACGCGGGCTTCGACGTGTACCTGCTCGACTGGGGAGTGCCCGACGAGCGGGACGCGGCCAACGAATTCACCGACTACGTAGACGATTACATCCCGGCCGCGATCCGCCGTGTCCAACAGGTGTCCGGCGCCGAGACGATCAACCTACTGGGCTACTGCTTCGGCGGGGTGTTGACGCTGCTGCACGCGGCCCACCACCCGGATTCGCCGCTGCGCAGTCTGACGGTCATGGCCACGCCCGTGGACTTCACCGCGATCGGCCCGCACGCGAGAGTGGCTGGCGGCGAGCGCGAACTCGACGCCGTCCTCGACGACAACGGCAACATTCCCGCCTCGATCATTCTGCAGGGCTTCCGGTCGTTGCGGCCCACCGCCGAAGTGACCCGCTACGTCGACCTGTGGGAGAAGCTGTGGAACGACGACTATGTCGCCGCCTACCAGGCGATGGCAGGGTGGGCCACCGACCACGTCCCGTTTCCCGGCGCCCTCGCCCGCCAGAGTCTGCGGATGCTGCTGCACGACAACGCCATGATGACCGATCGTCTCGTCGTCGGAGGTGACCGCGTGCACCTGGCGGACATCACCGTGCCGTTCCTGACCGTCCTGGCCGCTCGCGACCACATCGTCCCCGAACCGGCGTCGGCGCCGCTGATCGACCTCGTCGGCTCGCAGGACAAGCACGAACTGCGCCTCGACGCCGGCCACATCGGCCTCGTGGTCGGCAAGACCGCGGCCAAGACGACCGTCCCCACCGTTCTCGAATTCCTGCAACGATTCAGTGAGGTGCACGCATGAGCATCGACGCTCTGACACCCGGTCACACCGACGCCCTGGTCCGGTTCTTCGCCGAACTTCCGAGCGGCGATCTGACCTTCGTCAAGGATGACGTCACCGCGACCGCGGTGCGGGCGTGGATCCGCGAGGGCGGGCTGCGGTGGGTCGCCACCGACGCAGACACCGTCACCGGCTACGCGGCGGTACGCCCGCTCACCGGGTGGTCCGACCACGTGGCCGAGATCAGGCTCGTCGTCCGTCCGGATCGTCGCGGTACCGGACTGGGCCGTGCGCTGGCACAGCGTGCGCTGGCGGAATCGCACGACGCCGGAATGCGCAAGATCGTCGTCGAACTCGTGGCCGAGCAGGAACACGCGATCGCGATGTTCGCCAGTCTCGGATTCGTTGGCGAGGCGTTGTTGCGCGACCACATCCGTGACCGCGAAGGCGAACTACGCGACCTGGTCATGCTCGCCCACCACGTCGACACGACGTGGTCGGTGATGGAGTCCGTCGGTCTCGCCGACGAACTTCAGGACTGAACAGAGGAGGAACCCATGTCGGTGCCGATCGATTCAGACTCGACGGCCGCGTCGCCATCGTCACCGGCGCCTCCTCGGGGCTCGGCCTCACCACCGCAGGTCCGCCCCGGTCCGCCTACGCCGCGAGCATGGCCGGCCTGATCGGGCTGACCCGCGATCGCGCGCAGGACGTTCTCTGTCGACGCAGCGATGTGCAACGTTCAGTAGGATGCTGCAGAAGTACAACGCTCAGCCCAAGGGCCCCGGTGTGCAGTCGTCGGCACCGCACGTGATCCAGCAACACCGGGAGGTGTGTGCGATCAGCGACACGAAGCTGTCTCGTCTCCTGGCCGAGACGGACCACAAGCCGGACGCGCTCACCGCGTTCCGGCTGGCACGGCAGTGGTTCAAGGAGAACCGCCGCATCGAGATGCGGGAGCTCGCGGAGGAACTCGGCGTGAGCCGGGCGACACTGTTCCGCTGGGTCGGCAGCCGCGACGACCTGCTCGCCGAAGTCCTCTGGTCGCTGGCACAGCCCACCCTGGAACAGGCGCAGCAGTCCGTGCGGGGGCGGGGCGGAGTCAGGGTCGCCCGCGTGCTGCGCCGCTACGCCGAGCTGATGCACACCGCGGACTACTTCCGCGCGTACCTGCACCGCGAGCCGGAGCGCGCGCTGAGGGTTCTCACCACCGCTGCCGGCACCGTCCAGGGCCGCGTCGTCGCCGCCGTGGGGGAGATACTGCGCGACGAGGTCGAGCACGGCGCGCTCACGCTCTCACTTCCCCTGCGCGACATGGCCTACCTGCTCGTCCGGATCGTCGAGACGTTCCTCTACACCGACATCATCACCGGCGACGAACCCGATCCGGCCAAGATCGAACAGGCGACGGCGGCACTGCTGCGCGACTGAGCACAACCGGCCTCGATGAGCGACCGCCGCGGCGCCGTCGCGTTCCAGGCCCGGGCTGCCACCCGGCCTGTCACGACGACGCCACGCCCGACTGCCGCCCGAAGGGCGGAGATGTCGAGACAGCGGTTTCCCGGATCGGAATCGCTCCAAACGCGGAGGTGCGTTGGATGATCCGATGATGATGGGTGGTCGATGCCGCCGTGCCCGGCCGCCCGCACCGCGATGCTGGCACCGAGTTGGTGGGACAGGGCGGATCGAGCCGCCGTGGTGCGGGGTCAGGACGCGTCGGCCGCCAGGAGTTCACTGGCGGTGGTCACCTCGAACGTATTGAGGAAGTTGCACACCAGCTGATAGAAACCGACGGTCAGCACGAGATCGGCCAGTTGCGTGACGGTGAGCACCGTGAGCGCGTGATCCCGGTCGGGCCCGGTGAGGGTGTGTTCGGCGAGCAGTCGATCGGTCCAGGACAGGATTTCGACGTATTCGGCGGGCAGTCCGTCGGTCGAACCGGTGGCTGCCGCCGCGATTCCGGCCTCGCTGAGGCCGTCGCGGCGAGCGATCCGCTCGTGGTGATGGATCTCGTAGGGTGCGCGGTAGGCGTGGCCAACCCGCAGGATGGCCAGTTCCCGCCAGTCCGCCGGCAGCGAGTTGCCCGCGAAGATCGCATCGGCCATCTCGAGAAACGGAATCGCCATGCCGGGCGAGTGGGTGACCATGCGGTAGATGTTGGCGGGGGCGCGGCTGGTCAGCGCGTCCTGAAGGGGCTGCGGGAGCGCGGCGACATCGGGGTAGAGCATGGGGTGTCCTTCCGGTGGGTTTGGTCGGGTGCCGTGTGAGTCCACGGTCGCCCAGGGGCGAACCGACGGCGTCACGGAATCGGGTGGCGCGCGTCGGTTCGGTCGATTGTGCTGTGTCGGTGAGTCGTTCCGGGCTTGACCCGGCCTAGCTGGCGAGGGGCTTGCGTACGCGGATCGGGTCGCTGCCGTCCCAGTTGGCGGCGGCTTCGCGAATGAACTTGAAGCGCTCCCCCTTGGGGCCGCTGATGTCGGAGATCTCGATGATCGTGCCGGTCTCTCGTTCGGTGTCGAGGTAGGCGAAGCGTCCCTGGGAGCCGCCGATGCTGCCCTCCTGGCCGACGACGTAGCCGAGGGAGAGGGCCTTGTCGTAGAGGCCCTGGAAGTCGTGGGTCCAGTAGGCGACGTGCTGCATTCCCTCGCGGCCGGAATCGAGGAATTCCTTGTAGAGCGAGGGGGCGTCGTTGAGTTGCTGGATCAGCTCGATCTGCACGTCGCCGGAATTGGCGAGGGCGACGGCCATCTTCATGTCGGAGTCGACGCCGCGGTGACGGAAGTAGTCCGTCTGTACGCATTCGGTGTAGAACCAGGGGCCGACGCCCTGCTCGATCCAGTGCTCCATCGAGGCCTGCAGATCGTGCACGACGTAGCCCACCTGGGCGATGCTGCCGAAAATCTTGCTCATGGTTTCTTCTCCTTGTTGGGGGTGGGTGGAGCTCCGCTGGCGCGGAGTCGTTCGGTGAGCAGTTGCTCGATTTCGCTGCGGCAGGCTTCGAGGTCGACTTCCTCGTCGAGCAACGATTCGAGTGTGACTGCGCGCAGCATCGCGACCATGACGGTCGCGAGGCCCTGGGGGTGCACGGTGACGGGGAATTCGCCGGAGGCGATGCCGCGTTCGATGTCGGTGGCGATGCCGTTGCGGAACGTGCGGTCGGCGGCAACCATGGGGGGCGCACCTCTGCCGCGTCGCCGGCGACCGCATTCGCCCACAACGCGAGTCGGGCGCGGTTGATCGGTCGCAGGTCGGCAACGACCTCGAAGTAGGTCCGCACCATGCCCATGACCGCGTTCATGGCCGACCCGGTCGCGCGGTCCTCCCGCATGGCGTCGCGGAACTGGACGGTGACCACTTCGACGAGACGCTGCATCAAGGCGGCCTTGGAACCGAAGTGGTGGGTGACCAGGCCGCGGCTGTAGCCGGCGCGCTCGCCGATGGCGGCGAGTGTCACCCGGGTGGCGCCGACCTCGCCGATCAGTTCGGCGGCCGCTTCGAGGAGGCGTTGTTCGGCCTCGGCGCGTCGTTCTTCCTGCGAGCGGCGGGGGGCAAGACCATTGCGAGTCAACGATCCTCCTGTACCGCGGCGTCGTGTGAGGCCGACGGTAATCGGTCGCGGAGTCGAGGACCGGACTTCGACAGACGCCCCCACCGCGGCGGGCGCGCTCACGAGGGCGTCCCGACCGCTCGATCGGTGTGCCGCAAGCTCGGCGGGAATCATGGGTTCTCCTGGTCGGTGTGGGGCACGGGACCGATGTGCGGTATCGGCGGTCCGTGACGGGGTGCTCGCCTGCAGGCTGCCCCTGGGATCAGGGCATTTCGAGGACCAGCTTGCCGACGGGCGCTCCCGAGCGCAGGTAGTCCGCGGCTTCGTGAGCCGCGCCGAAGGGGAAGACCCGGTCGACGACGGGACGGACCCGGCCGTCGGCAACCACGGGCAGCACCTCGGTCGCCAGCGCCGCGTAGACATCGCCACGCTCTTCGGCGGTGCGCACGCTGAAGGTCGTGCCCTGCACGCGCAGGCGGCGGAACGAGACGACGTCGAGGTCGATCGTGGTCTGGGCGCCCCCGAGCCGGCCGATGTTGACGATGCTCCCCCGCACTCGTGTGGCGGACAGCAGCTGGGCGAACAGCTGTCCGCCGATGTGGTCGAGCACGAGGTCGACACCGGCGCCGTCGGTGACCCCGTGCACGACCTCGACGAGGCTGTCGGTCATGGTGTTGACCACCACGTCCGCCCCGACCTCCCGCAGGGTGCGTGCTTTGGTGTCGGAGGTGGTGGTCGCGACGACCAGCCCCGCGCCGAGCGCCTTGGCGAGCTGCACACCGATCAGGCCGATCCCGGTGGTGGCCCCCACGACGAGGACACGCTCCCCGGCGGCGAATCCGCCCTGAGTGACCAGGGCGTCGTGTTCGGTGGCCAGGCCCACCGGCAGCGCGGCGGCGTCGGTCCAGCTCAGCGAGGCGGGGACCGCGAGCGCGTGCCGGTGATCGATCAGCGCGTGACCGGCGAAGGCGCCCAGTCCCGCGCCCATCACCCGATCGCCGACGGCGAAGGTGCTCACACCGGTCCCGACGGCCTCGACCTCGCCAGCCAGCTCGAGACCCGCGGTGAAGACGTCGCTGGTCTTGGTGTTCGGGCTGTAGGTGCCGGCGAGCATGTACAGATCGGCGCGGTTGAGCGCCGCCAAACGGACCCGGACGAGAATCTGACCAGGGCCCGGGCCGGGCACCTCGACATCACGGTAGGCCCATTCGGGTGCCAGACCCCCGACGAGTGCGCGCGTGGTTGTTGTGGTGGTGGTCATCGGAAGCAGTTCCTTGTCGTCGAAGGCGGGTAGGGCGTGGGTGTGGCGGACTCGGCGAGATGCCGGCACGGTTGCCGGCGGCGATCCCTGCGCCGGGATCAGCGCAGCAGCCGCCAGCCGCCGTCGACGGTGAACTCGGCGCCGGTGATGTAGCCGGCCTCCTCCGATGCCAGGAAGGCGATGAGGTTGGCCACGTCCTCGGGCTGTCCTTGGCCCAACGGCATCCGGGCCAGAGAATCCGGTCGTTGCAGCGTGGCCACCTGACCACCGTCGGGCGAGTTCTGCGCGAAACGTTGCTGCAGTTCGTCTTTGATCCCGGAAAGCATCGGCGTCGCGATCTGTCCGGGGTGCACGGAGTTGCACCGCACCCGACCGCCGTCCTGGCTGCCGAACAGGGCCACAGTCTTCGTCAGCGAGGTGACCGCGCCCTTGCTCGCGCCGTAGGCGGCGTTCTGGACGGTCGGGTAGTAGGCGCCGACCGAGGCGAGGTTGACGATCGATCCTCGTCCGTGGCGGCGCATCACCGTCATCGCTTCCCGGCACCCGAGGAACGTGCCGTCCAGGTTCACCGCGATCACCTTGCGCCAGTCGTCGAGCGAGATCTGGTCCAGGGCGCCGTTGACGACATCACCGACGATCCCGGCCGCGTTGACCAGCACGTCCAGTCTCCCGTGGCGGTCGACGACGCCCGCGACCACCTCGGCCCATCCCCGCTCGTCGGTGACGTCGAGGGCGGCGAACTCACCACCGATTTCGGCGGCCACCTGATCGCCACCGGATCCGGGCAGGTCGGCGACGACGACCCTCGCGCCCCGCGCGGCCACGGTTCGCGCCGTCGCGGCGCCGATACCGCGCGCGCCGCCGGTGATCAGGGCGACGCTTCCTTCGAACTGGTTCAACGGAATCTCCTTCGGGTTTCGGCAGATCGGGCCCAGCCGGGTGGTACGGCAGCACGTGTGCGGTACCCAATCTCATAAACATGCTTGACGACTAACAAGTTATATGGTGTTGTAGCTCTCGTCAAGCACACGATGTGGAACGGACCAAAACGATGCCGAGATCAGAACTCACCGCCGGTGACAGCGGCGCACGACCGCTGCCGACTCGGTCGCAGCTCTCCCCCGGCGGCCACGTCCCAGTCCTGAAGCCAACTCACGCTGTGGTTTTCGGTTACTCCAACGCCGTCGACGGCGCCTCGGTTCGGGGCGAGCGACCGTGATCGACGGCACACCTCGTCGGGCCCCGGATCGCCAGACACCCACATTTCTTCGCCATCGACGTTCGGAAGGACGACTCATGACCAACAGCACCTCCGAGGCTCCCCCCGCATCGCCGTCCGGCACCGTCGGCGAATCACGGACCAAGGCGTGGGGATTCACCGGCATGCTGATGATCCTCTACACCATCAACTGGGCCGACAAGGCGATCTACGGCCTGGTCGCCCAGCCCCTGGCCGAGGAACTGGACATGTCCGCCTCCCAGATCGGCCTGATCGGCAGCCTGTTCTTCCTCGCGTTCACCATCAGCGGATTCGCCGCAGGGCTGATCAACAAGTGGCTCTCGATCCGGTGGGCGCTGGTGCTGCTGGCGCTCGGATGGGCCGCCTCGATGCTGCCGCTGGTCGTGGTCGCGTCCGTCGCGGTTCTGCTGGTGAGCCGAGTGGTGCTGGGGTGCTTCGAAGGCCCGTCCGGCGCGCTCGTGCACACCGCGCTGTACTCCTGGCATCCGCTCGCGAAGCGTGGGCTTCCCTCGGCGTGCATCGCCGCCTGCGGCGGTATCGCGAAGATCGTCGTCGCACCCGCGCTGGTGCTCGTGATCGCGGCCTGGGGATGGCGGGCCGCGTTCGTGGTTCTGGCCGCGGTGGGTGTCGCGTGGTGCGTGGCCTGGCTGCTCACCTGGCGCCCAGGACCGTACGGCGAGACGCGCACCGACGAGCAGACCCCGACCGACCAGACCGACCGCGTCGAGGCCGACACCACCCGGGTGCCCTGGCGCAGGATCTTCCTGACCCCCACCTTCCTCGGCGGTGCCGCGGCCGTCTTCGCCGCCTACAGCCTCGTGACGGTCGTGTTGACCTGGCTGCCGTCCTACTTCGAGGTCGGCCTCGGGTACTCGCGCGTGCAGGCCGGCGCGATGTTCGCCTTCCCCTCGATCGCGGGAATGGTCATGGTGTTCACACTGACCTCCATAGGTGACCGAATGCTGTTGCGCGGTACGAGTTCTCGGATCCTACGTGGCGTGGTCCCGAGCGTGAGCCTGGTGGTGTGCGGACTGATCCTCGTCGCCGTGCCCTACATCGGAACCCCCGCCATGACGGTCGCCGTCGTCGCCATCGGCTACGGGTTCGGCGCCTGCGTGTTCCCGATGTACAACTCGGGGCTCTCGGAGATCTGCCCACCCACCCAACTCGCCGGAACGCTCGGTGTGTTTCTGGGCATCATGGCGTCCGGCGGCATCATCGCCCCCTACCTGACCGGCTTCATCGTCGACCACGCCGCCGAACCCGCGCACGGATACGCCCTCGCATTCCAAGTCATGGGAATCGTCGCCCTGCTCGCAGGCGTCCTGGCCATGGCGATCGTCAACCCCGTCCGCGACGCACGGCGCCTCCTCGGAGCAACCGCGAGCGCCGATCGATAGAACCCGGCGTCAGACCGCGGGACACCTCGCCCGAACTTACTTGCTACTTGGCTCGCAAGTTTGAGTGAGGTGTGTCGAGCACATCTGCGTTCCGGCCCGTCCGCCACCAGAATCCCGGGTCCCCGCCGCCGGCGACGATCCCCGCCCGGGCCGAAGCGCATCCCGACCCCAGGAGCAATCTCGCACCGCTCGATCTGGCTGCACTCGATGCAGTCGTGCATGAGCGATGGCCCGGGCCTTCGGCAGGGCGACCGGACCCTGGCGATCGTGGGCCATCCGGAGGTCCTCGAAGCCGCCGTCATCGCCATCCCCGACGAGAAATGGGACGAACGACCGCTCGTTGCCGTCGTACTCCACCGCGACAGCACCACCACACCGGCCGCACTGCAGCGGTATCTCGCCGACAAGGTCGCCAAGTGGCAACTGCCCGAGAACTGGGCCCTCCTCCGCGAAGTGCCCAAGACCAGCGTCGGAAAATTCGACAAGAAGCGACTACGCGCCGACTACGCCAGGCGAACTCGACATCACACACACTGTGAGAGCACCCAAAATCGGCGAGATACTGTACTGCGCTATCGAATTCCGGCGTGAGCGCTGACGGTGATGGCCGTGCCCGGGCGCTACTGCAGCACCTCATCCTGTCGCGGCAGCTGTGCGTCCGCTCGAGCCGACTCGTCTTCCGCCTGCGGCGCGGTCAGTTTCAAGCCGGTCTCGGTGAACTCGGTGCCGTTGCGTGAGAAGCGCAGCCGTCCGTCCCGGTTGTCCGTGAAGAACTGCGGATCGAAGACCTTGAAGTAGATGCCTTGGCTGTACGCCCAGTACTTCGGGATGCGCACGTCGCCGACGTACAACGCCCAGCCCTGGGATGTAGCCTCCGGAACGGTCTCGAGCTTCACCCGGACGATATAGGTGACCGGGGGCAGCGACTCGTCATGCTCGGCGGCGAGTTGCGCCGTCAAAGCGCTGTCGGCTTCGGTGGGCTGCGCGGCGATGACCTCGACCGCGACCGCTTCGGGGGTGTTGGACGCTTGCATGGTTTGCCCTCGCGTACTCGGTTCGGAAGACATCAATTCGACACTTGTATATCTCCGACGTAGACAGTACCCGTTGTTCGCTTGTCGAAGACGAGCGCGACACGTCGGATATCGCTGGGCTCGATGCCCGAATCGCGCAGCCGGGAGATGGGCAGGCGCAGGGTCTGCATCACCGTCTTGCCGGCGCCGAAGACGACGTCGGGATAAAGCAGCCGATGAACAGAACTGGCGGCGACGGCCACAGTGCGTGAGCCGCTGGACACCTCGATGGTGAAGTCCTGGTCGCGATCGGCAGCGTTCTTCGCCTCGGTCGATTGTCCGACCCGCAGAGACAGCACCTTGTAGCGTTCCGCAGGCGGAGTGGGGGGAGTCATGTTCAACAGCAGGCGCGCGCCGGCGGTGCTCCACTCCAGCCGCAGCGTGATCGTCGATTGCGGGGCACCGGCATTCACCAGGTCTTTCAGCTGGCGAGCAGCGGCGACCGCGTCGGCCGCCACCGTTCCCTGCGCCGGCAGCGAGATCTGTGGCGCGGCGAGACTCTCCTGCTCGTGTTGGATGAAGACACGATCCGCGTCCTGATACTGCGAAACGAAATCGGCGCCGGCGGCGAGCCACGTCTCGGCCGCGGCGTGATCGCGCAACACCTCCAGATACTCGGCGCGGTCGAGCAGCAGCGCGTGTGCCAGCGCCCCGATATAGACCTTGGCGACCTCCTCCTGATCGGCGCGCGGCATGGCCACCGCAGGCGGGGTCTCCGACGCCCACACCGAGTTGAACTGGTTGTGATTCGCACGGTAGACCCACAACAGAGCCTTCAGCTTGCCGTCAGAGACGGTGGGGTTTGCCAGGTCGACGGCGTGCGCGCGGTTGTAGGTGTTGTAGCCCTCGAAGGTCGAGACGTCGCCGTCGCGGCTGCCATGAATCAGGAAGTAGTGGTCGGGTACCACGGTTGGCCCGGTCAGCGGCTGGTATTGCCTATCGGTCGGCGCAACCGCCGCCGCGGCGGTCAGGGCAAAGCGATACGGGCCCAGCCCCGCCGAGCCGTCGAGCGGAACCACCGGGCTGAAAATGTCGGGCTTGATCGACGCCAGTCGGTTGAAGAACGAGGCATGCCCCACCCCCTCGCCGCCGCGGGAGTGGCCGACGATGAGGATTCGATTGAGGTCGACCTTCCCGTGCAGCGGATGCGCCGCGGTGTCGTTCCACGTCCGGAACTGCTTGAGATGCTCCAGGTGCACGATCGCCCGGGCGTCGTTCTCGCCGAAGTTGAAGCCGTTGAGAAAGTTCGCGTCGATCGTTGCAGCGATGATTCCGTGTGAAGCCAGCAGCGAACAGAGATACAGGTAGCCGGGCGTCGAGTTCTCCAGCGGGCCGTGGTTGCCATGGACGAAAACGGCCAGCGAAACGGGCCACGACCACGGGGAACGCAGACATGCCCGTTCAGCGGCACGTTGGTGTTCAGGAACGGCCACGGCGTGCCCGCCCCGAGATTCGCGAACGCGGAGATGTTGATCCGCGGCGTCACATAGGCCGGGTCGGGCGTGTCGAAGACCGTGTACTGCACCAGGGCAGGCACACCCGAGTAGTTGAGACCAGCCGAGGCATAGATCAGCGTGTCGAACGGGACTGCACCAGCGAGCCCCGGATTGATCAGCGCTGCCATCATTGCTCCTCTCCGCAAGGCCACACACTCACTCCCCTAGCTGTCGTCGTTGCCGTCGCGTGGCGGTTGTGATCTCCTCCTCCACGCACGCGCTGACGGACGGACCCACGATCGCGATGCGGTCGGCTGCGCTGTCATCGGAGCCGAACCCAGCCTGCCCGACGTCGGCTTGCGCCTCACGAGTAGTCGCCTACTCGTTTCCAACGGACGTGCAACACAGAAGCCTTCGAGTAGTCGGGTTCCGCGGTCTCAGGACCGAGCAAACCGTTCCTAATCAGTGAGCGGGAGTGAGTCCGACTCGGTCCCGGTCACCCTGCCGTCCGAACGGTGCCGACGGCGCTGCGCGTGTATTCACGTATCCGGTGGGCCTGCGGCGTCGTGCGCCCTCGGCCGACCGGTGACACGCGAGCGAGGAGTCCCGGTGCCGTGTGCGACTGTTCGGGTCGGTTGGCCTGCACGCGTCCTCTGTCGCGTGCAGGGTCCGACCGGCTTACGCCGGCACGGTGGCCAAGACTTCTCCTGCCGATCACGACGGCGGCGGCACGGTGTGCGTCGACGGTCGGATCGGAAGCCTTCAGTGCGGGCAGCCAGTGTTGGGTGCCCCAGCGCGAGGGCGTATAGGCCGGATCGACGGCGATCACCGCGAGCCCCGCCGTCGCGGCCATCGCGACCAGCCGGTCCCGGAACTTTCCTGTCGGCAGGCCGGCAACGGTGCGCCGGAACCGTTTCCCGCGTCTGCCTGTGCCCATCGTCTCGCGCCCGGTGGCTCGGGCGTCGTCGAAGCCCAGGTTCTCGATGCTGATCGAGGCACACCCGGCCTGCCTGGCGGCGTGGATCAGCCGGGTGACGACGTGGCGCACCTGGGCGTCACGGTGGCTGGTGATCGCGTCGATGGTGTAGTCGATCCGTCGCGGGGTACCGACGACGTTGCCGTCCGGGTCGATCACCGCGGCGTCGATATGGCCGTCGCCCAGGTCCACCCCGAGCGTGCGCCGAGCCCGCAGCACCTCGAGCGGGACCGCCGCCGCCTGCGGGTAGCTCCAGGATGCGTCGATGTACCAGCGTCCGCGTGCATCTCGGTGCAGGTCGTAGCGGATGCCCTGGTTCCCTACGATCCGGTCGGCCCACTCGTCACCTCGGTGGGTGCCCAGCGATACCGGTGCAGCGATCGTGAGCCGCGCGATGCCCAGTTCGCTCACCAGGGCGGCGGGCACCTTGATCGTGAGGATGCCGTCGTCGGTGACGCGAATGGTTTCGTTCCCGCACCGTTTGCCGCTCTCCCCGTCGGCGGTGAGGAACATGCGCTCCTGGGTCCAACGCTGCTCCCACTCGGGCACGCTCATCGCGGCCTCGTCGAGGTGGCGGCGGCGCCGCCACAGCCGCCCGCCACCGGCGACGATGCGCGGGCGCCCGGACTCGAGCCGCCCGGCGACGACCGCCAGGCGATGTTCCAGCTGGGTCTTGCGGCAGGACTTGGCGAACCGCTCGCCCTCGCTCGCGTACCCGCGCACGGGCGTGGCCCGCGGGCACCCCCGGGGTGGCGACCCGGCCCCGGGCGACGGGTGCGTTCATCCGCGCCCCGATCGTCTCGATCGCCGCACGCAGGGACGCTGCCTCGGCGGACAGGCCGCGCATTCCCAGGTGGTAGGAGTCGATCGCGGTCCGGGTCAGTGCGCCGGCCCACCGCGACGACGACAAGCCGGTCAGGCGCCGTTTCTCGTGTGCCCGCCACGTCGCCTGATCATGTGCACCGACCCGACCCAGGCGCACCCGCGAGGCCAGTGCCTGCCGATACACCCCACCGAGGAACACCCCGATGCGCTCGAGCGCAGCCCCTTCCGACGAGGTGGGCCGCACCCGGGTGCGGGTACGCACCCCTTTCGGGGGCGTGACGACAAAGGGGTCAGCGATCTGCCGCAGCCCCGATGCTGTGCGCCCACCTGTGCTCATGCGGTCTGGCCACCGCCCGGATCGGCAGCGCACCGCATCGCTCGTGTCGCCCGGTTCTTCGCCGACCGGCGCCCGTAGGATCGGGCGCAGAACCAGGTCAGCACCTCGGTCATGTCACGAACGAGATCATCGGCGACCTCACCGTCGTCGAGGACGACCAGGCGCCGTCCGGACGCCGACAGGGCAGCCTCGACCAGTTCGGTGTTCATGCAACCCAGCCGGTCACGGTGTTCCACGACCACGACCGTAACCGCCGGGTCCGACAGCAGTCGTCGCGCCTTCGTGCGCGCCCCGTTCATTGCGGACCCCACCTCGGCCTCCACGCGCACCACCCGGTGACCCGCCTGCGCAGCCCACCGAGTGAGCCTGGCGGTCTGCCGCTCCAGATCGGCCTTCTGATCATGTGCGGACACCCGTGCGTACAGGCCGACACCCTCGGCATCGACCGGGGTCGAGTTCGCCTCCACATTCACCAAGATCGTGCGCGGACCGACTCGTGTGGCGGGCACCGGCAGATTCCCCTCCCGAAACCACTTCCGCGCGGTCTGCGGGTGAACGCCATTCGCATGCGCCCACTCGGTCAGATTCATACCGACCAGACTACATGCACGGACTCACTCGATAGCACTCAAACTCACTTCAACAACACTACAGGCGCATAGTCAGCACCCCCGCTGTCGCCGCGGTCGTGTCGGTGGCGTGGCCGGCCCTCGACGCCCGTTCGACCGCGCCGAGATGCGCCGGCCGAAGGCGTTCGACGGGGCTTCGCGCACCGCCCAGTCCACGCCGTCGATTCATGCCAGTCGGCCCATTTTGACGCCGCCATCCGACGACGTGTCGCTTACCGAGACGACTGCGTGGGTCACTCGCGCGTCGATCGCACGCGCATACCGCCGGATCGTCGACAGATGCGGGTCGGACCCGAGACGTTCGAAGTTCGACACAACCGCAGGATCGCGACCGATCCTGCGCGCAACCTCCGCCTGGGTGATACCTTTCGTCTTCCGCATTGCTACGAGTTCTTCGATCATGTCGCGGTCGGCCTCGACCAGTAACCGCGCCAAGAGGCGGTCGGAGTCGGTTTACGCTCGTCACTGGCGCTAGGCTAGGCCGCGGCGGATTCGGCGAGTTCGCGCGGCGGCTCGAGCAGGCGCTGCTTGTCCAGGCCGTTGAAGTAGGTCTGGTAGTTCACGAAGCCACCCTGGTAGGTCAGGAAGGCCCGTGGTTTGCCGTCGATGTTGCCACCGTTGAACCAGCTGGCCACGGTGTTGGTGATGGAGCCCTGGCCGGCCTCGGTGACCAGTTCGGTCCATCGGGTGCAGTACTCGACCGGCGGCTGGACGGATCCGGCCTGCTGGGCCTGCGCCAGATCGATGATGTCGCTGGCTTGGTCGACCATGTATTCGTTGAGCACCGGGACGCTGACGTGCACGGCCGGGGATTGGGCGCCGCCGATGATGAACATGTTGGGGAAGCCGTTGACCATGAGGCCGCCCATCGAGTCGATCCGCTCGCCGGAGTTCCACTGGTCCTCGAGCAGGACGCCGTTCTCGCCGTAGAGGTCGATGCGGAACAGCGGACCGGTCATGGCGTCGAAGCCGGTGGCCATGACGAGCACGTCCAACTCGATGTGCTCGTTCTCGGTCTGCAGTCCGGTCTCGGTCAGCTCGACGATGGGGTTGCCGGCCAGGGAGACGAGGTGGGTGTTGGGGCGGTTGAGGGCATGGTAGAAGCCGGAGTCGCGGACGATGCGCTTGGCGCCGATCCCGTAGGTGGGGGTCAGCAGCTCGGCGGTCTCGGGGTCGGTGACGGTGGAGCGGATCTTGGCCCGCACGAAGTCGGAGAAGACGTCGTTGGCGTTCGGGTCGGTGAACAGGTCGGTGAACATGCCCAAGAGGATGTTGCCGCCCTGGTTCCAGCCCTCCTCGAGCAGGCGTTGCTGCTCGTCGGCCGGCAGGGCGGCCAGGGCGTACTGGGTTTCGGGCACCGGGCGGCCCTTGGGCGCGGCGAAGATCTGCTCGCGGGTGCCGGCGAAGTCGCGCAGGATCGCGTCGCGTTCGGCCGGGTCGGCCGGGTGGTTGCCCAGCGGCAGGGTGTACTGCGGGGTCCGTTGCAGGACGTAAAGCTTCTCAGCTGTAGCGCTGAGCTGGGTGGCGACCTGGATGCCGCTCGAGCCGGTGCCGACCACGCCGACCCGGCCGTGCAGGTTGGGGACCTCGGTGGCGGGCCAGGAGCTGGTGTGCACCACGGTGCCCGCGAAGACGTCCTGGCCGGGGAGCTGCGGGGCGTTGGGGGTGTTGAGGCTGCCGATCGCCAGCACGAGGTAGGTGGCCTCCACAACGGCGCCGTCCGCGGTGGCGACCTCCCAGCGGGAGGTGGACTCGTCGTAGGCGGCACGGGTGACGGTGCGGCCGTAGGCGATGTCGTCGTCGACGCCGAGGCGCTCGACCAGCCACTCGAAGTACCGGCGCATCTCGGCGCTGTCGGAGAACTCCTCCCGGGGCGTCCAGTCCTGGTAGACGTCGGGGTCGTGGGTCATGGCGTAGAAGCGGCTGTTCGAGTCGACGCGGGCGCCGGGGTAGCGGTTCTGGTTCCACGCGCCGCCGGGTCCGTCGTTCTGGTCGAGGCAGGCCACGCTCATGCCCTGCTGCTTGAACTTGGCGACGGCGTAGATGCCGCCGAAGCCCGCGCCGATGACGAGGACATCGACCGATGACGGGATGGTGTTCATGGTTGCTCCGTGGTTTCTCAGGTGGTGGTCGCGGACGGATTCGCGGTGGCCTAGGCGGTCAGCTCGTGGCCGAACGAGCCGCTGCGGGGGTGGGGGCGCGATCCGTTGCCGGCGGTGAAGACGATGAGGATCTCGTTGGGGCGGGGCGCATCCGGGATCCGCACCTCGTGGGACATGTAGTGGCCTCGGGCCTTGTCGGCCCGCGTGTGGATGAGCGGGATGTCCAGGGTGGACCCGGCGGCGCCGCGCTTGTCGCAGCCGACCAGGAGGTTCTTGGCCTGCACGCGGTCGCGGATCGGGGTGCCGAAGCGCATGGTGTGGATGATCGCGGAGGAGTGCTCGATCTCACCGTCGGTGCCCACGAGGCCACCCTTGCCGAAGACCTCCACGGACTCCGCCCCGCCCGGGAGGCAGGCAACGGCGCGCTGCGGGAGGAGTTCGCCCAGGCCTTCCGAGTACTCCTCGACCAGCGGGAACAGGTTCTGCACGTACCTGCCGGCGAATGGGTTCTCGATGACCGCCATGGCCGACGCGAGGACCAGCGGCGTCTCGGCCTCTTTGAAGCCCTCGATGCGGGTTTCCTCGGTGAACGTGGCGATTTTGCGGATTCTCATCAGGGTTTCCTATTTCCAGGTGTGGTGGTGACCCACGCAGCCACTCAGGCGGCTGCTGCTTTTCGGATCAGCTTGCGGTTTGCGAACTCTTCGAGTCCGAATCGTCCGAGTTCACGCCCGACGCCCGAGCGTTTGATGCCACCGAAGGGGAGATCGGGCTGGCTCTTGTTGGTGCCGTTGATGGTGACCATCCCGACGTCGAGGCGGGCCGCGACATCCTCGGCCAGGTCGGTGTTCGACGTGAACACGGCCGCTCCGAGCCCGTACGGCGACTGGTTCGCCAGGGCGACTGCCTCGTCGATGCTCGCCACCCGGTACGCGACGGCGACGGGCCCGAACACCTCCTCGGTGTGGACGCGCATCCGGTCGTCGACACCGGTCAGCAGGGTGGGTTCGTAGAACGCGCCTTCGCGGTCGCTTCGCCGCCCGCCACACACGGCGACGGCACCGTGGGACACGGCGTCGTCGACGAGTTCGTGTACCTCGGCCAGGGCCTGTTCCGACGACATCGGTCCGAGTTCGGTGTCGGGTCGGGCCGGGTCGCCGATCGTCAGCTCCGCGCATCGTCGTGCGTAGCGATCGACGAAGTCGTCGAAGTAGCGGTCGAGGACGATGAACCGCTTGGCCGCGGTGCAGGCCTGACCGGCGTTGGTGATGCGCCCGGTGACCGCGCAGGTGACAGTGGCGTCGAGGTCGGCGTCGTCGAGGACGAGGAAGGGGTCAGATCCGCCGAGTTCGAGAACGACCTTGGTCAGGTGACGTCCTGCTGCCTCGGCCACCACCGCGCCGGCGGCTTCGGAGCCGGTCAGCGACACGCCCTGCACGCGCGGGTCGGCGATGATCGATTCGATGTCGGCGGTGTCGGCGAACAGGTTGACGTAGACGTCGCGCGGGACACCGGCGTCGTGCAGTACCTGCTCGAACGCCAGCGCGCACTGCGGCACGTTGCGGGCGTGTTTGAGCAGGATGCTGTTGCCGAGCAGGATGTTCGGCGCCGCGAACCGCGCGATCTGGTAGTACGGGTAGTTCCACGGCATGATGCCGAGCAGAACCCCGACCGGTTGCAGAATCACCTTGGCGTCATCGCCGCTGGCCGGCTGGAGGTGCTCGGGCTCGAGCAGCCGGGGTCCCTGACTGGCGTAGTAGTCGAAGATCCGCGCCACCAGCTCGACCTCGCCGCGCGCCTCGCGGACGGTCTTGCCCATTTCCCGAGTGGCGAGCGCGGCGAGATCGTCACCGCGGGTTCGGATGGTTCGGGCGACCGCGGACAGCACGCGGGAACGGTCGTCGATCCCGCGGCTCGACCATGTGCGGTATCCGGCGTCGGCTCCGGCGACGGCCCGGGCGATCTCGCCGCGGGCCATCGGCGGGTACTCGGCCTCGACGCTCCCCGTGGTGGGGTTGATCGACCGGTACGGCTTCATCTTTCGTTCTCCTGTTTCGACGCCGAGAACTCGGCGCGCTGCTTCCAGTTCGTGTCCGATCGCGGTCACCGCAGCAACCGCCAGCCCCCGTCGACGGTGAACTCGGCGCCGGTGATGTAGCTGGCACGGTCGGAGGCAAGGAATGCGACCAGCTCTGCCACCTCGCTCGGCGACCCTTCCCCGAGAGGTATCCGATCGGTCGAACTCGGCGCCGCAGTCGGTCGGCCGTGTTCGCCGCGTTCGGCGCGCTGTGCCCTGATGGACTTGAGCATGTCGGTCGCGATCTGCCCCGGGTGCACGGAGTTGCAGCGGACCCTCGCGTCACCCTCGCCGCCGAAGAGCGCGACGGTCTTGGTCAATTGGGTGACGGCCGCCTTGCTTGTGCCGTATGCCGCGTTCTGCGTCGTCGGGTAGTACGACGCGACCGAGGACAGGTTCACGATGGCACCGGTCCCCCGCTTCTTCATCGCGACCGCGGCCTCTCGACAGCCGAGGAACGTGCCGTCGAGATTGACCGACAGCACCCGCTTCCAGTCGGCGAGGGTCATTCGGTCGAGGGCACCGTTGACGACGTCGCCGACGATGCCGGCCGCGTTGATCAAGACGTCGAGGCGGCCGTACTCATCAACGATCGCCGCGACTGTGGATCGCCTATGCTCCTCGCTGGTGACGTCGAGTTCGCAAAACTTCCCACCGATGCTCGTGGCGACCTCGGATCCTGCCGATCCCGGCAGGTCGGCAACAACCACGGTCGCACCGCGGGCGGCGAGCAGACGGGCGGTGGCAGCACCGATTCCGCTCGCGCCACCGGTGATGAGCACGGCCCTGTCGGCGAACTCCGCCTCGGAGCGCGGAACCTGGGGCTCTGTCTGCGTCGTCATGCCGACTGCACCCGGACGGGATCGGTACCGTCCCAGTTGCGGGCGGCTTCGGCGATGGACTCGAAGTACGCGCGCTTGCCTCCGGTGTACTCGGACAGCTCGATCACCGATCCGGGAACATCGGCGTGCACGAAATAGGAGAAGCGGCCACGGTTTCCGCACCGACCCTGGTGAGCTTCGGTCAGTCCCGCCGCAATCAGTTCCGCGTGCACGTCGTCGTACTGTTCGGTCCAGTAGGCGATGTGCTGGGGGCCGTCGCCGTTGACGCGCAGGGAGTCGGACCACGCCGAGGGGGTGTCGTTGCGGAGTTGGATGAGCTCGATCTGGGTGTGCCCCGAGTTCGCGATGGCGATCGAGACCTTGGGCAGCACGTCCACCGGCTGTCCGTAGTAGCTGAACTCGGTGACGCCGATGTCCTCCTTGTAGAACCAGGGCCCGATGTTCATTCGTGTGTGCCAGTGCTTCATGGCGACCTCGATGTCGCTGACGACGTAGCCGACCTGGCGGGGATCGCCGAGTGTCAGTGCCATTGTCTTGGCTCCCTATCTGTGTTTTGGTGTTGGTTGCTCAGCGTGCGAGGGGTTCGTAGTAGGGCACCGCGATGGGTGTGCCTTCGGGCGCGAGGCGGTCCTCGGGTCGCAGACCGACGTTGTCGGCCATCACCCGGTTGGTCGCGCGGACCCGCGGGGACACGACGGTGGGGTCGGTGACGATGTTGATGCACGCCGGAAGTCCGGAGGCGAGGGCGCGTTTGAACGCGGGGCCGATCTGGTCGACCTCGGTGACGAGTTCACCGTGCCCGCCGAAGGCGACCATCACCTCGTGGAAGGCGGTCAGCGGGAGGTCGGAGATGACCCGCCGACCCGCCAACGCGTCCTGACTGTGCGCCGAAATGCCCCATGCCCGATTGCTGTTGACGACCGTGATGATCGGCAGTCGATGACGCACCATCGTGTCGAACTCTTGGATGTTGAATCCGACGGAACCGTCGCCGACTACCTGCACGACCTGGGTGTCGGGATGGGCGATCTGTGCGCCGATCGCGAACGGGCTGCCGATACCCAGACACCCGAAGTATCCGTGCCCCATCCAGCGCCCCAGCCCCGCGGTGCGGGCGATGGGTTCGACCCAGTGGTAGGCCTCGCTGCCGTCGCCGACCACGATCGCGTCCTCGGCGAGGGCGTCGACGATGTGCCTGCCGAACCAGTACGGATGGATGCCGTCGCCGTCATGGTTGCGTGCCTCGTCCTCGTACCGGTCGAGGGAGAAGTAGGTCGCGCGCGTCGCCGCACGCCAGGCGGTGCGCTCGCGGACCTGCAGGCCGGTGGCCGCGTCGCGGACGGTGCGCGCGAACTGCGCGATGCTGCCGATGTAGCTGATGTCGACGGGGACGTTACGTCCGGGCTCTTCCGGGTTGGCGTCGACCTGCACGAGTGTCGTGTCCGGCCCGAGGACCCCGGCGCCGCGGCGGCCGATCGTCATCTGTGAGGTCCGTGCGCCGAGAACCACGACCACGTCGGGTGTCTGCCCGCACGCTGCCAGTCCGGCGATGTTGCCGCCGTTGAGTTCGTGATCGTGCGGCAGCACACCGCGGGCGCGGCTGTTGCCGTACACCGGAACGTCGAGCGCCTCGGCCAGCGCCTGCACCTCGGGCTGGGCGTTGTCGAACTGCCGAGCCCGGTCCCCGTGCCGCCGTGCGTAGTCCACCGCGTCGCAGCGGACGGTCGACGGCCCGAACCCGCGTCGTTGGTAGAACCGGATGGAGTCGACGTTGTCGTTCGTGGTGACCTGCCACAACCGCGAACAGTCTTGGGCGCGAGCGATTTCGATGACGCGTTCGACGGGTGCGGTTCCGACGCCGCCCCATTGCCGCAGGCGCGCATGGTGAGGATGATCTCGCAGTCGGTGCTGTCGGTGTCGTAGGTGAGTACGCCGTTGTCTCTCGACGCGATCAGGCCCGGACGGTGCGCGTCGACCAGCTTGCCTCGACGGGCGACCTGGGTGGTGTGCTGGGTTGGAGGAAGGCCGCAGGCGTGGGTCACCGGCGGCGACCTGGGTCATGTCGATCATCGGCGTTGTCGTTTCATCAGGGACCGACCGGATCGCGGCGGCGGGGCCGCCCGCGTGGGGTGGGTTGCTCGTGTCTCATGCGCGTGGTTGGCCGAGGGTGAGGCGGGTCCAGCGTGCGGCCGTGGTGGCGTCGTCGGCGAATATCTGGTGGGTGATCAGATCGATGGCCAGGACCTTGCCTTCGGGTACTCCGCCGTTCCAGGTGCCGAACCATGCGGTGGGCCGGGTGGTGCCGGGCCGGGCGGCGCAGAGGTGGTCCTCGATCGCGGCGATCGGGAAGCCCACACCGGCGATATTCATCGACGTCAGGTCGGCAAGCGTCCCATCGATGGCAGCGCAGGCGGGTTCGGCGCCGGACCGCGGCAGGCAGCGCAGGATGAGGAGAAAGCTGCCGTCGACGCTGAGGATGTGGTCGGCCACTGGAACTCCTTCTTTCGGGTGTGTTCGGCGGCGATGCCCGGGGTGCCTGGTGGCGCGTCGTCGAGAGCGATCGGCGTCGGAGCGCGAGGAGCGGGGTCGGTGTGTGTGGTGGCGCGGTGCGGTTCGCCCCGGTTCAGGTCCGGGGGCCGTGGCGCTGCTCGTATGCGCGATGGATGTGGGCATCGCGCTCGCGGGCCAGCTCGTCGACCAGTGCGGGGTCGAGGCCGTGTTTGGCCAGCTGGTGCCGCCGCCACACCTTGTTCAGCGCAACCGAGAAGTAGATGAACGGGAGGAGGATCGGCAGAATCATGCTGACGTAGACGTACAGCGTGGTCGGGATCAGCAGCAACGGTGCGAGCAACAGCACACAGGGAATCGTGGCCCGAACGATCGTCCGCATGGCCGCACCCTTGCCGGCGAGGTCGTTGCGGACCCAGTCCCGCATGGAGTCGGGCAGCTGTCGTCCGTAACTGTAGGTGACGTACTGCCGCGCGTTCGGACGGCGGGCGGGGGTGTCGGTGTTCATGCGTTCCTTGCGGATCGGTTGCCGGACGGGGTGGGGCCCGGCTCGGGTCTGACCTTGTAGTTGCTAACATTAGCAACTACACAATTCATGGTATGTTCCTCATGCTATCTGGCCAATCCTTCGATTGATCCCAGTTCCGGGGAACGGACGCATCGGGAGAGGTGTTGTCGGAGCCGCTGAACCTGTGCACCGCCGAGTTCCTCGAGACCCTGGCGCCTCCGACGCGGATCCTGGAGCTGCGGTCGGCGCGGGATCGCTCGGTGGCCGAGATACCGAGCGAGACGAGGCTGGCGCAGCCGAACCCGCGGTCGGGGTTGGGGGCGGTGACCGATATGGGGTGGTTCGGCAAAATTCTGCGGGTCGGACGGGTGGTCGAGCGGTCCGGTCGGAGGCCGGAGCGCGCGGTGGAGCCGCTGGCAGGGGTGGCAGGTTCGCTGCAGATCCGGCATGTCGACGCCGGTTCGTGCAACGGCTGCGAGGTGGAGATCTCCGGGGCGTTCGGGCCGGTCTATGACGCCGAACGGTTCGGGGCCCGGCTGGTCGCCTCCCCACGGCATGCCGATGCGGTGCTGGTGACCGGGGTGGTGACGCGGAACATGGCCGAGCCGCTGCGGAATACCGTTGCGGCGACCCCGCGCCCGCGTGCGGTGATCGCGTGCGGTGACTGCGCGCTCAACCGTGGCGTGTTCGCCGACGCCTACGGGGTGGTCGGTGCGGTCGGGGAGGTCGTTGCGGTGGATGTCGAGATACCGGGTTGCCCACCGACACCCACCGAGATCGTCGCCGCCCTGCGATCGGTGACCGGGCGATGACGTCGTCGCTCGGCGAGCCTGCCTCCGCGACCGCCACGGTCACCCCCGCGCCGGTCGAGGCGCCCGGTCGGTTGCGCCGCAACGCTTTCGGGTCCCTGGCGGCGGGAATCGCGACAGCCGGCGTCGGTGCCCTCGGGATCGGGGTCGGGCTGGTCGGATTGTTCGGCCCGACACGGTCGCTGCACATCGGCTGGCTGCTGCCGCTGTTCGGGGTGCAGCTGGATCTGGATCCGCTCGGCGGGTTCTTCATCGCGCTGACCGGCGCGGTCGCGGTCCCGGTCGGAATCTACGCGATCGGCTACGCCCGACGCGAGCACCTGGGCGGTGTCACGCTGGCGGTGCTGCCGCTGTTCGTCGTGGCGATGCTGGCGGTGCCGGCCGCGGGGTCGGTGACCACGTTCCTGTGGGCCTGGGAGTTGATGGCGCTCGCGTCGCTGGTGCTGGTGCTGGCCGAGCACAACCGGCCCGAGGTCCGCGCCGCGGGGGTGTTCTACGCGGTGATGACCCAGCTCGGGTTCGTGGCGATCCTGATCGGGCTGATGGTGTTGTCGGCGGCCGCCGATGCGGACCGGTTCACCGATCTGGCCGCGATACCCGGGGGGGCGCGGTCGGCGGTGTTCGTGCTAACCGTGGCCGGGTTCGGGTCCAAGGCCGGCCTGTTGCCGCTGCACGCGTGGCTGCCGCGGGCGCACCCGGAGGCGCCGAGCCCGGTGTCGGCGTTGATGAGCGGGGCGATGGTCAACCTGGGGATCTACGGCATCGTCCGGTTCGATCTGCAGCTGCTCGGGCCGGGACCACGCTGGTGGGGTCTGACGCTGCTGGTCATCGGCGGGGTGTCGGCGGTGTACGGGGTGTTGCAGGCGACGGTGGCGACCGATCTCAAACGGTTGCTTGCGTTCTCGACCACTGAAAACATGGGCCTGATCGCGCTCGCGCTGGGTGCGGCGACACTGCTCGCGGCGGCGGGCGCGCCGGAGGCGGCGGCCATTGCGATGGCCGCGGTGGTGGTGCACCTGGTCGCGCACGCGGCGTTCAAGAGCCTGGGCTTCCTCGCGGCGGGATCGGTGCTGGCCGCGACGGGGCTGCGGGACCTGGACCGGCTCGGTGGGCTGGCGCGGCGGATGCCCGCGACCACGACCCTGTTCGGGGTCGCCGCGCTCGGCGCGGCCGGGCTGCCGTTGGGCGCGGGTTTCATCGGCGAGTGGCTGCTGATCCAGTCGCTGATTCACGGCGCCCCGGGCCATGACACGGTGGTGGCGTTGGCGACGCCGCTGGCCGTCGGCGCGGTGGCGCTGACCGCCGGCCTCGGTGTGGCAGCCATGGTGAAGGCCTTCGGCGTCGGATTTCTGGCCCGGCCACGATCCGACGCGGCCGCCGGCGCGCAAGAGGCCCCGGTGAGCATGCGCGCCGGGATGGCGGTCGCCGCGGCCGGCTGTGTCGTGGTGGCGGTGGCGCCGCTGGTCCTCGGGCCCGCGCTGGCGCGGGTGCTCGACGCCGTGCCGGCGTCGCGGACGGCGGGGTTCCCCGGTTTCGGCGCGGTGCTGCGGCTGCCCGGGCTGTCGGGGTCGATCGCGCCCGGGGTGATCGCCGTGAGCCTGGTCGCCGCCGTGCTGGGCGCGGTCGGTCTGGCGCGATGGCGGTCGCGTCGCCGTCCGGCGGCGGTGGTGCTGCCGTTGTGGGCGTGCGGCGCGGCCGAGCTCACCCCGCGGATGCAATACACGGCCACCTCGTTCGCCGAACCGCTGCAGCGGGTGTTCGACGACGTGTTGCGCCCGGACACCGATGTCGAGGTGACCCACTACGCCGAATCGCGGTATCTGGTCGACAGCATCACCTACCGGGCCCGGATCGCCGATGCGATCGAGCAACGCCTCTACACCCCGGTGGTCCGTCTCGTGGCGGCGGCGGCGCAGCTGATGCGCCGCGCCCACACCGGCAGCGTGCACCTCTACCTCGCCTACGGTGCGCTGGGCGTGCTGATCGTGCTGGTGGTGGTGGCGCGATGACCGTCTTGTCCTACCTTGCCGGTGCCGCGCAGATCGGCGCGGTGATGGTCGGCGCGCCGTTGGTGATCGGCGCGATGCGGCAGGTGCGGGCCCGCTCGGAGGGCCGTACCGGCGGTGGCGTGCTGCAACCGTGGCGCGATCTGCGCAAACAGCTCGGCAAACAACAGATCACCCCGCAGGGCACCACCGTGGTGTTCGCGGCGGCGCCCGCGATCGTCGCGGGAACGACACTGCTGATCGCCGCGGTCGCGCCGCTGGTGGCCACCGGGTCGCCGCTGGATTCGGCGGCCGACCTGTTCGCGGTGGTCGGGCTGCTGTTCCTCGGCACGGTCGCGCTGACGCTGGCCGGCCTCGACACCGGCACCTCCTTCGGCGGCATGGGCGCCAGCCGCGAGATCACCATCGCGGCCCTGGTGGAGCCGACGATCCTGCTCGCCGTGTTCGCGCTGTCCATCCCCGCCGGGTCGGCGAATCTCGGTGCGCTCGTGGCGAACACCCTCGACCATCCCGGTCAGGTGGCGTCGCTGACCGGCTTGCTCGCGTTCGTCGCGCTGGTGATCGTGATCATCGCCGAGACCGGACGGCTGCCGGTGGACAACCCGGCCACCCACCTCGAGCTGACGATGGTGCACGAGGCGATGGTGCTCGAATACGCCGGGCCGCGCCTAGCCTTGGTCGAATGGGCCAGCGGCATGCGCCTGACGGTCTTGCTGGCGCTGTTGGCGAATCTGTTCCTGCCGTGGGGAATCGCCGGCGCGGATCCGAGCCTCGGCGACGTGGTGATCGGCATCGCGGCGATCACCGTCAAGGTCGCTGTGCTGGCGGTGCTGCTGGCCGGATTCGAGGTGTTCATCGCGAAGCTGCGGCTGTTCCGGGTGCCCGAACTGCTCGCCGGGTCGTTCCTGCTCGCCCTGCTGGCCGTGACGGCTGCCACCTTCTTCACCACACCGGCGTGAGAAATGACGACTACCGCGACGGGAATCCGATGACAATCACCGCGAGGGGCCCGCACCGATGAGCGACGCCTTCTTCGCCAACGTGGTCGACTTCGCCGCGGGCGGTCTGGTTCTGGCCGCGGTGCTGGTTGTCTGGCGCCGCGACCTCGGCGCGATCGTCGGGTTGCTCGCCGGCCAGGGTATCGCACTGGCCGCGATACCGTTCGTCCGCGGAATCCACGAGGGCGATGCCGCGTTGCTCGCCGTCGCCGCCGCGGTCCTTGCGCTGCGCGCCGGGGTGCTGCCGTGGCTGCTGGCCCGCGCCCTGCACGCCGAGCACACCGAACAACGCGAGGCGACACCGCTGGTGAACACGGCCACGTCGCTGCTGATCGCCGCGGGCTTGACCGTGGTCGCGTTCGCGGTCACCCGGCCGCTGGTGAACCTGGATCCGAGTGCGACGACGAGCGCGACCCCTGCCGCGTTCGCGGTGGTGTTCATCGCCTTGTTCGTGATGGCGACCCGGCGGCACGCCATCTCCCAGGCGGCTGGCTTCCTCATGCTCGACAACGGGATCGCCGCGACCGCCTTCCTGCTCACTGCCGGTGTGCCGTTGATCGTGGAACTCGGGGCGTCGCTGGATGTGCTGTTCGCGGTGATCGTGCTCGGTGTGCTCACCGGCCGGCTGCGTCGCGCGTTCGGCGGCGCGGATCTGGACCGGCTACAGGAGTTGCGCGACTGATGACCGGACTGCTGCTGGCTGCCATCCTCGCGCCACTGGCCGCCGCGATGCTCGCGGTGGTCCTGGGGTGGCGCCGCGCCACCGCGAGCCTGACGGTGCTGTCGGCGATGACGGTGCTCGGCTGCGGGGTGGTGCTCGGGTTCCGCGCCGGGTCCACGCCGCATGTCCTGCTGGGTGGTTTGCTGCGGGTGGACGCGCTGTCGGTCACCATGCTGCTGGTCGTCGGCATCGTCGGGACACTGACCACCGCGGCCGGCATCGGCTATGTCGACGCCGAACTCGACCACGGCCACACCGACGTGCCCGGGGCCCGGCTCTACGGGGCGTTGACGCCGGCGTTTCTGGCCGCGATGGTGCTGGCGGTGTCGGCCAACAACATCGGCGTGATCTGGGTCGCCGTGGAGGCCACGACGATCGTCACCGCGTTCCTGGTCGGGCATCGCCGCACCCGGACCGCGCTGGAGGCGACGTGGAAGTACGTCGTGATCTGCTCGGTGGGGATCGCGGTCGCGTTCCTGGGCACGGTGGTGGTGTACTTCGCCGCCGGCCATGCCGGCGCGCCGGCCGCGCACGCACTGGACCTCGACGTGCTGGCCGCGTACGCGCAGGGCCTGGATCCCGCCCTTGCGCGGCTCGCGGGCGGGTTGCTGTTGATCGGCTACGGCGCCAAGGCCGGGTTGGTCCCGTTCCACACCTGGCTGGCCGACGCGCACAGCCAGGCACCGGCCCCGGTGTCGGCGCTGATGAGCGGGGTGTTGTTGTCGGTGGCCTTCTCGGTGTTGATCCGGATCAAGCCGATCGTGGATGTCTCGGCCGGCGCTGCGTTCATGCGGACCGGCCTGCTGATCACCGGCTTGTCGACCCTGCTGGTCGCGGCGCTGCTGCTGACCGTGACCGGCGATCTCAAACGAATGCTGGCGTATTCGTCGATGGAGAACATGGGGCTGATCGCGATCGCCGCGGCCGCGGGAACAACTCTCGCGATCGCGGCGCTGCTGCTGCATGTGCTCGCCCACGGGATCGGGAAGACCGTGTTGTTCCTGGCCGGTGGACAACTGCAGGCCGCGCACGACTCGACCGTGATCGCCGACATCACCGGTGTCGTGCACCGGTCCCGGCTGATCGGCGGTGCGTTCGCCGCCGGTCTGGTCGTGCTGCTGGGCCTGCCGCCGTGTGCGATGTTCGCCAGCGAACTGGGCATCGCCCGCTCACTGGCCGACGCCCGGCTGGCGTGGGTGCTGGCGGCCGCGATGGTGCTGGTCGCGATCGCCTTCGCCGCGCTGACCCGCAACGCGAGCCGCATGCTGCTCGGCCCCGCCGCTCCCGCGGCACCCGTGATCGCCGTGCCCGCCACGGTCACCGCCGCGCTGGTCCTCGGGATCGCCGCCTCGCTCACCCTCGGTGTCACCGCCGGCCCGCTGGACGACCTGTTCACCACCGCCGCCACCCAGGTCGGAGCGCTACGATGACCCGAAACAGGGTGCGGCACAGCGTCTCCGACGCCGAGCGCGCCGCCGCCGCCGAGGAGCTGCTCGCGGCGGGATTCCGCCTGGCGCTGGTCGCGGCGCACGATGACGGCGACCGGTTGCGCATCGTGCACCTGTTCCTCGCCGGCTGGCCCGATCGCCGCGTCGAGCTCGAAACCACGGTCCCCGCAAACGACCCGACGCTGCGGTCGCTGGCGTATCTGTCGTTTCCCGCGAGCCGATTCGAGCGGGAAATGATGGACCTCTACGGCATCCACCCGATCGGACATCCGCGCCCGCGCCGGCTGGTCCGGCACGCGCACTGGCCCGCGGACTGGCATCCGATGCGCGTCGATGCCGGGCCGGCACCGGAATTCGCGGCCACCGGGCGGTTCCCGTTCGTCACCGTCGGCGGGAGCGGGGTGTACGAGATCCCGGTCGGACCCGTGCATGCCGGGCTGATCGAACCCGGCCACTTCCGGTTCTCCGTCGTCGGTGAGACGGTGCTGCGGCTCAAGGTGCGGCTGTGGTTCGTGCATCGCGGTCTCGAGCAGCTCTTCGGTGGCCGGGCGGCCACCGACGCGGTCGAGCTGGCCGAACGGATCAGCGGCGACACCTCCGCCGCGCACGCCCTGGCCCACAGCCTCGCGGTCGAGGACGCCCTGGGCATCGAGGTGCCCGACCACGTGCACCGACTGCGGGCCCTGCTGGTCGAACTCGAACGGCTCTACAACCACGCCACCGACCTCGGGGCGTTGGCCAACGACGTCGGCTTCGCCCTGGCCAATGCCCATGCCCAGCGCATCCGCGAACAACTGCTGCGGATCAACGCCGCGGTCACCGGGCACCGGCTGCTACGCGGCGCGATCGGCCCGGGCGCCGTCGCGCTGCACACCCTGCCCGATCCCGACCGGCTGCGCGCCATCGCGGCCGACCTCGCCGAGGTCGCCGCGTTGACGCTGCAAAACTCGGTGATCCACGACCGATTCGCCGGCACCGCGGCCCTGGGCGCCGACGACGCCCGCGCGCTGGGCTGCCTCGGCTACGTCGCCCGCGCCAGCGGAGTCCGCACCGACGCCCGGCTCGAACACCCCACCACCGCCCTGCCGGTCACCGAAATCGGCGCCACCACCGGTGACGTCCTGGCCCGCTACACCGTGCGCCGCGACGAATTCGCCGCCGCCGCAGCCCTGGCCGGCTATCTCATCGAGTCCCACACCGGCCCGCTGCGCCACGCCGTACCGGCGCCGCCCGTCCCGGATCCCCGCAGCGGCGTCGGCATCGTCGAGGGCTGGCGCGGCACCATCGTGCACCGCGTCGAAATCGACACCCTCGGGCGACTCACCCGCGCCAAGATCGTCGACCCGTCCTGGTTCAACTGGCCCGCGCTGCCGGTCGCCATGGCCGACACCATCGTCCCCGACTTCCCGCTGACCAACAAAAGCTTCAACCTGTCCTACGCCGGCAACGACCTGTGACCAACCGCCCATACCCGCCGGATTCGGGAAAGTTGCTAAGATTAGAAAGTTGCCGTGTCAGCGGATTGAACTGGAGGCATGATGCCGGATTCCCGCCAGCCGCTGTACCGCATGAAGGCGGAATTCTTCAAGACCCTCGGCCACCCGGCGCGCATCCGGGTGCTGGAGTTGCTCAGCGAGCGCGAATACGCCGTCTCCGAGATGCTGCCCGAGGTCGGCATCGAGCCCGCCAACCTGTCCCAGCAGCTGGGGATCCTGCGCCGCGCCGGTCTGGTCACCGCGCGCCGGGAAGGCCTGTCGGTGTCCTATGCATTGACCTCGCCGCGGGTGGCCGAGCTGTTGTCGGTCGCCCGGGCCATCCTGACGGGCGTGGTGGCCGGCCAGGCCGAACTCCTCGAGGATGTCCCGGAATCCGGTCTGGTGACCGAGTCGACCGGCTGAATTCCGTGAGATGGCGGTGCCGATCACCGCACGCGATAGTTGCGGACTTTCTAAATACATAAATACATATCTCGGATAGTTGATTGATCGAGAAAACGAGATGTCGATGAAGACGAACGCCTCCTCGTGCCCGCCGTGGCACGACACGTCAGCCGCGCGGTGAGCAATCAACCCCACGACGGCCCGTATCAGCCCAGCTAGAGCCCGCGATCCCGCGAAGGAGAGAACCCACCGTGACCACCACCCTCCCCGGTCTCGACACCGCCCCGACCACCGCCGACACGATCCTCGACTGGGTCGGCACCGTCGCCGAGCTCACCATCCCGGACCGGGTCGTGTGGTGTGACGGCTCCGACGACGAATGGCGCACGCTGACCACCCATCTGGTGAACAAGGGCACCTTCGTGCGGCTGGCGAAGAAACCCAACTCCTTCTGGTGCGCGTCCGACCCCGGCGACGTCGCCCGGGTCGAGGACCGCACCTTCATCTGCTCCCGGCGGCAGGCCGACGCCGGGCCCACCAACAACTGGATGGACCCGGTCGAGATGAAAACCGCGATGACCGAGCACTATCACAGCGCCATGACCGGACGCACCATGTACGTGATCGCGTTCTGCATGGGACCCCTGCACGCCGCCGAACCCAAGTTCGGGATCCAGATCACCGACTCCGAATACGTCGCGGTGTCCATGCAGATCATGACCCGCTTCGGAACGCCGGTATGGGACCGACTCGACGCCGGGCGCCGAATTCGTCAAGTGCCTGCACTCGGTCGGTGCACCCCTGCAGCCGGGCCAAGCCGACGTCCCCTTGCCGTGCGACGACACCAAGTACATCTCGCACTTCCCCGAGGAACGCACCATCTGGAGCTACGGCTCCGGCTACGGCGGCAATGCGCTGCTCGGCAAGAAATGCTACTCACTGCGGATCGCCTCCAAGATGGCCAAGGACGAGGGCTGGCTCGCCGAGCACATGCTGATCCTCAAACTCACCGCCCCCGACCAGCGGGTGCACTACATCGCCGCGGCGTTTCCCTCCTCGTGCGGCAAGACGAACCTGGCGATGCTGCAACCCGCCCTGCCCGGGTGGACCGCCGAAACCATCGGCGACGACATCGCCTGGATGCGGTTCGGCGACGACGGCCGCCTCTACGCGGTCAACCCCGAGGCCGGATTCTTCGGTGTCGCCCCCGGCACCGGCGCACACACCAACCCGCACGCGATGGCAACCATCGACCGCGGCAACTCCATCTTCACCAATGTCGCCCTCACCGACGACGGCGACATCTGGTGGGAAGGCATGACCACCGACAAGCCCCACCACCTCACCGACTGGAAACGCCGCGACTGGACCCCGAACTCGAACGAGACCGCCGCCCACCCCAATTCCCGCTACTGCACCCCCATCGCGCAATGCCCCACCGTCGCCCCCGAATGGAACGACCCGCACGGCGTGCCCATCTCGGCGATCTTCTTCGGCGGACGCCGCGCCAGCACCATCCCCCTGGTCACCCAATCACTGAGCTGGCAACACGGCGTGTTCCTCGCCTCCACGTTGTCCTCGGAAACCACCGCCGCGGCCACCGGCGCGGTGGGCGTGGTCCGTCGCGACCCGATGGCGATGCTGCCATTCCTCGGCTACCACGTCGGCGACTACTTCCAGCACTGGCTCGACATCGCCACCACCGCCCATCCGGCGAAGCTGCCGAAGATCTTCTACGTCAACTGGTTCCGCCGCGGTGAGAGCGGCGAGTTCCTGTGGCCCGGATTCGGTGAGAACGCCCGCGTGCTCGAGTGGGCACTCGAACGCATCGACGGCACCGCCGACGCCGTGCGCACACCGATCGGCGACATCCCCCCTCGGCAGCCTCGACCTCCACGGGCTCGACCGCGCCGCATACGACGACACCACGATCCTGGCCGCGCTCAACGTCGACCCCGCCGAATGGGCCGCCGAAACCCACTCGATCGACGAGTGGTACGCCACCATCGGCGCCAACACACTCCCCGACGCGCTGCGCCAGGAACTCGCCGACCTCAAACACCGCCTCGCCACCGCACCACCCGGTCCTGCCCTGCCCGCCCAGCACCGCCACGGAGCACACCGATGAGCGCCATCGCCGAGCTCGAACGCACGATCTCCAACCTGGCACCCGATGGCCTGCCCGCCCGCCTGTCCACAAATGCGGCACTGCAGATCGTGGACGCGCACACCCTCGTGGTGGTGGTGTTCGCCAACCGCAACACCACCCTGATCGAGCAGGCGATCACCAGCCACAACCTGGGAGCCAAGGAGATCACCGTCGGCCGCGGGGTCATCACCATCAAACTCTGATCTGACCGCGCGATCACCGTCGCCTCGGCGGGGCGAACCCAGCCGCGCGACGCGATTGGTAGCCCGCCGACGGGACCGGCACACCACCACCCTCACCACCACCACCGGCCACACGTACCGCTGCACTACGCCCAAACCTCCGGAACGGAAGGCGAACCGCCGTGATCTCAGAACCGCGTGATGTCGAGGAAGCGCTCCGCGATGCTCGCGTCGCCGAAGACCTCGAGCACGTCGAGTGGGCGCCGCCGCCACAGCACGAGCAGTAGCGACTGCGCCGGACCGCGCAGCGCGACGTCGGCCTTGGCGTGCGCGCGGCTCGCGACGACGCCGTCCGCGCCGAATTCGAGCAGCCACTCGGCGTCGGCGGTGTCGGTGCCGTGCAGATGAATCGTGCTGCCGTGCAGCGATTCCGGAAGAGGAGGGAGGCGGGATGGAAACATCACGTCGGTGAGTTCGTCGATGCCGTCGGCGGCGCAGGCGGCATCGGCGGGCGCCGGCTCGGGACCGCCCGCGGCATGCACGGCGTCGGCGGCGTCGAAACGATGCACGGTGACCTCGTGGGCCTGGCGGCGGATCCACCACCCTACGGTCGCCAATCCGACGAACGACGGCGCGGGCCGATCCGGGTCGGCCGCCGCGAACCGGGCGAGCATCGCGTCGAGCACCTCGCGGTATGCGACCAGACACTGCGGACCCGGCGGCAGGAGCGGCTGCGGTCCAGGGCGTTCGGCCGTGGGGTCGGCGGCGGCGGCGTCCAAGGTTGCCAGGACCCTCCGGTGAACGGCGCCGGTGTGGCGGACCACGTCCTCCAGCGTCCAGTCCGGCACGGCAGGCACACGCGCGGCGAGCGCGTCGACCGGCATCGCGGCGATCCGCTCTCCCTCGCGCCGCACCGTCGCGACGAGATCGTCGAGGGTGACGGTCATCCGGGGAGCACGCCCAGCTCGTGTGGCCGTGTGTTCAGCGGCTCGCAGCCGTCCTCGGTCACCACGACGATGTCCTCGATCCGGGCGCCCCAGTCCCCGCGGAAGTAGATGCCGGGTTCGACGCTGAACGCCATCCCCGGCACGAGGATGATGTCGTTGCCGGACACGATGTAGGGCTCCTCGTGCACCGACAGCCCGATGCCGTGCCCGGTGCGGTGCACGAACACGTCCGCCAATTCGTCCGCCGCGAGCAGATCACGCGCCGCGGCGTCCACCGATTCCGCCGTCACGCCCGGACGAACCGCCGCGACCGCCGCCTGCTGCGCACGCTGCAGCGCGTCGTAGCGCTTCGCGACCTCCGCCGACGGCTCGCCCAGCACGTAGGTCCGGGTCGAGTCCGAGTTGTACCCCGGCTCCACCGGGCCGCCGATGTCGATCACCACCACCTCGCCGGACTCGATCCTCCGATCCGACACCTCGTGATGCGGGTCGGCGCCGTGCGGTCCGCTGCCGACGATGACGAACGCGGCCTCCGTGTGGCCCTCCTCGACGATGGCGGCGGTGATGTCGGCCGCGACCTCCGCCTCGGTGCGCCCGGCCCGCAGGAACTCCGCCATCCGGGCGTGCACCCGGTCGATCGCCTGCCCGGCCCGGCGCAACGCCTCGATCTCGCTGTCGTCCTTGATCATTCGTAGCTGGCGCAGCACCCCTGTGGCGAGGATGGGCAGCGCGTCCAGCGCGTCGGCCAGCGGGACCAGGTGCAGGGCCGGCATCGCGTCGGCGACCGCCACGCGCCGCCCGCCGCCGAGCGCGTCCACCACGATCGCGTACGGATCCTGGCCGTCGACCCAATCCAGCAGGCGCAGACCCAGATCGGCCGTCGCCGAGCCACCGAGACCCGCGAGTTCGAGCTTCGGCACCACGACGGACGGCGTCGCCCCACTGCTCGGCACCACCAGACACGTCAACCGCTCGAACGACTCCGCGCGCGACCCCACCAGGTAGCGCAAATCCGGTCCGGGAGTCACCAACACGCCGTCGAGTCCCGCCTCGCGCGCGAGCGCGCTCACCCGTTCGAGCCGGTTCCCGTAGACACTGCTTGCGAATCGCTGGTCGGTTGAGTTCTCGGGAATCACAGCCATGGCGCCAAGGCTAATCCGTGCGCCTCTACGCTGGGGCAGCATGAGCGGACCCTTGCTCCTCCTCGACGGCGCCAGTCTGTGGTTTCGCGCGTTCCACGCGATCCCCGCCTCGATCACCGCGCCCGACGGCCGCTCCGTGAACGCCGTGCGCGGGTTCACGGACATGGTCGCGGCACTGGTCAACAAGCACCGACCGACCCGGCTCGTGGTCTGCCTCGACCTGGACTGGCGGCCGCAGTTCCGGGTCGACCTCGTGCCCTCCTACAAGGCGCACCGGCTCGACACCTCGCCCGCCGCCGCCCCCGGCGCCGAGGTGGTCCCCGATCCACTGGTTCCGCAGGTCGACATGATCCTCGCGCTGCTCGCCGCCGTCGGCATCGCCACCGCCGGCGCGGAGGGCTACGAGGCCGACGACGTGCTGGGCACACTCGCCACCCGGGAGACCACCGACGACGTGATCGTCGTCAGCGGCGACCGGGACCTGCTGCAGTTGGTGCGGGACGAGCCGGCCCCGCCGATTCGGGTGTTCTACGTCGGGCGCGGCCTGGCGAAGGCGGAACTGTACGGGCCCGCCGAGGTCGCCGCGAAGTACGGGGTCCCGGTCGCCAATGCCGGCGACGCCTACGCCGACCTCGCGACGCTACGGGGCGATGCCTCCGACGGTCTGCCCGGCGTGAAGGGCATCGGCGAGAAGTCCGCGTCGTCGCTGATGCTGCGGTTCGGCAGCATCGCCGCGCTGCGGGCAGCGGCCGCGGACCCCGACGCCGATCTCGCGCACGGCGTCCGGGCAAAGCTGGCGGGGGCGAGCGACTACCTCGACGCGGCCGTCCCGGTCGTGCGGGTCGCGCGCGACGCGCAGATCATCGCGTCCCGCGACGACGCGCTGCCGCGCACCCCCGACGACCCCGACGAGTTGCTGCGCCTTGCCGTCGAATACGCCACCGAGAGCCCCGTGACCAGGCTCGTCGACGCGATGGCCAACCGCTGAGCTACGACGGCCGCCCCACCTCGTACGTGCCCTCGTCGTCGGTGAACTTCACGGTCACCTCACGCTGGTCGCCGTCGACGAGCAACTCGCAGGTGAACGTCGCGTCCTTTTCGACCTTCTGGCCGGACGGGCAACTCACGTCGCTGACGTTGGTGAGTCCGTACGACTCGGTGAGCACCTGGCTGACCCCCTGCTGCGCGGCGTTCTGGTCGAGGGTGTCCTTGGCGTTCATCGACAACAGCAGGGCCGCGACGGCGATGACGACGACTATCACCAACCCGCCGATGATCAGCAGCGGCGTCTTCGAACTCTTGCCCGACCCGGCCGTCGACGATGGGAACTGCTGGTAGTCCTGCCCCGATCCGTACGCCTGCTGGCCGCCCCACTGCTGGCCCGGCTGCTGTCCCCAGTTCTGTTGTCCCGGTTGTTGCGGCGTCTGGCCCCCGCCCCACTGTTGCTGCGGTGGCTGCTGACCACCCCACTGCTGCTGCGGCGGCGACTGCTGACCCCACTGGGGGTTGGATGCCTGCTGCGTCGGCTGATCCTGGCGCCAGTTCTGCTGGCTGGGCCCGCTCTGCTGGTTGGGCTGCTGGCCCCAGCCCTGCTGCCCCGGCTGCCCCTGCGCCGGCTGGCCCCAGCCCTGCTGCGGCGGCTGCTGGCCCTGCTGCTGCGGATTCCCCCACTGGTCGTCGCCGGCCGGCTCTCGCGGCTCGGTCATCTCGTTCCTCCCTGTTTGCACTGCTGTTGTGAATAACCGTAGCGCTATCAGGCCGCGTCTACCGCGACCACGCCGCGCCGGATCGCGCGCACCGCCTTGGCCGCGGTCTCGGCGAGCACCGGGTCCTCGGCGCCGTCGTGCAACTGGTCGAGCAGATCGATCACCTGACGGCACCAGCGTACGAAGTCACCCGCCGACAACGCGTCGCCCTTGTCTCCCCCCGCGATCAGCGCCTCGACCAGCGCTTCCCCGCGGGCCCACTTCCACACCGCGGTGACGAACCCGAGGTCGGGTTCGCGCGTCGGCGGCAGCTTGTGCCGGGCCTCGTCGGTGCGCAGTTCCCGCCACAGTCGCACCGTCGCGCCGATCGCCCGCCGGATCGGTTCCGTCGGCCCTGACACGGTGAGGAGGCCCGCCTCGCTGCGAGATTCGTACACCACCGCCGACACCACCGCCGCGAGTTCCGCCGGCCCGAGCCCCCGCCACGCCCCGTCGCGTAGGCACTCGGCGACCAGCAGGTCGCTCTCTGTGTAGATCCTGGCCAGCGTGCGGCCTGCGTCGGTGACCTGCACCTCGTCGTCATGACGAGCGATGTAGCCGCGCTCTGTCAGCAGCGACACGATCCGGTCGAACGCGCGCGCCAACGAATTCGTCGTCGCCGCGACCTTCTGCCGCATCGTGTCCGTCTCGCGCAGCACCCGGTTGTAGCGCTCCCCGACGCGGGCGAGTTGCTCGCGGTCGGGCCAGCTGTGGCACGCGTGCGAGCGCAACGCACGGCGCAGCGACGCAAGTTCGCGGTCCTCCCCCGACCCGTTCCGGTGCCCCCGCCGCGGTCGCCCCCTGGGAGCAGTGATGCCGGTGCTGCGCAGCGCCGAGGCGAGGTCACGGCGACTGCGGGCGGTGCGGTGGTCGACGTGCTTGGGCAGCCGCATGCGGCCCAGCGGTTCGGCCGGCGTCGGGAAGTCGGCGATCGAGATCCGCCCGGCCCACTTGTCCTCGGTGAGCACCAGCGGGCGCGGATCGCCCGTGTCTGCGTCCGGTTCGAGCACCACCGCCAAGCCCGACCGACGCCCGGACGGGATCGCGACGACGTCCCCGCGCCGCAACGCCCCCAACGCGGCGACCGCAGCGCCGCGCCGGTCCTCCCGGCCCTGGCGTTCCAGCGCCCGCTCCCGGGTGCCGATCCGCTCGCGCAGCGAGATGTACTCCAGGTATTCGCTGTCCGCACCGCCCAGCTTCTCCCGCAACTCGGCGAGCTGGGCCTCGTTGCGTTCGATCCCGCGCACCAGCCCGACCACCGAGCGGTCGGCCTGGAACTGCGCGAACGATCGCTCGAGCAACGCCCGCGACTGCGTCGCACCGAGCTGGTCGATCAGGTTGATCGACATGTTGTACCCGGGCTTGAACGACGAGCGCAGCGGATACGTCCGCGTCGACGCCAGCCCCGCCACCTCGGTGGCGTCGAGGTCCGGGTGCCAGATCACCACCGCGTGGCCCTCGACGTCGATCCCGCGCCGACCCGCTCGCCCCGTCAGCTGCGTGTACTCCCCCGGCGTGAGCGCGGCGTGGGTTTCGCCGTTGTACTTCACCAGCCGTTCCAGCACGACCGTGCGGGCCGGCATGTTTATGCCGAGCGCCAATGTCTCGGTCGCGAACACCGCCCGAACCAGCCCCTTGACGAACAGCTCCTCGACGGTGTGCCGAAACGCCGGCAGCATTCCCGCGTGATGGGCGGCCAGCCCGCGGTGGAGCGTCTCGCGCCACTCCCAGTACCCGAGCACCTCCAGGTCGCCGCGTGGCAGTTCCCCGGTGTGCTTGGCGATGATCGCATCGACCTCGTCGTATTCGTCGGGACCCGTCAGGTTCAGCCGCGATCGCAGGCACTGGTCGAGCGCCGCGTCGCACCCGGCCCGGCTGAAGATGAACGTGATCGCCGGCAGCAGACCCTCGGCGTCGAGCCGCGCGAGCACTTCCGGCCGCGGCGGCGGGCGGTACGACGAGCGGGGTCCCCGGCCGCGGCCGCGTCCCCGCGGCTCCCACGATCCGGTCCGGTCGGCAGCCTCGCGCTGCTTCAGGTAGCGCACCAACTCCTTGTCCACCACCACGCCTGCGTCCGGGCGATCCCGCTGCGCCGCGGTGTCGAACAGGTCGAACATTCGTGAGCCGACCAGGATGTGCTGCCACAGCGGCACCGGGCGCACCTCGTCGACGATGACCGTCGTGTTGCCGCGGACGGTCTCCATCCAGGCGCCGAACTCCTCGGCGTTGCTGACCGTCGCGGACAGGCTCACGAGCCGCACCGCCTCCGGCAGGTGCAGGATCACCTCCTCCCACACCGCACCGCGGAACCGGTCGGCGAGGAAGTGGACCTCGTCCATGACGACGTACGACAGCCCCGTCAATGTCGGCGACGACGCGTAGAGCATGTTGCGCAGCACCTCGGTGGTCATCACGATCACTGGGGCGTGCGGGTTGATCGACTGGTCGCCGGTGAGCAGGCCGACCGCGTGGCGGCCGTGGCGTTCGCTGAGGTCGGCGAACTTCTGGTTGCTCAGCGCCTTGATGGGCGTCGTGTAGAAGCACTTGCCACCCGAGGTGAGCGCGAGGTGTACCGCGAACTCGCCGACCACTGTCTTGCCCGCGCCGGTCGGCGCGCAGACGAGCACGCTGTGGCCGTGCTCGAGGGCGACGCAGGCGTCGGTTTGGAAGCCGTCGAGCGGGAAGCTCAACTGCGCGGCGAACCGCGGCAGTTCCGGGGTGACGGGCGCGGTCACGTCAGAGCGTGTCCGAGTAGTCGGTACGTCTTGGTGCGTCGATCCGCTCCGCCTGCTCGACCGGGGACGTGGTGGCGATCGGCGCGGCCTCCTCGTCGGAGAGTTCCGCCGCCGCCTCCCGCCGGGCCTTGCGCTTGTCGTGGATGCGCGCGATCTGCACCGCGGCCTCGAACAGCACGGTCAGCGCGAGCGCGAGCGCGAGCATGGAGAACGGGTCCTGGCCCGGGGTGGCGACCGCGGCGAAACAGAACAGCGCGAAGATCAGCCCGCGCCGCCACCGCTTGAGCCGTTCGTAGGTGAGCACCCCGACGAAGTTCAGGGCCACGATCAGAAGCGGAAGTTCGAAGCTCACCCCGAAGATGATCAGCAGGTCGATCACGAAGCTGAAGTACTCCGCACCCGAGAGCGCGGTCACCTGCACGTTGTCGCCGATGGTCAGCAGGAAATGCAACGCCTTCGCGACGACGACGTAGGCCAGCACCGCGCCGGCGACGAACAGCACCGCACCGACGCTGACGAAGCCGATCGCGTACCGACGCTCGTGCCGGTACATTCCCGGCGTCACGAACGCCCACAGCTGATATAGCCACACCGGGCAGGCCAACACGACACCGGCCGTCAGCGCGACCTTGAACCGGAGCATGAACTGCTCGAACGGGCCCGTCGCCAGCAGCCGACACGCGCCGTCGGGGCTCAGTTCCGCGCGGGCGGATTCGGGCAAAGAGCAGTACGGGCCACGTAGCAGGTCGCCGAGGCTCTCCAGGCCGAGGATCGAATGCGAGTACCAGTAGAACCCGAACGCCGTGGTGACGAGGATGGCGAGCAGCGACAGCAGCAGCCGGGTCCGCAGTTCGTGCAGGTGCTCGACCAGCGACATCGTGCCGTCCGGATTGGTCCGGCGCCTGCTTCGCCGGGGATCGAACGGGATTCGCACGGGGGCGTCGGCCCCTTACTTCGGGTCGACGTGCTGCTGCTGCGGCGGCGCCGGGACGGGTTGCGCCGGGGCGGGTTGCGCCGGCGGCAACGGCTGGGGCTGCGTAGCCGTCTGCTGGGGCTGGGTGGCGGTCTGCTGAGCCTGTGCCGCGCCGCTGTCGCTCTGCATCTCCTTCACCTCGCTCTTGAAGATGCGCAGCGACCGACCCAGTCCGCGGGCGGCGTCGGGCAGCCTCTTCGAGCCGAACAGCAACACCAGCACGATCAGCACGATCGCCCAGTGCCAGGGACTCATTGCGCCCATCTCTACCTCCCGAGTCAGGTGTTCTCGATGCTACCGGAGCTGGTCTCGGACCCGATCCGGTCGAGATCCGCGTACGCGGCCAACCCCAACCGCGCCCGGGTGTGCACGGCGTCGACCAGTTCCGGCGGCTCCACTATGGACACGGACGAACCGAACCCGAGGATCAATCGCGCCATCCATTCGACGCTGGCGAAGCGCATCGTCGCCTCGACCTCGCCGTCCGGTCCGGTGTCGAGCGGTGTCATCGGGTACAGGTCGAGCATCCACGTCGCGGTCGGGGCGATCCGTAGCCGCGCCAGCGGCAGGGCGGGATCGTCGCTGAACAGTTCCAGGGCGTGGTCCTCGCGCTGCGCGTCCGCGGGCGGGGTCGCCGGTTCGTCGAGTTCGGTGGCCTCGTAGACCCGGTCGATGCGGAACAGCCGCACGGCCTCCGCCTGTCGGCACCATGCCTGCAGGTAGCTGTGTTCGTCGATGGCGAGGATCCGGATCGGGTCGACCACGCGGTCCGACACGGCGTCGCGGCTCGCCGAGTAATACACGAGCCGCAGCGCGTGCCGTGCGCCGAGTGCGGCGCGCACGGTGGCGGCGCTCGGGTCCTCGACGGGAACCTCCTCGGTGACCACGGACGGGGCGAGGCGGTTGCGCGCCGCGGCGACGCCGGCGGCAGTTTCGATCTTGGTCATCGCGCCCTGCGCCGCGGTCGGGTCGACCATGCCGGGCATATCCGCGATCGAGCGCAGCGCCATCAGCAGCACGGTCGCCTCGATCGAGGTGAGCCGCATCGGGCGGTCGATGCCGGCGGTGAAGGTGACCTCGATGCTCTCCTCCGAAAACAACAGGTCGATCAGATCACCGGGTCCGTACCCCGGCAGCCCGCACATCCACAGCTGGCGCAGGTCGGTGAGCAGCTGCTTGGGAGTGACGCCGAGCTCCGCGGCCGCGTCGGCCGCGCTGATGCCCGGGTTCGCCACGAAGTACGGCACCAGGTTCAGCAGCCGCGAGAGCCGCTGCGCCAGTCGCGTGCTCATCGGGCCGCCGTGAGTCGGGCGACCACGTCGGTACGCAGGTCGTCGGGCTCGAGCACCTGCGCGTCCGGGCCGTGGCCCGCGATCAGCCGCGCGGTCCAGTCCCGCGACCGCACGGTCAGTTCGAGCACGTCGCCGTCGCGCTCGCCGATTCGGCGCCGTCCCGTACGAGTGCCGAGCCGGCGCACGTCGTGGGCGTGGCCGTCGGCGACCCACACCGTCGCGGTGCCGGTGACGGGCGCGCCGGTGATCCGGTCCACCACCTGACGCAGGTCGACGCCGTCGGGTTTACGGACGGCGTTTTCCGGGCCGTAGGCGACGACGTCGTCGCCGATGCGCGAGATGCGGAAGGTGCGTTCGGCGCCGCGGTCACGGTCGTGGCCGACGAGATACCAGCGCCCGTTGCGCGTCACGATCCCCCACGGCTCCACGTCCCGCTGCGTGTACGGCTCGGTCGGGGCGCTGTGGTGCGGGAACCGGACCGCCCGCCCGGCGTCGATCGCCGCCATCAGCTTCGCCAGCGCTGGCTCCGACCCTCTGGTGCGGGCCGGCAGGGCCGCGGTCGACGTCGTCGCGTCCAGGTCGACGGTCACGCCCGCCGCCCGCAGCTTCTGCAGCCCCCGCTGCGCGGTCGACGCGAGTTCGGGCGACTCCCACAACTGCACCGCCACCGCGACCGAGGCGGCCTCCTCGCTGGTCAGGTCGATGTCGGGCAGCTCGTAGGCGTCGCGGTTGATCCGGTACCCCTCGACCGTGCTGAACGCCGACGTCATGCCCGTCTCGAGCGGGATGCCCAGGTCGCGCAGTTCGCTCTTGTCCCGCTCGAACATGCGGCTGAACGCCTCGTCGCTGGCGTCCGGGTCGTAGCCGGCGACGCTGGTCCGGATGCGCTCGGCCGGGAGGTACTGACGGGTGGACAGCAACGCGATGACGAGATTCATCAACCGCTCGACCTTGGAGACCGGTGTGACCGCCACGGGGACAGGGTAGGTGACTCGCCCCTACATCGACGCGATCAGCCGCTCGACGCGCTCGTCGACCGACCGGAACGGGTCCTTGCACAGCACGGTCCGCTGCGCCTGGTCGTTGAGCTTGAGGTGCACCCAGTCGACGGTGAAGTCACGCCCGGCCGCCTGCGCCGCCGCGATGAATTCGCCGCGCAGCTTCGCCCGGGTGGTCTGCGGTGGGGTCTCGACCGCCTCGTCGATGGCGTCGTCCTCGGTGATCCGCTTGACCAGGCCCTTGCGCTGCAGCAGGTCGAACACGCTGCGGCCGCGCTTGATGTCGTGGTAGGCGAGATCGAGTTGCGCGATCTTCGGATCCGATAGCTCCATCGAGTACCGGTCCTGGTAGCGCTGGAACAGCTTGCGCTTGATCACCCAGTCGATCTCGGTGTCCACCTTCGCGAAGTCCTGCGCCTCCACCGCGTCCAGGGTGCGGCCCCACAGCTCGATCACCTGGTCGATCTGCGGGTCGGGTTCGCGGTTGCGCACGTGCTCCACCGCACGGGCGTAATACTCGCGCTGGATGTCGAGCGCGCTGGCCTGCCGGCCACCGGCGAGGCGAACCGGCCGTCGCCCGCTCAGGTCGTGGCTGACCTCGCGGATTGCGCGGATCGGATTGTCGAGGGCGAAGTCGCGGAACGACACCCCGGCCTCGATCATCTCGAGCACCAGTGATGCGGTGCCGACCTTCAGCATGGTGGTGGTCTCGGCCATGTTGGAGTCGCCGACTATCACGTGCAGCCGGCGGTACTTCTCGGCGTCCGCGTGCGGCTCGTCGCGGGTGTTGATGATCGGGCGCGAGCGCGTCGTAGCCGACGAGACACCCTCCCAGATGTGTTCGGCGCGCTGCGACAGGCAGAAGGTCGCCGCCTTCGGGGTCTGCAGTACCTTGCCGGCGCCGCAGATCAGCTGGCGGGTGACCAGGAACGGCAGCAGCACGTCCGAGATGCGGGAGAACTCGCCGGCCCGGACCACGAGGAAGTTCTCGTGGCAGCCGTAGGAGTTGCCGGCCGAGTCGGTGTTGTTCTTGAACAGGTAGATGTCGCCGCCGATGCCCTCCTCGGCGAGGCGCTGCTCGGCGTCGATGAGCAACTCCTCGAGCACACGCTCCCCGGCGCGGTCGTGGGTGACGAGCTGCAGCAGGTTGTCGCACTCGGCGGTGGCGTACTCGGGGTGGGACCCGACGTCGAGGTAGAGCCGCGCGCCGTTGCGAAGGAACACGTTCGAGCTGCGTCCCCAGGACACGACCCGACGAAACAGATAGCGCGCGACCTCGTCGGGGCTCAGGCGCCGGTGACCGTGAAAGGTGCACGTGACCCCGAACTCGGTTTCGAGGCCCAGTATTCTTCGCTGCACACTTCGACAGTACAACCAACTGTGTAGTTCAGACGCTGCTCGTCGGATTGCGCGCCTGTACCGGTCCCGAAGTGTCGGTGCCGGACTCTAGGGTGAGGTTCATGGGACGCACGACCGCGGTCCGCCGCCGGGTGGGGGCGCTCGACGTCCGACTGATCGACCGCAGCGCACGCCTGAAGCCGTCCCGGCTCGATCCGTCGCTGCGCCGGCTGAGCGGATTCGCGAACCACAGCAAGCTGTGGATGGTGATCGCGGCACTGCTCGCGCTGACCGGCAAGCAGGGCCGTCGCGCCGCGGTCCGCGGGTTGCTGTCGATCGCGGGAGCGAGTGCGCTCGCGAACGCCGTCTCCAAGCCGGTGTCGCGGCGGGCGCGTCCGATCGCGGGGTCGGTCCCGGTGGTCCGGGCACTGGTGCGTCCCCCCGACTCGTCGTCGTTCCCGTCGGGCCATTCCGCGTCCGCGGCCGCGTTCACCACCGGCGTCGCGCTCGAGTACCCCGCCGCGGGGGCGATGATCGCGCCGCTGGCCGCGGCGGTCGGCTATTCCCGTGTGCACGTCGGTGTGCACTGGCCCTCGGACGTGGTCGCCGGTTTCGCGCTGGGCACCGCCGTCGCCGTGTCCACCCGGCAATGGTGGGCGGTGCGCGACCCGGAACCGGCGGTGATGCACCCCGGCGGCGCCGCGCCGGCGATCCCCGACGGCGCGGGCATGATCGTGCTCGTCAACCCAGGGTCGGGCAGCAGCGACGACGCGATCGACCGGATCCGCGCCGAACTGCCGGGCGTGCAGGTCCTCGAACCGGACCCCGACCGCGACTTCCGCGACCAGTTCGCCGAGCAGGTTCGCGACGACACCGTCGCGCTGGGCGTGTGCGGCGGCGACGGCACCGTCGCGACCGCGGTCGCCGTCGCCGTCGAGAAGGGCCTGCCGCTCGCGGTGTTTCCCGGCGGGACGCTCAACCACTTCGCGCGCGACGCCGGCGTCGAGGAACTCGACGACACCGTCGGCGCGGTGCGCCGTGGCGAATCGGGCCGGGTGGACGTGGCTGCACTCGCCGTCGACGGGGTCGACGACCGGTACTTCGTCAACACCGCCAGCATCGGTGGCTACCCCGACACCGTGCATATCCGCGATCGGCTCGAGCCGCGGATCGGCAAGTGGCCCGCCGCGGCGGTCGCGATGCTGCGTGTGCTCGCTCGCGCCGAACCGCTCGACCTCGACATCGACGGCCGCCGCGAATCGGTGTGGCTGCTATTCGTCGGCAACGGCAGCTACGCCCCCGCGGACAAGGTGCCGATGTCGCGGCCGTCCATGTCGGACGGCACGATCGACCTCCGCTGGCTGCGCGCGGACCTGCGGATGTCGCGCTCGCGGCTGCTGTTCGCGGCGCTGACGGGCACCCTCGGCCGGTCCCCCACCTACACGCAGCGCCGGGTCGCGTCGGTCCGAATCGACAACCTCGGGTCACCGATCAACATCGCCACCGACGGCGAGGTCGAGGCGAAGGGCCGCGAGTTCGCGATCGAGTGCCGTCCCAGCCTGCTGACCGTGTACCGGCCGGGCTGACTTTCGGGCTCAGGCTCAGGTGTCAGTGGTGGTTTCAGTGGTGGTGGGTGCCGACTCCGGCAGCATGGCTTCGACCTGGGGACCCGTGATCCGCCGGAACGCGCGGCGCGGGCGGGTCTCGTCGAGCACCGCGACCTCGAGCGCCGATACCCCGAGCACCCGCTTGTCCTTCTCGCCGTTGGCGGCGTCGGCGGGCGGGCTCTGCAGCGCCTCCACCGCGACCTTCAGCGCGGCAGACAGGTCGAGACCCTTGGTGTAGGACGCCTTGAGCGCGGTGACGATGGGCTCGGTGGTGCCGCCCATCACGATGTAGCCGTGCTCGTCGACGATCGATCCGTCGTAGGTGATCCGGTACAGCTGCGGCGGCTTCGGCGCGTCCGGGTAGCCGACCTCGGCGACGCAGATCTCCACCTCGTACGGCTTGAGCTGGTCGGTGAAGATCGTGCCGAGCGTCTGCGCGTACGCGTTGGCCAGCGATCGCACGGTGACGTCGCGTCGGTCGTAGGAGTAGCCACGCAGGTCGGCCTGCACGATCCCGCCGCGGCGCAGGCTCTCGAACTCGTTGTACTTGCCGACCGCGGCGAAGCCGATCCGGTCGTAGAGCTCGCTGACCTTGTGCAGCGCGGTCGACGGGTTCTCGGCGACGAACAGCACGCCCTGGTCGTAGACGAGCACGACGACGCTGCGCCCGCGGGCGATGCCCTTGCGCGCCAGTTCCGTCTTGTCGCGCAGAATCTGCTCGGCAGAGGCGTAGTACGGCAACGTCATCGGGGCGCGCCCTCCTGCTGCTCCGCGCGCTCGGCGACGACCGCGCGCGCAACCTCCTCGGCCCGCTCGGCGGGTATCTCCACGGCACCGTCGGCCGTGATGGTCACCGCGGTCGGGTAGATCCGCCGGCCCAGGTCGGGCCCGCCGGTGGCGGAATCGTCGTCGGCGGCGTCATAGAGCGCCTCGACCGCGAGCCGCAGCGCCCCGTCGGCGTCGAGGCCGCGGGAGTACAGCTTCTTCAGCGACGACTTCGCGAACAGCGACCCCGACCCGACGGCGTGGTAGCCGGAGCGCTCCTCGGCGCGCCCGCCCACGAGGTCGTAGGACACGATGCGGCCCTCACCGATGCCCAGGTCGTAGCCGACCAGCATCGGCACCACGGCCAGGCCCTGCATCGCCGCGGGCAGGTTGCCGCGCACCATCGACGAGAGCCGACTCGCCTTGCCGTCGAACGTCAGCGGAACGCCCTCGATCTTCTCGTAGTGCTCGAGTTCGACCGCGAACAACCGGATCAACTCGATCGCGATACCGGCGGTACCGGCGATGCCCGCCGCCGAGTACTCGTCGGTGACGTACACCTTCTCGACGTCCCGGCTGGCGATCAGATTTCCCATGGTCGCGCGGCGGTCACCGGCGATGAGCACGCCGTCGGCGAAGGCCAGCGCAACGATGGTGGTGCCATGTGGGGCGAGGTCACCGGCAGTACCGACCGCCCCGACCGACAGATCGGTGCGGTTACCCGGCAACAGTTCCGGTGCGTGTGCGCGAAGGTGATCGGTGAAGGACGAGATGTCGGATCCCAGGCGGGACCACGAGCCACCCTCTAGCGTCACTGGCCACCCTTCTGGACATACGCGCGGACGAAATCCTCGGCGTTCTCCTCGAGCACGTCGTCGATCTCGTCGAGCAGGTCGTCGGTCTCCTCGGCGAGCTTCTCGCGACGCTCCTGGCCGGCCGCACCTTCGCCGGCAACGCCCTCGTCCTCGCCACTACCTCCGCCGCGCTTGGTCTGCTCTTGGGCCATCGCAGGCGACCTCCTCGTGTGCGCTGCACGCAACCCTCGATGCGTGCTCGAACCTCAACCCTACCGAGGGATACCGACATCGTGTGGGCGAGCACCCCAATCCCGGTCAGGTGGTCAGCTGATCGACCAGTTCCCGTGCGGTGTGCGCGGAGTCGAGCAGCTTGCCGACATGCGCCTTCGTGCCGCGCAGCGGCTCCAGGGTCGGGATCCGCACCAGCGAGTCGCCGCCGAGGTCGAAGATGACCGAATCCCAGCTCGCGGCGGCGATGTCGGCGCCGAACCGGCGCAGGCACTCGCCGCGGAAATAGGCGCGGGTGTTCGGCGGCGGGGTGGTCATCGCGTCGAGCACGTCCTGCTCATTGACCAGGCGCTCCATCGACCCGCGCGCCACGAGTCGGTTGTAGATGCCCTTGTCGAGGCGCACGTCGGAGTACTGCAGGTCCAGCATGTGCAGCTTCGGCGCCGCCCAGCCCAGGCTCTCGCGGGTGCGGTAGCCCTCGAACAGGCGCAGCTTTGCCGGCCAATCCAGCAGGGTGGCGCAGTCGAGCGGATCCCGCTCGAGCAGGTCCAGCACGTGCGCCCACTTCTCGACGATGTCGCTTGCCCGGGCGTCGTCGCTGCCGATGTTGTCGAGGTGCTTGACGACGCGCTCGTGGTACTCGCGCTGGATCGCCAGGCCCGTCATCTCCCGGCCGTCGGCCAACGCGACCACCGCCCGCAGCGACGTGTCGTGGCTGATCTGGTGCACAGCCGTCACCGGGCGCGCCAGCTGCAGGTCCGACAGGTCCACGCCGGCCTCGATCAGGTCGAGCACCAGCGCCGTTGTGCCCACCTTGAGGTAGGTCGACCACTCGGCGAGGTTCGCGTCGCCGATGATCACGTGCAGCCGGCGGTACTTGTCGGCGTCGGCGTGCGGCTCGTCGCGGGTGTTGATGATCCCGCGCTTGAGCGTCGTCTCGAGCCCGACCTCCACCTCGATGTAGTCGGAGCGCTGCGACAGCTGGAACCCCGCGGTGTCGCCGGACTGTCCGATGCCGACCCGGCCGGACCCGGTGATCACCTGCCGCGAGGCGAAGAACGGCGACAGGCCGACGATGATCGAGTTGAACGGCGTGTCGCGGCTCATCAGATAGTTCTCGTGGGTGCCGTAGGAGGCGCCCTTGCCGTCGACGTTGTTCTTGTACAGCTGCAGCGGCGGCGTGCCCGGCACCGACCGCGCATGCCGCGCGGCTGCCTCCATCACGCGTTCGCCCGCCTTGTCCCAGATCACGGCGTCGAGCGGGTCGGTGACCTCCGGCGCCGAGTACTCCGGGTGAGCGTGGTCGACGTAGAGACGCGCGCCGTTGGTGAGGATCATGTTGGCCGCGCCGACCTCGTCGGCGTCGATCACCGGCGCCGGACCCGAGAGCCGGCCGAGGTCGAACCCGCGTGCGTCGCGCAGCGGCGACTCGACCTCGTAGTCCCACCGTGTCCGCCGCGCCCGCGGCACGCCCTCCGCGGCGGCGTACGCCAACACCGCCTGCGTCGAGGTCAGGATCGGGTTCGCCGACGCGTCAGTGGGCGAAGAGATCCCGTACTCGACCTCGATACCGATGATGCGCTGCATGGTCACGAGCCTAGGCGAACGGCGTTGTCCGCCGCCGATCCGGCAGTCGAGACAGTCCGCGGCGCCGATCGCGCGCAGGATCTGCCACACCCCGCGCGGGGCAGGGACATCGTGTCGCCGCTGGGGACCACCTCGGGCATCGGGCTCGCGACGGAACGTCGCTCCGACATACGACCGGCGCCGCGTGTGACACTGGCCCGGTGTCCGATGGCCCGGTGTCCGATGGCCCGGTGTCAGATGGCCCGGTGTCCGACGGTGGTCCGCCCGAACGAACCCGGGCCGAGGCGGAGCGCTGGTTCCTCGCCCGCGGTCTCCCGCTGGTGCTGCGCGGAGCCGACCGGGCGCACCGCCTGTTCGAGCGCTCGGCCCCCGCGGTCGTCGCGTTCGCGACGGTCGGCATGATCACCCTGTGCGGCCTGCTGCTGCCGGATACTCCTGAGCGGGAGTACGAGGAATCCGACGTCGACGCCTGGCTGATCGCGCTCTACGCGGGGTTCTTCGTGGCCGTGGTCGTGGTGCCGCCCATTGCGGCGTGGGCGACGCATCGGCTGATCTCCCGCTGCAGCCGAGCCGTCGGCCGCTCGGTCGCCGCCGCCACGATCGTCGTCTTCGTCCTGGTCATCCCGTTCCTGCAGGACGGTGTGGTGTCGGGGGCGCATTTCGGCACCGACGTCGTGCTGAATCTGGTGTTGGTCCTCGTCATCGTCTGGCTCACCTTTCTGGGAGCCGGGTCGATCCTGGCCTGGGCGGTGCGCTCGGCGCTGCATCAGGTGACGGCGGTCGGATCCCTTGCCGCCCGGGCGCTTCCCCTGGTCCTGCTGCTCGTGCTGATCTACTTCACCGGCGAGCTGTGGCAGCTGGCGGCCCGGATTCCGCGCGCGCGGCTGTGGCAGACCATCGGATTTCTGCTCTCGATCTGCGTCCTGTTCCTGCTCGCGACGCTGCGCGACGAGCTGCGCGCCATCCGGGCGGCACGCCGTGGCGCGACCGCGCGACCGCTTTCGCGCGCGGAAACCGGGAACGTGCTCGTTGTGATGTTCCTGGCGCAGTTCCTGCAGATCGCGGTGTTCGCCGCGGTGATCTTCGCGTTCTTCCTGACGCTTGGCCTGATCGCGCTGACGCCGGACGTGGTCGAGGCGTGGTCGCACGCCCCGGCCGAACAGGGCACGTGGTTCACCGTGCAGGTTCCGGTGTCCCAGGCGCTGATTCACATGTCCCTGCTGGTGGCCGCGTTCAGCGCGATGTATTTCACGGTCAGCTCGAGCACCGATCCGCATTACCGCGAACGGTTCTTCGACCCGCTGATCGCCGACATGGCCACGACGCTCGCCGCCCGCGACCGCTACCTCGCCCGCTGGCGCCCGGGCACGTGACCGACGAGATCGTCGCTGTGTTCGACGTCGCCGGCACTGTGATCGGGTCGGCACCGCGTTCGCGGGTGTACGCGGCCGGGTTGTGGCATGGCGGGTCCGGGGTGCTGGTGCGCTCGGGCGACGGCCAACAGATCTACGTGCACCGGCGCTCCACGATCAAGCGGGTGTTCGCCGGGATGCACGACTGCCTCGCGGGCGGCGTGATGGATCCCGGGGAGTCGGCCGAGCAGACCGCGACCCGGGAACTCGCCGAGGAACTCGGCGTCACCGGCGTCCCGCTGCGGCCGCTGGGTAAGGCGTCGTGGGACGGGACCTGGGCAGGAAAGCCGTTGCGCTGCCACCTGTTCGCCTTCGAGATCCGGTTCGACGGCCCGCTGCGTCACCAGCCCGACGAGATCGTCGCCGGCTGGTGGTGGACCGACGCGCAGTTGCGTGCGCACCTCGGCGATCCGGCGTGGCCGTTCGTGCCGGACACCCGGGTGTTGATCCCACAGATTCTTCGCTACTAGCTTCGGCAGGACCGCCGTTAGCACCGGCGCGACCGCCGCGTCTGATCTGCTCCACATCACGCCCATCCCATCCGCGCCCCACCGAACTGAACGACACAGGCATCGCCTCGCCCGGAGCGAAGACGTTTCGGTGCACGCCACTCGGCGCGGCAGTCTCGTCGTTCGTTTGCCCTCGTGGCGGGCGAGCGCGGCGAATACTGGAGACCATCACGGTCGCGGCCGACAAGTATAAGGTGCTCACCGACCTGGGCCTCACTGCTCACCGGCCGCAACGGCACCAGCAACCGCGTCATCGCGACATTTCGACATCGATGTGAGGAGTGGCCGTGTCCGGCGACGTCGTTGAGCGCAGCGTGCTGCCGATCCCGAGCAGGGGCCGGGTGGGTTTGACGACCTACGACGCGAAGGATCCGCAGACCAGCTTCGCGGCGATCGAACCGTTACGCCCGCCGGCGGGGGCACCGAATGTGCTGATCGTGCTGCTCGACGATGTCGGCTTCGGCTCCTCCAGCGCTTTCGGCGGCCCGGTCGACACGCCGACCGCCGTGCGCTTGGCGGCGGGCGGGCTGAGTTTCACCCGCTTTCATACGACCGCGTTGTGCGCGCCGACCCGCGCGGCACTGCTGAGCGGGCGCAACCACCACACTGTGGGGATGGGCTCGGTCCCCGATCTGGCCACCGCCGCGCCCGGCTACAGCTCGGTTCGGCCCGACGACTGTGCGCCGCTGGCGCAGACGCTGCGCCTGAACGGGTACTCGACCGCGCAATTCGGGAAGTGCCACGAGGTCCCGCTGTGGGAGACGAGCCCGGCGGGACCGTTCGATCGCTGGCCGACCGGTTCGGGTTTCGAGTACTTTCTACGGCTTCATCGGAGGGGAAACCAACCAGTACTATCCGGCGCTGTACGAGGGGACGACCGCGATCGAGCCGCCGAGGACCCCCGAGGAGGGCTACCACCTGACGGAGGACCTCGCCGACCACGCGATCGCGTGGGTGCGGCAGCAGAAGGCGCTGATGCCCGACAAGCCGTTCTTCATGTACTTCGCGCCCGGTGCCGCGCACGCGCCTCATCAGGTGCCGAAGGAGTGGATCGCGAAGTACCGGGGCGCCTTCGACGAGGGGTGGGACGTGCTGCTGCGGGAGCGGACCCTCGTGCGGCAGAAGGAGCTCGGGGTCGTGCCGCCGGAGACCGAGCTGTCCGCGCGGCCGGCGGAGATCCCCGCCTGGGGCGAGATGCCCGCCGAGCTCGAGCCGATCCTGGCCCGGCAGATGGAGGTGTTCGCCGGCTTCCTCGAGCACGCCGACCATCACGTCGGCCGACTGATCGACACGCTCGAGCAGCTCGACGTTCTCGGGGAGACGTTGGTGTATTACATCGTCGGCGACAACGGTTCGAGCGCGGAGGGCACGCCGGTAGGAACGTTCAACGAACTCTTCGTGTTCAACGGTGCGGCGCACCTGGAGACGCCGGAGTTCCTCGCCGCGAAGATCGACGACTTCGGCGGTCCGGAGGCGTTCAACCACTTCGCCGTCGGGTGGGCGCACGCCACCGACACGCCGTATCAGTGGACCAAGCAGGTCGCCTCGCACTTCGGCGGCACACGCAACGGCACGATCGTGCACTGGCCGCGGGCCTTCGCCGCGCGCGGCGAGTTCCGCTCCCAGTTCCATCACGTGATCGACGTCGCGCCGACAATCCTGGAGGTCGCCGGCATCCCCGAGCCCGCGTTCGTCAACGGCATCCAGCAGCAGCCGATGCACGGTACCAGCATGCGCTACTGCTTCGACGACGGCCGGGCCGGTGAGCGCCGGGAGACCCAGTACTTCGAGTGTGTGTGCAACCGGGGCATTTACCACAAGGGGTGGACCGCGGTGACGCGGCACAGCACGCCCTGGGTCCCGGGAGCGCTGCCGCCGGTCGACGACGACGTCTGGGAACTCTACGACACCACCACCGACTGGAGTCAGGCGCACGACCTGGCTGCCGAATTGCCCGAGAAGCTGGAGGAACTCAAGCGGCTGTTCCTGATCGAGGCGGTCAAGTACAACGTCTTGCCGCTCGACGACCGGCGGATCGAGCGGTTCGACCCGCGGCTCGCCGGCCGGCCGCGGCTGGTCCACGGCCCCAGCCAGCTGCTGTTCCCCGGGATGGGGCGCTTGACCGAGAACTCCATGCTGAACATCAAGAACAAGTCGCACGCGGTCACCGCTCAATTCGAGGTTCTCGACGGCGGCGCGAGCGGGGTGCTGGTCGCGCAGGGCGGAGCGTTCGGCGGCTGGGCGCTGTATCTGCACGAGGGCCGTCCCCGGTACTGCTACAACCTGTTCGGTATGACCCGCTTCCACATCGGCGGTGCGGTCCCGGTGCCTCCCGGCGCGCACCAGCTGCGGATGGAGTTCACCTACGACGGCGGCAGTTTCGGCAAGGGTGGCTCCGTCGCCCTCTACCTCGACGGAGAACGGGTCGGCGAGGGCCGAGTCGACGGCACGGTCCCGATGATCTTCTCGGTCGACGAGACCGCCGACGTCGGCCAGGACATCGGCACCACCGTCAGCACCGACTACACATCCGAGGGCAGCCGTTTCACCGGCACGATCGAGTGGGTGCAGATCGACATCGACGCCGCGGCCGCCGAGAATGACCATCTGATCAGCCCGGAGCAACGGCTGCGGATCGCGATGTCCCGGCAATAGCGAGCCCCGATCACCACGACGTCGAGGGCGATGATCTAGCGCGGGTAGGCGCCGAGAATTTGCCGCTCGGCGTCGGTGAGGTAGTCCAGCAGCAGACGCTCGGCAGCGGCGACGTCCTGGGCGGCGAGCGCCTCGTAGATCTCGCGGTTGCGGTCGAGGTAGGGGCGGTGGAACGTGTGGGGATCCGCCATGACGTGGAACACCAGCCGCAACTCGTTCCACACGCTGGTCATGAACTCGTCGATGCGCATGCTGTGATTGAGCCCGGCGATCGCCTTGTGGAAGGCGATGTCGGCGGTGCCGACCCCGGTCCAGTCCTGCGCCCGGGCGCACTCCTCCGCCGCGTCGAGCGCTGCCCGCACCCCCGCGAGTTCCGCGGCGCCGTGGGGGTCCCGCACGCCGGCACCCTCGATGATCCGGCGGCAGGTGTACAACTCGCCGACGTCCGCCCGGCTCGGCACCCGCACGAACACGCCCCGGTTGAGCTCGTGGGTGGCCAGGCGCTGATCGACGAGCGAGCGGAACGCCTCGCGCAGCGTGTTCCGGGATACCCCCAACGCGCTGCAGATGTCGGGCTCGGAGAGCCGGGTTCCCGGCCGGAACGACCCGTCCAGGATGCTGCCGCGCACGATGTCGGCGATCTGGGCGCTGCGCGACGAGCGGTCGAGCTGGTCGCGTCGGCTCGCCAATTCCTCGTATCCGGACCGTTCGGACGCCGGTGCCGCCATGACTCTCCTCGTGTCGGGGTACCTCCCAACCCTAGCGGCGCGAGGGGCCCGTTTGACCTACAGGAAAACAATCCATTCGAGGTATTGCAGAATCGTTCAACGATTTGTAGAGTCTTCTGTGACGCGGATCTCTTAAAGACTTTCGAGAGGCACACCACACCAATGAGCAGTCCCACACGCGATACCGCTCCGGCGGATCTCGACACGATCACCGGCCCCTTCGCCTGGTTCCGAACCATGAGCGGGAAGGGCCGCCGCGCGTTCGTCGGCGCCTTCGGTGGTTACGGCCTGGACTCCTACGACTTCCAGGTCCTGCCCCTCTCGCTCGGCGCGATCGCGTCCTACTTCGCGCTGACCACCGGCGAGGCCGGCCTGCTGACGACCGTCACCCTGCTGGTGTCCGCCCTCGGCGGCGCGCTGGCGGGCGTGCTCGCGGACAAGATCGGCCGCGTGAAGACCCTGCAGGTCACGGTCGCCACCTACACGATCTTCACGGTGCTGTGCGGCTTCGCGCCGAACTTCGAGACGCTGCTGGTGTTCCGGGCCTTACAGGGACTCGGCTTCGGCGGTGAATGGGCGGCCGGTGCCATCCTGGTCGCCGAGTACGCCAAGTCGAAGTACCGCGGCCGCGCGGTCGCGTACGTCCAGAGTTCCTGGGCGGTCGGCTGGGCCCTCGCGGTGCTGATGTACACGATCGTGTTCCAGATCTTCGACGAGGACTTTGCCTGGCGCGTGATGTTCTGGACCGGCGCGCTGCCCGCGCTGCTGATCGTCTGGGTGCGGCGCAACCTGACCGACACCGAGATCGTCACCGAGAAGCGTGAATCCGCCGGCTCCGCCAAGGGGTCGTTCCGGGAGATCTTCCGCGGCAACCTGACCCGCACCACGTTCTTCGCGGCGCTACTGGCGACCGGTGTGCAGGGCGGCTACTACACGCTCGCGACCTGGCTGCCGACGTACCTGAAGAACAGCCGCGGCCTCGACGTGGTCGGCACCGGCGGCTACCTGTTCCTGCTCATCGGCGGCGCCTTCCTCGGCTACGTCACCGGCGGCATCCTCACCGACAAGCTTGGCCGCAAGCGCAACATGCAGCTGTTCGCCACGCTGTCGGTCGTGTTCATGGTCGCCTACATCCAGGTGCCCGAGGGCGCGAACACGCTCGTGCTGCTGCTCGGCTTCCCGCTCGGGTTCTGCACCTCGGCCATCTTCGCCGGCTTCGGGTCGTTCCTCTCCGAGCTGTACCCCACCGCCGTGCGCGGCACCGGACAGGGCTTCACCTACAACTTCGGCCGCGCGGTCGGCGCCGTGTTCCCCACCGCCGTCGGCTTCCTCGCCTCCACCAGCTTCGGCCTCGCCGGCGCGATGATGTTCGGCGCGATGGGCTACGCCATCGCGGTCCTGGCCCTGTTCGGGCTGCCCGAGACCCGTGGTCGGGAGCTGGCATGACCACCACTGCCACGAGCGCTGCCGCCGAGGCCAGGGCCCGGTTCCGCGCCGGCCTCGCCGCCCCGACCGCCGGCTGGGCGTCCGGCTTCACCCAGACCAATCTGGTTGCGGTGCCGCAGGACTGGGCCTACGACCTGCTGCTGTTCGCGCAGCGCAATCCCAAGCCGTGCCCGGTGCTCGACGTCAGCGACGCCGGAGCGACGAGTACCGTCCTCGCCCCCGACGCCGACATCCGCACCGACCTGCCCCGCTACCGGGTGTGGCGCGACGGCGAGATCGTCGCCGAACCCACCGACGTCACCGAGTTCTGGCGTGACGACCTGGTCGCCTTCCACATCGGTTGCTCGTTCACCTTCGAGACGGCTCTCGTCGCCGCGGGCATCCCGCTGCGGCACGTGGAGCAGGGGATCAACGTGCCGATGTACCGGACTCGACGCGAGTGCCGCCCGGCCGGGCGACTCGGCGGGCCGATGGTCGTGTCGATGCGCCCGATCCCTGCGTCGATGGTCGCGGCGGCGGTCGCGATCTCCGCGCGCATGCCCGCCGTGCACGGTGCCCCCGTCCACGTCGGCGACCCGGAATCGCTGCTTACCGGCGACCTGGACAGTCCCGACTACGGCGACCGTGTCGAGTTCCACGACGGCGACGTGCCGGTGTTCTGGGCGTGCGGCGTCACACCGCAGGCGGCGTTGGCGCAGTCGCGGCTGCCGTTCGCGATCACCCACGCGCCCGGGCACATGTTGGTGACCGATGTCCCGGACACCGCCTATCTGACGGGGAACGAGCATGCCTGAACCCGCAACGATCGACCTGAATTCCGACCTCGGGGAGGGCTTCGGCGCCTACACGATGGGCGACGACGACGCCCTGCTCGATCTCGTGACGAGCGCCAACATCGCCTGCGGCTTCCACGGCGGCGACCCCGCGATCATGCGGCGCACCTGCGAGCGTGCGGTCGCGGCCGGGGTGCGCATCGGCGCCCACATCGGCTACCGGGACCTCGCCGGCTTCGGCCGCCGGGCGATCGACGCGGATCCCGCGACGGTCCGCGACGAGGCCGTCTACCAGATCGCCGCCCTCGACGGATTCGCCCGGTCCGCCGGCGATCGCGTCCGGTACGTCAAACCCCACGGCGCGCTCTACCACGCGGCGGCGGGCGACGAGCGGATCGCCGCGGCGGTCATCGGCGCGATCGTCGACCTCGGGACGGCGCTGGACCTGCTCGGGCCGCCGAACTCGGTGCTGCAGCAGGCCGCCGACGCCGCCGGTGTCCGCTATGCGGTGGAGGGATTCGCGGACCGGTCCTACACCCCCACAGGCGACCTCACCCCGCGACGCGAACTCAACGCCGTCCTGGACCACGATTCCGCACTGGCGCAGGCACTCTCCATCGCGACCTCGGGTGCCGTGGTCGCCACCGACGGCAGCACCGTCGATATATTCGCCCGCAGCCTCTGCGTCCACGGCGACTCACCGGGCGCGGTCGCGATGGCCCGCACGATCCGCGCCGCGATTCTGGACAAGGGAATCGCGCTGGGGGCGTTCACATGAGCACCGACAGCCACATGAGTACTGACAGCGATCTGCGCTTGTTGCCCGCCGGCGACCGCGCGTTGCTGCTCGCGCCGGGTGGTCACGACGACCTCGCCGGCATCGTCGATGTGCTGCGTGGGGCCGAACTGCCCGGCATGGCCGACTTCCTGCCCGCCGCCGAGACCGTGCTCGTCACCCTCGACGCCGACGCGGATGCGGGCGCGGTCGAACGCGCACTGCGTGGCCTGTTGGCCGACCCGGCCCCCACCGCGTCAGTTGCGGACGACCGCGCCGAGGCTGTGACTCACGACCGCTCCGCGGATGAGGTCACCATCGAGGTCCGTTACGACGGTCCCGACCTCGAAGACGTCGCGCGCCTGCTCGGCATCGGCGTCGACGACGTCATCGCCGAGCACACCGGGCGAGTGTGGCGGTGCCGGTTCATCGGGTTCGCCGCCGGCTTCGGGTACCTCGAATCCGACCGGCCCGGCCTGTCGGTGCCGCGCCGCGACAGTTCGCGTACCGCCGTCCCGCGCGGCGCGGTTGCGTTGGCCGACGGGTACAGCGCGGTGTACCCGCGCCGCTCCCCCGGCGGGTGGCAGTTGATCGGCACCACCGACGCGGCGCTGTGGGATCTCGACCGCCCGCATCCGGCGCTGTTGTCGCCCGGCACCCGGGTGCGCTTCGTGGACGGGGGTGCGGAATGACGGCCCCGGCGTTGCGCGTACTCGCGCCCGGACCGAGCGCGACCGTGCAGGATCTCGGCCGGCCCGGCTGGTTCTCCTCCGGTGTCGGGGTCGCCGGCGCGGCCGACACCGCGTCGCTGCGCCTCGCGAACCGGTTGGTGGGCAACGACGAAGGCGCGGCGGGCATCGAGTGCGTGCTCGGCGGACTCGAACTCGAGGCGCTGACCCCGGTGACCCTCGCGGTGACCGGCGCACCCGCCCCGATCACCGTCGACGGCACCAGGGAGGCACACGCCTCGGTGCTCTACCTCGATCCCGGGCAACGTCTCACCCTCGGCCTCGCCACGGCGGGACTGCGCACCTACGTCGCCGTGCGCGGCGGCATCGCGGTCGATCCCGTGCTCGGCTCCCGCAGCCGCGACACCATGGCCGCGATCGGGCCCGAACCCCTCCATGAGGGCACGGAACTGCCGATCGGCCCGCCGCCGCAAACCTGGCCGATCGTCGACGTCGCCCCGGTCGCCGCACTGACGACCGCCCCGGTCGTCGTGCGGGTGGTGCTCGGCCCGCGCGAGGACTGGTTCACCCGGCCCACGGACCTGTTCCTCGGGCACTGGGCGGTCACCGACAAGGTGGACCGCGTCGGCGCCCGCCTCGACCGACCGGACGGCGCGCCCGCACTCACCCGGCTCAATGACAAGGAACTGCCCACCGAGGGAATGCCGTTGGGCGCCATCCAGGTTCCGCCCAGCGGCGAACCCGTCGTATTCCTCGCCGACCACCCGATCACCGGTGGGTATCCGGTGATCGGCGTTGTCGTGCACGACGACATCCCCCTGCTCGCCCAGGCGCGCCCGGGACAGCACGTGCTCTTCCGCCCCGTCGCATAGCCCCCGAACACACCGAAGGACAACTCGCACATCATGATCGAATCGATCACCGACGCGCTGTCGGTGCGCATCGACCTGCCTCGAGACGGCATCGGCGACGGCTGCGTCCGGATCGCGAGCACCGACACCGTCGTACCCCTGTTCCGGGTGCTGCCGATCCTGAACAATCTCGGCCTGCGCGCGATCGACGAGCATCCCACCCGACACGAGACGTCGGCGGGCACGGAGGTTCGCCGGTACGACCTCACCGTCCTGGTGCCGCCGCACATCCCCGACCCCACGCTCGCGGCACGCCTCGAGGAGGCATTCGTCGCGACCTGGCGCGGTGACGTCGCCGACGACGGGTTGCACCGCCTGATCCTCGACGCGGGGCTGAGCCACAGCCAGATCCGGGTCGTGCGCGCCTACGCCGGCTACCTGCGTCAGGCCGGACTGCCGTACACGTCCGGTCACCTCGAGACGGTGCTCGCCGGGCACGGCGCGGTCGTGCGCCGACTGACCGAGTTGTTCGAGGCGCGTTTCGACCCGGACTCCACCTCCGCTGCCGACGCGGCGGACCGCGCCGCGGCCGCGGCCGTCGAGGCGGTGGCCGGGATCGACGCCGACCGGATCCTGCGCTCGATGCTCACGGCACTGCGCGCGACCACCCGGACCAACTTCTACTGCGGCCCGCGCACTACCTTGAGCCTGAAACTCGAAGCGGCACGGATCGACTACCTGCCCGCCCCGCGACCGCAATTCGAGACCTTCGTCCACGGCGTCGACGTGCACGGCACCCACCTGCGGTTCGACCGGATCGCCCGCGGGGGCCTGCGCTGGTCGACCCGACCCGACGATTTCCGTACCGAGATCCTCGGCCTGGTCACCGCCCAGGCGGTCAAGAACGCGGTGATCGTCCCGGCCGGGGCGAAGGGTGGCTTCGTCGTCACCCGGCCCGACCCCGACGCCGACCACGTCCGGGCCTGTTACCGCGAATTCGTCTCGGCCCTGCTCGATCTCACCGACAACCTCGACCCGCGCACGGGCCGGGAACTGCCCGCGCCCGGGGTGGTCCGTCACGACAGCGCAGACACCTACCTGGTCGTCGCCGCCGACAAGGGCACCGCCACCTTCTCCGACCTCGCCAACGCGGTCGCCGTCGAGCGCGGCTACTGGCTCGGCGACGCGTTCGCGTCCGGTGGGGCGGTCGGCTACGACCACAAGAAGATGGGCATCACCGCCCGTGGCGCCTGGGAGTCCGCACGTCGGCACCTGCGCGAACTCCACATCGACCCGGACTCGGATCCCTTCACGGTGGTCGGCGTCGGCGACATGAGCGGTGACGTGTTCGGCAACGGGATGCTCTGCTCGCCGCACATCCGTCTCGTCGCGGCGTTCGATCACCGGCACGTGTTCGTCGATCCGCGCCCGGATCCGCAGCGCGCGTACGCCGAACGGCAGCGCCTGTTCGCCCTGCCCCGATCGAGTTGGGCCGACTACGACCCCGCCGCGCTCGGCGCTGGCGCGATCGTCGTCGAACGCACCGCCAAGGCCGTGCCGCTGACCACGCAGGCCCGCGAAGCGCTGGGCCTGCCCGAGACGGTCACGACCCTGTCCGCGGACGAACTGGTGAGCGCGGTGCTACGGGCGCCGGTCGACCTGATGTGGAACGGCGGCGTCGGCACGTTCGTGAAGGCGAGCACGGAATCGCATCTCGACTGCGGCGACAAGGCGAACGACGCGGTCCGGGTCGACGCCGACACGGTGCGCGCCCGGGTCGTCGTGGAGGGCGGCAACCTCGGCCTGACTCAGCGTGGCCGGATCGAGTTCGCCCGCCACGGTGGGCACGTCAACACCGACGCCCTCGACAACTCCGCCGGCGTGCACTGCTCCGACTACGAGGTGAACATCAAGATCGCCCTCGACAACAACTCCGCCGACGCCGCGCTGCCGCCCGGCGAACGGCGCATCCTGCTCGCGCGGATGACCGACGCCGTCGCGGACGCGGTGCTGGCGCAGAACCGCCGGCAGAACCACCTGATGGGCGCGAACAGACTCGAGGCGGCGCGGATGGTCGGGTTCCACGCGCAGATGGTGGACGCGCTCGAACGGGAGGGTATCGCGGACCGGACGGTGGACCGACTGCCGTCCGCGGCCGAGTTCGCCCGGCGCGCCGATCGCGGCGAGGGCCTGACCAGTCCGGAACTCGCCCAGTTGACCGCCCTGGTGAAGAACGCGCTGCGGCGCGACGTCCTCGCCGGGACCGTGCCCGACGAACCGGTGAGCGCGCCGCGACTGCAGCGCTACTTCCCGGCCGCCTTGCTCGTCGACCACGCCGACGCCGTCGCGGCACACCCGCTGCGGCGCGAGATCGTCACGTCGAGCCTGGTCAACGACCTCGTCGACTCGGCGGGCGCGACGTTCGTCGCACGGCTGCAGTCCGATACCGCGGCCGACGTCGCGGACTGCGTGCGCGCCTTCGAGGCGGTGACCGCGATCTTCGGGCTCGACGACGTGTTCCATACCATCCGCGCCCAGGACCACATTCCGGTCGCCGCCGTCGACGCGCTGGTCGTACAGGCCCAGCGACTGCTCGACCGCGCCGCGCGCTGGTTCGTCCTGCAGCGAGCCTTGCCGCTCGATGTCGTCGCGGAGACGGCGCGCTACCGACCGGTGGTGCGCGAGCACGCCGCGGCGGTGCGGGGCTGGCTGCGCGGCGACGAGATCGACGCCGTGCGCCGGCGCACCGCCGACCTTGTCGCGCTCGGTGCGCCGGAACCGCTGGCGGCGCGGGTGGCCGACCTGCTGCACGTGTTCTGCTTCCTCGACATCGCCGATCTGGCGGCCACGGCCGGTGCGCCCCGTTCGCAGGGCCGGTTCGGGGATGTCGCCGAGTTGTACTTCGCGACGTCCGCCCACCTGCACATCAACACGCACCTCACGGCGGTGTCCGGGCTCGACCGTCGCGATCGGTGGCAGGCGCTGGCGCGGTTGTCGCTGCGGGAGGAGTTGTACGCCGCCCTACGTGGCGTCGTCGGTGGCCTCGCGTCGACACCGACCACCGAGCCGGCCGACCGCCTCCGATCCTGGGAACGAGCGCACGCGGGCAAGCTGCACGCGGCGCGGCGCATTCTCGGCGAGGCCGTGAACGGTGCGGCTGGCGGCGATCTCTCGGGCACCGCCGGACTCACCCGGATGTGTGTCGCGACGCGTCAGCTGCGGGTCATGAGCCGGTAACAATTGTCCGTCCTGCCCGATTGGTCAGTGTGTGGGCGCGCACGAGAAGGTTCAATGGTGACATGCTCGTCATCGTCGTCGATGCCGCCGCGGCAGTTGCGATCCTCACCGGTCGCCTGCTGCAGCGGGTCAGCGACGCGTTGCCGCGGCCGGAAACCCGGGTCAGCGATTGGGCAGCATCGACTGAATCCAGCTCACGAACGCGCCGGGATTTCGCGTCTGCAACAGCACCCGTGCTGGACCGGTGAAGTCGAACACGAATCCCTCGCCGGATTTCACCGACTGGATCGACTTTCCCTGTGCCGAGCGCCGCATGACGAACTTGGTGTTGAGGTCGTAGGCGACGACGTGGCCGGTGTCGATCGTCACGACCTCGCCGGGCTGCAGATCCACGACGTCGATCGCGCCGTAGACGCCGAGCACCACCTCGCCGTTTCCCTCGGCGCGCAGACCCCAGCCACCCTCGCCGCCGAACAGATTCGCCGCGCCACCCCACTTGCTCTGCACCTCGACGCCGTAGGAGCTTGCCATCCAGCTGCCGCGGCTGAGGAAGAACGGGCGGTCCGGGGTGATCTGCAGCGGGATCACGTCTCCGGCCAGCGACGGCGCGACGTCAACCCAACCGCCCTGCTGGGGCGCCGTGTAGGTGGTGACGAAGAACGATTCGCCCGCCAGCATCGAACGCTTCAGACCGGCCATCACGCCGCCCTCGGCCTTGGATTGCATGTGGACGCCTGCCGAGTGCGCGAGCATGGCGCCGGACTCGACCCGCAACGGCTCCCCCGGTTGCAGGTAGCAGCGGGCGACTGTCGAGGACGGGTTGTGTCGAAGCTGAACCTGCATTTGCGCAGCTTACGACCCGTGAGTGGTTAACGAGTCCAGGGACTCCTTAACCACTCACGGGTGGCGGCTACAGGTACTGGCCGGTGTTCGACTCGGTGTCGATCGCGCGGCTCGCGCTGGCGTTCTTGCCGGTGACCAACGTGCGGATGTACACGATCCGCTCGCCCTTCTTGCCGGAGATCCGGGCCCAGTCGTCCGGGTTGGTGGTGTTGGGCAGGTCCTCGTTCTCGGCGAACTCGTCGACGATCGAGTCGTACAGGTGCTGGATCCGCAGGCCGGGGGCCCCGGTGTCGAGCACCGCCTTGATCGCGTACTTCTTGGATCGGTCGACGATGTTCTGGATCATCGCGCCGGAGTTGAAGTCCTTGAAGTACAGGACCTCCTTGTCCCCGTTGGCGTAGGTGACCTCCAGGAAGCGGTTGTCCTCGCTCTCGGCGTACATCCGGTCGACGACCCGCTCGATCATGCCGTTGATGCACGCGACGCGATCGCTGCGGAACTCGGCGAGGTCCTCGGCGTGCAGCGGCAGCGATTCGACCAAGTACTTCGAGAAGATGTCCTGCGCCGACTCGGCGTCCGGGCGCTCGATCTTGATCTTCACGTCCAGGCGGCCCGGCCGCAGGATCGCGGGGTCGATCATGTCCTCACGGTTGGAGGCACCGATGACGATGACGTTCTCGAGGCCCTCGACGCCGTCGATCTCCGACAGCAGCTGCGGCACGACCGTCGTCTCGACGTCGGACGAGACGCCCGACCCACGGGTGCGGAAGATCGAGTCCATCTCGTCGAAGAACACGATCACCGGCGTGCCCTCGGACGCCTTCTCGCGCGCCCGCTGGAAGATGATCCGGATGTGACGCTCGGTCTCGCCGACGAACTTGTTCAGCAGCTCCGGGCCCTTGATGTTGAGGAAGTAGGACTTCGCTTCCTTCGCATCCTCGCCGCGGGCCTCGGCCATCTTCTTCGCCAGCGAGTTCGCAACGGCCTTCGCGATCAGGGTCTTGCCGCAGCCTGGCGGACCGTAGAGCAGCACGCCCTTCGGCGGACGCAGCGCGTACTCGCGGAACAGGTCCTTGTGCAGGAACGGCAATTCGACGGCGTCGCGGATCTGCTCGATCTGGCGACCCAGGCCACCGATGTCCTCGTAGCCGACGTCGGGCACCTCTTCCAGCACGAGGTCCTCGACCTCGGCCTTCGGGATCCGCTCGAACGCGTAGCCGGCCTTGGAGTCGACGAGAAGCGAGTCACCGGGACGCAGGCGACGGATCGGCGAATCGGGGTCCTCGACGTCATCGATCTCCGCGACCTTCGCCAGCGGTTCGGCGAGCCAGACCACACGCTCCTCGTCGGCGTGGCCGACCACGAGGGCACGGTCGCCCTCGCCGAGGACCTCGCGCAGCGAGCAGATCTCCCCGACCCGTTCGAACTCGCTGGCCTCGACGACGGTCAGCGCCTCGTTCAGCCGGACCGTCTGGCCCTGCCGCAGCGACTGCGCGTCGATGTTGGGCGAGCAGTTCAGTCGCATCTTGCGGCCCGAGGTGAACACGTCGACCGTGTCGTCCTCGTACACCTTCAGCAAGACGCCGTAGCCGCTCGGCGGTTGACCCAGCCGGTCGACCTCCTCGCGGAGCGCGACCAACTGCTGGCGCGCGTCCTTGAGCGTGTCCATCAGCTTGGTGTTGCGGATGGTCAGTGAGTCGATGCGCGACTCCAGTTCACGGCCACGATCCGGCGACTCGGCGAGTTGCCGACGGAGTGCAGCCGCTTCTGCGCGCACAGCTTCCAGTTCCCGCCACGCTGCGCTGTCCGCATTCTCATTGGGGCTCATGATGCGACTCCTCCCGTTCCGGTCTATCAACGCTACCGGCACATAGGCGATCTCGCCCCACGACGGCGTTGCAACCCCGTCACGGCGACCGCGCGGAAACATCGTCGAAACACATCGCGAGCAGGTCATGTTAGCCTCGCCTCACTTCGGCGCACGGACGCGTCGGGGCCGGAGGGAAGGGCATCGGGATGCTGCGAAGCTGCGTCGTGACAGTGTCGGCGATCGCACTGGCGGTCGGTGTCGCCGCGTGCTCCTCTGATGACGGTGATTCGTCGTCCACCACGACGACCAGCGTTTCCGCCGCTGCCGCAGCGACCACAGCGACCACTGCGACCACAGCGGGGGTGGGCGGAGACGGTCCGGCAGCGGCCGAGCCCAGCGCGCAGGACCTTCAGGACCAGCTCACCCGCCTGTTCGACCCGGCTGTGCCGGCCACCGAGAAGCAGGCTCTTATCGAGGACGGTGCGGGCCGCGCCGCCCTGCTCGAGCAGTTCAACGGCATCCTCGCCGGGTATCCGCTCACGGCGAGCGTAACCGCGGTGACCGTCGTCGACGACGACACCGTCAGCGCCAACGCCGACATCGCCGGTCCGCACGGCGGGGCACCGGTGCCGGTCACGTTCGACAACGACAACGGCACCTGGGTGCTGTCCGACGACAGCACGTGCCTCATCTTCGGACTCGGCCGGATCGCCTGCACGTAATCTCGGTCACACTTCATCTCGGTCACACTGCCGGCGGGCGCTTGGACGGGCGGCGCTGCGGACGCAGTGTCACCGTGCCCTCGGCAAGCCGGCGGGCGCTGATCAGGAACGCAGTGTGGCCATGCATCCGGTGCTCGGGCCGCACCGCCAGCCCGACCGCGTGCCACGGCCGCACCAGCGACTCCCACGCGCGCGGTTCGGTCCAGCACTCCTGGGACCGCAGGGCCTCCATCACCCGCGACAACTGCGTGGTCGTGGCGACGTACACGATCAGCACACCGCCGGGCACCAGCGCGCGCGAGACGGTCGGCAGCGCCTCCCACGGTGCGAGCATGTCCAGCACGATCCGGTCCACCTGCTCACCGTCGTAGTCGGCGACGTCACCGATGGTGAGTTGCCAGTTCGGCGGGGGCGACCCGAAGAACGTCGCCACGTTGCGCCGCGCGTGCTCGGCGTGGTCCTCGCGGATCTCGTAGGAGATCACCGTGCCGGTGTCCCCCACGGCGCGCAGCAGCGAACAGGTCAACGCCCCCGACCCCGCCCCCGCCTCCAGTACCCGCGCGCCGGGGAAGACGTCGCCCTCGGCCACGATCTGCGCCGCGTCCTTCGGGTAGATCACCGCGGCACCGCGCGGCATCGACATCACGAAGTCCACCAGCAGCGGCCGCAGCGCCAGGTAGGGGGTGCCGTTGTTCGACGTCACGATGGTGCCCTCGGCGGCGCCGATCAGGTCGTCGTGCGCGATGCCGCCGCGGTGGGTGTGGAACTCCTTGCCAGGGTCGAGCACGACGGTGTACTTGCGGCCCTTGGTGTCGGTCAACTGCACCCGATCGCCGACCTGGAACGGGCCGGTGGGGCGTGTCATCGCGTGGTGCTCCTTCGGGTCGGTTCCGGACCGCCGGTCTCGAGTTCACAGCCTTGCAGATGCGTACGCTGGGGGAATGCGGGCAAGCGTGCGGATCAGCCAGGCGAATCGGGACCGCCTGGCGCGCGTCGCCAGCGACGAACTCGGTGGCGCCACGCTGGACGAGGCACTGGGCGTGCTCTTGCTCGAACACGAATCCGGCCACGCAGTGGTGCGGCTCGCCGCAGACCCCGACCGCGACGTGTCCGACTGACCTCAGAACGCCCGGCAGGACCGGATGTCGGAGGCGAGGATCGCCTTGGCGCCCAGCTCGGCGAGGCGGTCCATCGCGTGGTTGTGCTCCTTGCGCGGCACCATCGCACGCACCGCGACCCACTCCGGATCCGCGAGCGGCGCGACCGTCGGGGACTCGAGTCCCGGCGTGATCTGCACGGCCCGGTCGAGCAGCGACCGCGGGCAGTCGTAGTCCAGCATCAGGTACTGCTGCGCGAACACGACGCCCTGGACGCGCGCGATGAGCTGGTTGCGGGCCCTGTCGCGCTGGTCGGAGCCGCGGCGCTCGATGAGCACCCCCTGCGAGTCGCACAGCGAGTCGCCGAACGCGACGAGGTCGTGCTGGCGCAGCGTCCGTCCGGACCCGACGACGTCGGCGATGGCGTCGGCGACGCCGAGCTGGATCGAGATCTCCACTGCTCCGTCGAGCCGGATCACCTCGGCCTGGATGCCGCGTTTGGACAGGTCGGCGAGGACGAGGTTCGGGTACGACGTCGCGATGCGCTTGTCGTAGAGGTCCTCGACAGTCCAGTCCTTGCCGGCGGGCGCGGCGTAGCGGAACGTCGAGCGGCCGAAACCCAACGAGAGGCGTTCGTCGACCGGGGCAGCTGAATCCAGGGCGAGGTCGCGGCCGGTGATGCCGAGGTCGAGTTCGCCGGACCCGACGTAGATCGCGATGTCCTTGGGACGGAGGAAGAAGAACTCGACCTGGTTGGCCGGGTCGAGGACGGTCAGGTCGCGCGAGTCGGTGCGGCGACGGTACCCGGCCTCGGTGAGGATCTCGGCGGCGGACTCGGACAGGGCGCCCTTGTTGGGCACCGCGACGCGCAGCATTTCGACATTCCTTTCGTACAGGTCGTGACGGCTCACAGGTGCCGGTAGACGTCGTCGAGCGTCAGCCCCCGGCCGACCATGATCACCTGTGCCCAGTAGAACAACTGCGAGAGTTCCTCCGCCAACGCCTCGTCGCTCTCGTGCTCGGCGGCCAGCCAGACCTCGCCTGCCTCCTCGAGCAGCTTCTTGCCCTGCGCGTGAACGCCGGCGTCGAGAGCGGCGACGGTGCCGGACCCCACCGGGCGGGTGGCGGCGCGGTCTGCGAGCTCGGCGAACAGCGCTTCGAAGGATTTCACGAGGCGCCATTCTCGCACGCGGCGGTGAGTTCGCCATTTCCGATGTCGCGGTTCCCGATGTCGCTGTGCGCGGCGGCGAGGTCGCCGACGCCGAGCCCCGCCAGGGACGCGGTCACGACAATGCCCGCCCGCGGCGGGATCGGCACGGTCGAGGGCACCACGAGCACCGGGCATCCCGCCGCCTGAGCGGAGCGCGAACCGGTCGGCGAATCCTCGATTGCGAGACACCGGCCCGGGCCCAGGTCGAGCAGTTCGGCGGCCCGTAAATACGGGTCCGGTGCCGGTTTTCCGGCCGCCACCTCGTCGCCGCACACCGTGGCGTCGAAGTATTCGCGACCGATCGTGTCGAGCGCCTTCTCGGTCAGGTGCCGTTCGGTGTTGGTGACCAGCGCCGTCGCCAGCCCCGCCGCGCACACCGCCGCCAGCAGGTCCTTCGCGCCCGGCCGCCACGGCAGGCCCGCCTCGAACATCTCCCCCACCCGCGTCGTCAACCACTGCGCGCTGTCCGCGTAGGCCCGTTCGGTCGGCTCGACGCCGCAGAACGCGAAGACCTTCGTCAACGCACCGGTCATCGAGTTGCCGAGGGTGGATTCACGAACCGCCGGCGTGAGCCGGCGACCCAGCCGCTCCGACAGCTCGTAGACGGCGTCGTCCCACAGCAGTTCGGAGTCCAGCAGCGTGCCGTCCATGTCCCACAGGACGGCCGCGAACGTGCCCGTCACTGGTCCCGCCGGCACAGGCAGAAGTAGTGGCCCGCGGGGTCGCGGAATACCCGGAACCCGGGGTCGTGGGTCGCGTCCTCCACCAGGTCCGCGCCGAGGTCGAGCACCCAGTGTTGTGCGGCGTCCATGTCGTCGACGACGAGGTCGAGGTGCGCGCCCACACCGTCGGTGGGCCAGTCGACCGTCTCGAAGCCCGGCGCGAGCTGGAACGCGAGCCGCCGCTCGCCTTGGCCCTGCACCACGGCCCAGTCCTCCTCGGAGCGCACCAGGTCCCAGCCCAGCACACCGGCGTAGAACTGGGCGAGCGCGATCGGATCCGGGCAGTCGAGCACCGGGTAGTCGAGGAGGATCGTCGGTCGGCTCATGCGTTGAAGTATTTCGCCTCGGGGTGCAGCAGCACGAACGCATCCGTGGACTGCTCGGGATGCAGCTGCAACTCCTCCGACAGCCGCACGCCGATCCGCTGCGCGTCGAGCAACTCCACCAGCTTGGCTCGGTCCTCGAGGTCGGGGCATGCGCCGTAGCCGAACGAGTAGCGCGCGCCGCGGTAGCCGAGCTTGAAGAAGTCCGCGACCTCGGTCGGATCCTCCTCGGCCACGGCATGGCCGTCGAGGGTCAGCTCCTCGCGAATCCGCTTGTGCCAGTACTCGGCCAGCGCCTCGGTCAGCTGCACGCCGATGCCGTGCACCTCGAGGTAGTCGCGATAGTTGTTGGCGGCGAACAACTCGTTGGCGAAGTCGGCGATCGGCTGGCCCATCGTGACGAGTTGGAACGGCAGCACGTCCACCCGGCCCGTCTCGCGCGCGTCGGCGTGCGAGCGCACGAAGTCGGCGATGCACAGGAACCGGTCGCGCTGCTGGCGCGGGAACGTGAACCGGAACCGTTGCGGCGCATCGGGGTCAGGAGCGGAGCCTGCGGAGCGACCAGACGATTCAGTGGGGTGCGAGAGCACGACGACGTCGTCACCGTCGGACACCGCCGGGAAGTACCCGTACACGACCGCCGCATGCGCGAGGACGCCGTCGGTGGACAGCCGGTCGAGCCAGTACCGCAGCCGGGGCCGGCCCTCGGTCTCCACGAGTTCCTCGTAGGTGGGTCCGTCCCCGGCGCGTTGCCCGCGTAAGCCCCACTGCCCCAGAAAGAGTGCGCGTTCGTCGAGCAGTCCGGCGTAGTCGGACAGCGACACGCCCTTGACGATGCGGTTGCCCCAGAACGGGGGCGTCGGCACCGGCAGGTCCGCGGCGACGTCGGAGCGCTCGGGAACCACGACGGGTTTCTCGGCGGCCCTGCGCTTCTCCGCGATCTTGCGGCTGCGCTCGTGGCGAGCCTTGCGTTCGGCGGCCTTCTCTCGTTCGGCGACGGCCTCGGGAGAATCCGGGTCCGCTCCCCCGCCGCGCTTGCGGGTCATGATCTTGTCCATCAACCGCAGGCCCTCGAACGCGTCGCGGGCGTAGGACACCTCGCCCTCGTAGACCTCGGTCAGGTCGTTCTCGACGTAGGACCGGGTCAGCGCCGCACCGCCGAGCAGAACCGGGAACTGCTCCGCGAAACCTCTCGCGTTGAGTTCCACGAGGTTCTCCTTCATCACCACGGTCGATTTCACCAGCAGCCCCGACATCCCGATCACGTCGGCCCGCTTGTCGATCGCGGCGTCGAGGATCGACGAAATCGGTTGTTTGATACCGAGATTCACCACCTCGTAGCCGTTGTTGGACAGGATGATGTCGACCAGGTTCTTGCCGATGTCGTGCACGTCGCCCTTGACCGTGGCCAGCACGATGCGCCCCTTGCCATCGTCGTCCGTTGCTTCCATGTGCGGTTCGAGATATGCCACCGCGGTCTTCATCACCTCGGCGGACTGCAGCACGAACGGCAACTGCATCTGTCCGGACCCGAACAGTTCGCCGACCGTCTTCATCCCCGACAGCAGCGTCTCGTTGATGATCTGCAGCGGCGGCGTGGTCTGCATCGCCTCGTCGAGGTCGGCCTCGAGGCCGTTGCGGTCGCCGTCGACGATGCGCCGCTCGAGCCGCTCGAACAGCGGCAACGCGGCCAGTTCGTCGGCGCGCGATGCGCGGGCGTCGGCCGCCGACACGCCCTCGAACAGCGCCATCAGCGTCTGCAGCGGGTCGTAGCCCTCGCGGCGCCGGTCGTAGACAAGATCGAGCGCGGCCTCTTTGTGCTCGTCCGGGATCCGGCTGATCGGCAGGATCTTCGAGGCGTGCACGATCGCGGTGTCCAGTCCGGCCTCGACGCACTCGTGCATGAACACCGAGTTCAGCACCTGCCGGGCGGCGGGGTTGAGCCCGAAGGAGATGTTGGACAGGCCGAGCGTGGTCTGCACCTCCGGGCGGCGGCGCTTGAGTTCACGGATCGCCTCGATGGTCTCGAGTCCGTCGCGGCGCGACTCCTCCTGACCGGTGCCAAGCGTGAACGTCAGCGTGTCGATGATGATGTCGCTCTCGCGCAGACCCCAATTCGACGTGATGTCGTCGATGAGCCGTTCCGCGATCTCGACCTTCTTCGCTGCCGTGCGGGCCTGGCCCACCTCGTCGATCGTCAACGCGACCACCGCGGCGCCGTGCTCGGCGACGAGTTCCATCGTCTTGTGGAACCGCGACTCCGGCCCGGCGCCGTCCTCGTAGTTCACCGAGTTGACCGCGCAGCGGCCGCCGAGGTGTTCGAGACCGGCGCGCAGCACCGGGGTCTCGGTGGAGTCGAGCATGATCGGCAGGGTCGACGCGGTCGCGAGCCGGCTCGCCAGCGCGGACATGTCGGCGGCGCCGTCGCGGCCGACGTAGTCCACGCACAGGTCGAGCATGTGCGCGCCGTCGCGGGTCTGGTCCTTGGCGATGTCGAGGCAGCGCTGCCAGTCCTGCGCGAGCATCGCGTCGCGGAACGCCTTGGAGCCGTTCGCGTTCGTCCGCTCCCCGATCATGAGGATGCTGGCGTCCTGCTCGAACGGCACCGCGGTGTACATGCTCGCCACGCCCGGCTCGGGCACCGGGTTGCGCTGACCAAGGGGTGCGTCGTGCACCGCCTCGGCGACCTGGCGGATGTGTTCGGGCGTCGTGCCGCAGCACCCGCCGACGAGCGAAAGTCCGAACTCCCGAACGAACCCGTGCAGCGCCTCCGCCAGCTCCTCCGGGGTGAGCGGGTACTCGGCGCCGTTCGCGCCGAGCACCGGCAGGCCGGCGTTCGGCATCACCGACACCGGGATGCTGGCGTGCCGCGACAGGTGACGCAGGTGTTCGCTCATCTCCGCGGGCCCGGTCGCGCAGTTCAGCCCGATCATGTCGATGCCGAGCGGTTCGAGCGCGGTGAGCGCGGCCCCGATCTCGCTGCCGACCAGCATGGTGCCCGTGGTCTCGACCGTCACGTGGGTGAGGATCGGAATCCTGCGGCCCACCTGCGCCATCGCGTGTTTGCTGCCGATCACCGCGGCCTTGACCTGTAGCAGGTCCTGGCAGGTCTCGATCATCAGCGCATCGGCACCCCCGTCGAGCATGCCGAGCACGGCCTCCGCGTAAGCGTCGCGCAACTTGTTGAACGGGGCATGGCCCAGCGTCGGCAACTTGGTCCCCGGCCCGAGCGATCCGAGCACGAAGCGCGGTATCCCGTCGCGGCCCGGTCCCATCTCGTCGGCGACCTCACGGGCGAGCCTGGTCCCCTTCTCCGACAGCTCGCGGATGCGGTCGGCGATGTCGTAATCCGCGAGGTTGGGCAGGTTGCAGCCGAAGGTGTTCGTCTCGACGGCGTCGGCGCCCGCCTCGTAGTAGGCGCGGTGGATGTCGCGCAGCACGTCGGGACGGGTGTCGTTGAGGATCTCGTTGCAGCCCTCGAGGCCACGGAAGTCGTCGAGGGACAGGTCAGCGGCCTGGAGCATGGTGCCCATCGCGCCGTCGCCGATCAGGACGCGCTGGTGCAGCGCATCGAGCAGGGCGGTGTGGAAGGGCAAAGGCATAGGGACAAGGGTAATGGCTGGCACCGACAAGTCCGTTCACCCCGCTCACGGTGGGAGAATCGGACACGTGGCGCCGGAAGATCCGCTCGAGGTCGGACTGGCCGCGCTCGCCGAAGGCAGGTGGTCGGATGCCTGCGATGCCCTGGCCCTGGTCACCGACGACGACCCGCGGGCCCTGGCCGGATGGGCGTCGGCGCTGTGGTGGCTCGGCGATAACGACGCCAGCATCGAGCGCTGGACCAGGGCCTACACGCGTTTTCGGCAAGCCGGAGACGACGAGAGCGCCGCTCACTGCGCGGTCTCGCTCGCGATCGTCTACAAGGCGAACTACGCGAACTTGCCGGTTGCCGACGGCTGGCTCGCCCGCGCCGAACGCCTGCTCGCGGACCGCGAGGTGGGCACGCTGCATGGCTGGCTGTGGATCGCCCGCGGTTATCGCGACACCGACCTGGATCGGGCCGAAAGCCTAACGACGCGGGCACTCGCGGAGGCCGGGACCGACGCCGACCTCGCGTTGGTGGCGCTGTCGCAACTAGGGCGGATCCGGGTCGGCCGGGGCCTCGACGACGACGGCTTCAGGCTGCTCGACGAGGCCCTGGCCGCTGCCCTCGCCGGTGATCGCCTCAGTCTCGACACCGTCGCCTACACCTGCTGCGACATGCTCGCCGCCTGCGAGCAGGCCGGAGACCTGGAGCGCGCCGCCAGGTGGTGTGCGGTCGCCGACCGCTTCACCCAGCGCTACGGCTGCCCGTTCCTCTACGCCGAATGCCGGATCTACTTCGGCGCGGTGCGGGCCGCGACGGGTCGGTGGGCCGACGCCGAACGCGAACTCGACACCGGACTGCGGCTCACCGCCGGGACCTGCCCCGGTCTGCACGCCCGCGCCGCGGTCCGCCTGGCGATGCTGCGGATCCGCCAGGGCCGGTTGTCGGAGGCCGACGCGCTGCTCACCCGGATCGGCGACGGCGAGCGCGGCGAGGAGGCCGCCGCGCTCGCGGCGGTGCTGCTCGCCCGCGGTGGCGCCGCCGCGGCCGTCCAACACCTCCAGCGCGCGGTGCAGCGCCTGGACCACGCGCACCTACCCGGCACGCTGGACCTGTTGGTCGACGCACACCTCGCTGTGGGTGATCTCACACGCGCCGACGCCGCGGCCCGCCGCCTGGCCGACCTGGCCTCGACGCCGCGGCTGCGCGCGACCGCAGACGCCGCCGCCGGGCGCGTCGCGGCATCAAGCGGTGCGCCCCGCGACGCGATCCCACCGCTGGAGGCGGCCCTCGCCGAGTGGACGCGGCTGCAGCGTCCGTACGAGGTGGCCCGCGCCCGGTTCGCGCTGGCAGGAAGCCTGATCCAGGATGACCCCGAGGCCGCGGTCCGGCACGCCCGCGGCGCACTGGACACCTTCAGCGACCTCGGGGCCGCCCCCGACGCGGACCGGGCTGCGGCGTTCCTGCGCGACCTCGGGGTCCGCGCCCGCATCGGCCCGAAACACGCGGGCCGGCTCACCCAGCGCGAGCAGGAGGTCCTCGGCCTGCTCGGTGCGGGCCTGTCGAATCCCGAGATCGCCGGGCACCTGCACGTCAGCCGCAAGACCGCCGCGCACCACGTCAGCCACATCCTCACCAAGCTGGGCCTGCGCAACCGCGCCGAGGCCGCGGCGTACGCGGCCACCGCCGGCGGGCCGCCGCGGCGGTCGTGAATTCGAGCTATTAGCCCAAAACTACGCCGCCGCGACCTGTCCGCCGACGCTGACCGACGGGCTTCGGGTGCACTCGCGGCACAGCACGACCGCCCTGTTCGTCCGCGACGAGCGCTGGACCGGGTGCGCGGCGCCCACAGTCGAGCTGCTGACGGTGCAGCCGGTGTCGTTGAATTGAACACAGCGCCGTCGCGACTGCATCCGTCATGCCGCCTCCTGGTGGGTGCGCCGGAAGAATCCCGGCACGGGTTTTCGGTGTTTGTCGGTCCATTTGGGTGGGACGATCCACGGGTGACCGTCCTCGCCGATGGTCAATCCCCAATAGCCACGGTGGATTTCACGATGACACCGACCACACAGCAGCGCGGTGTTGTCCAGGTCGGTGGGGCCGCCGTCACTCCAATGGACCAGGTGATGGCCCTGGCACCAGGCGGCGGGGGCGCCGCACCGCACGCAGCCCACGTCGCGGGCGACGAGCGCGCGGCGCAGGCTCGCCGGGACCAGGCGCTGGGTGCGCCCCAACTGCAGCGGCACCTCCTTGTCGTCGAGCAGGATCTTGCTGATCGTGCAGTCACACGCCAACATCAGCGCCAGTTCCTGGGAGATCGCACCGGTCCACTCCAACCGGAACGGCGCCGACTCGCAGAACCGCTTCGGATCCGGCGTTTCGTCCTTGCAGGCGACCAAGTCGCGTGCCTTCGCGGTGAGCACCAGATGCGGCTTCACCCCACCCTCGGTGGGGGCGGCACCGGAGGCCAGGAACAGATCCAGCATCGTGGCGAACCCGTCGCCGTTGCGTTCGGATGGGGTGCGCTCGTCGGGGGTGCCGTCCGCTGCCGGTGCCGGCTTGCACAGCGGCGACAGCGCGGTGCGCAGTTTGTCCCCGTTGAGCGCGTCGAGGTCGCCGACGATGCGGGTGCGTCCCGTGCGGGTCTGGGAGATCTCCAGGTAGTTGCGGGTGGTGTCCTCGGACGGCACATCCGTTTCCCGCGGATGGAACCGCCGCGCCAGGTCGCGGCCCTTCTCGGCCACCAGGTACGGCGCGTGCACCGCCGCCACCGCCAGCAGCGTCTCGATCGCCGCCGCGCGCACGGTCTCGTCCAACTCCGGTGCCGCGCGGTCGATCGCGGCCATCGCCGTCACGATCGCGGCCGCGTGTTCGGCGGAGATCTCCCCACCGCGTAGGGCCTGCGCCACCGTCGGCAGTGTTTCGAGGCCGACCGCGGTGTGCACCATCCGTTTCGCGGTGCCCGGGTTGGCGGTGCCGGTGTTGGCGAACCAGTCCCCGGTCGTCTTCGACCCCAGTTGTTTCGCCAGACCACGGGTGTCGATCTGCGCCAACACCCGCA
>DATDBL010000398.1:0-10333 GCA_036524855.1 Aldersonia sp. | reverse complement strand
CGTGATCGACCGCGCGGAGCAGGACCGCTTCCTCGACGTCGCCCAGCGTGTCGCCACCCTGAAAGCCGGTGAGCTGCAGCAGCTCACGTTCACCGTGTCCGACGACGTGCTCGCCCGCGCACCGCGCTCACCGAAGGGGCTGTTCCGATGAGCGGACTGTTTGCCACGGCCAGCACCGCCACCGACAGGCGTGCCGCATTCCGGGCCGGGCTCACGTCGGGGACCATCCAGCGCCTGCCGGGCGCGATCAATCCGTTGACCGCCAAGTTGATCGCCGAGATCGGGTTCGAGGGCGTGTACGTCTCCGGCGGTGCGTTTTCCGCCGCCCTCGCGCTCCCGGACATCGGGTTGACGACCCTGACGGAGGTCACCGAGCACAGCCGCCAGATCGCCCGCGTCACCGACCTTCCGGTGCTCGTCGACGCCGACACCGGATTCGGCGAACCGATGAGCGCCGCCCGGACCGTCACGGTGCTCGAGGACGCGGGCGTCGCCGGGTGTCACCTCGAGGATCAGGTGAACCCCAAACGCTGCGGACACCTCGACGGCAAGGCGATCGTGTCCACCGAGGAGATGGTGCGCCGGCTGCGGGCGGCGGTGTCGGCGCGGCGCGATCCCAACTTCGTGATCTGCGCGCGCACCGACGCCGCGGGCATCGACGGCATCGAGGCCTCTATCGAGCGGGCCCAGGCCTATGCGCAGGCGGGAGCGGACCTGATCTTCACCGAGGCCCTGCATACCGAGGCGGACTTCGAGAATTTCCGGGCCGCGGTGGACACGCCGCTGTTGGCGAACATGACCGAATTCGGCAAGTCCGAGTTGATCTCGGCGCAGACACTGAACGCGATCGGCTACAACGCCGTCATCTACCCCGTAACCACGTTGCGGCTGGCGATGGGGGCAATCGAGGCGGGGCTGCGTGAGATCGCCTCCGCCGGCACGCAGGCCGGGCTGCTGGACCGGATGCAGACCCGGTCCCGGCTCTACGAGCTGCTCGACTACGCGGCCTACAACGAATTCGATTCCGGCATCTTCAACTTCACCCTCGCCAAAAGACAGTGATGACCAGACACCCACGATCTACCAGGCAGGTCGCCTACCGGCCCGACGCCTCAGCGGTGATCGAGCACCTCGTCGACGGGTCGGCGCGGTGTCTGCGGCAGTTCCCCGGCGCCCGGGTCGGGCCAGCCTACTCGGATCAGGATCTGCTGAGAAAACCTGGCTCCGAGCAGTTCTCGTCCGAGTTCGGCCCTGATATCGGCGATCTCCAGTGGCTCGGTCAGCGGGCACGTCGCCATGCCCAGCCGCGTCGCGGCCAGTAGCACCGCGCTGGTGGCCTCGCCGGCCCGCAGTCGCGCCTCCGGGTCGTCGCGCGCGGTGCCGAGCGCGATCACGGTCGCCGCGTCGGGTCCGGCGGGTTGATCGAACGCAGCGTTGGCGAAGGCACGGTTCGGGAACTCGGCGTCCGGTGCGGACCGGATGGCGTTTGCTGCCGGCACCCCGTCCGCCGTGCCGCGCCCGCCTGTCCATGCGTGGAGTTCGGACTGGAACTCGGCGTTGTTGGCGTGGACCAGGCCGACGGCGCGGATTGCCTCGGACAGGCGGGCCCGCGGATCGCCCTCGGGGAGTTCGCGTGCGGTGACGCCCAGGTCGTCGGCGCGATCGAGCAGCTCCTGCACCAGCCCGGGCGGAACGGGTTTCGAATCGTATTGCCGTCGATCGCTGCGCCGCCGCGTGATCGCGCGGGCGAGATCGATCTGCTCGGGAGTGGGGATGTGTGGCGACAGTTCGATCGTCGCAAGGTGGTCGTGGTGGTAGAGCCTCGGCATGCGGTGAACGTCGCACTCCCAGCCGAGTGACCCGAATGCGACCTGCAGGTGATGCAACGCGGCGCCGCAACTCAACAACTGGTCGCGGCCGTCCGGGTCGGTCGCGGGCAGTCGCAGCGTCGAATCCGCGTACAGGTGCACGCCAAAGTCGTCGACCTTGAAATGCCACGGTTGGGTGTTGTGGATCGACGGGGCGCGGGTCGCAAGCGCGATCGCGGCCTCGACGGTCGCCTCGTCGGGCATTTGGCGGTTCATCGCTCCACCTCCTGTGCGTGTTGAGCGATCCACGTCCCGACTGTCGCATGTGGGCGCGGTCGGCGCCAGGGTCCAAAGCCACCCGGTGCATGGTCCGCGGTCTCGGTCACTCGACGTCGATTCGTCTCCCGGGATGCAGGTCGTGCACCACCCCACGGCACCCGACCCGCACCGGGGACGCGTTGCCCGGATCGGCACTGACCTGCGCCCGTCGGCCTCGGATCACAATCTCGACACAGTTTCCGCGATATATGATCCGGAACGCGAGTGGACCCATCGGTGCGGGCCAGCAGGGCGCGAGAATGAGGCGGTCCGCCCGGATCTCGAGGCCCGAGAAGCACCGCTGGACGAGGTCGACGCTGCCGGCCATGGCGGCGAGATGGATTCCCTCCCGCGTGGTTCCGCCCTGGATGTCGGCCATGTCGGCGTCGAGCACGGTGCCGAAGAACTCCATGGCCCGGTCCCGATTCGCCCGGGCCAGTACCCACGCGTGGACGACCGCGCTCAACGTCGATCCGTGCGAGGTGCGCGCCAGGTAGTAGTCGATGATCTTGGGGATCTGGGTGGGCGCGAGGGTGTAGCCCAGGTGATCGAGTACCTCCCGCAGTTCGTCGGCGGAGAGCAGATAGAACAGCATCAGGACGTCGGCCTGCTTGGAGACCTGGTAACGGTTGACGTCGTCGCCCTCCGCCTCGAGAATCCGGTCCATCCGTTGCGTGTTGGGATAGCGGCGGCGGTAGCGCTCCCAATCCAGTTCCGCCAGCGCCTCGTAGCCCTCGAACTGGCTGATCACCCCGTCGTGGAAGGGGACGAACATGGTGGCGCTCACCTGTCGCCACCTGTCGAGTTCGGCCGCCCCGAGAGCCAGGCTCTCCTGCAGCGCGGCGCGGGGATGCTCGGGGAGGGCGGCCAAGGCGTCGAGTGCCCGCAGGATGGTCCAGATCGCCATCACGTTCGTGTAGGCGTTGTTGTCGACGCCGTCGTACGGCGCGTCCGGATAGCCGGAGTGGAACTCGTCGGGGCCGATGACCCCACGGATGACGTGACGCCCGCGGGCATCGTCGTAGTCGGCGATGCTGACCCAGAATCGCGCGATCTCGATGAGCATCTCGCCGCCGCCGTCGGCGAGGAAGTCGAGGTCGCCGGTGGCCTGGTAGTACTGCCAGACGTTGTAGGCGATCGCGATTCCGATGTGGTGAGCGCGTGCGCTCGGATCCGGATTCCACCGGCCCGAATCGGGATTCAGGTGCAGGCGCTGGCTCTCCTCACGTCCGTCGCTGCCGGACTGCCACGGGAACATCGCGCCCGCGTGGCCGGCCTCGCTGGCGGCTTGGCGCGCCTCGGGCAGCCGACGAATCCGGTACTGCAGAAGCGCGCGAGTCAGCGCCGGGAGTCGCAGGTTGAGCACGGCGAAGACGAAGATCTCGTCCCAGAAGATGTGTCCCCGGTACGCCTCGCCGTGCAGCCCCCTGGCCGGCACGCCCGCGTCGAGTTCGATCGAATGCGTTGAGACGGTCTGCAGCAGGTGCAGGGTGTGTACACGCAGCGTGCTTGCGACCTCGGTGTGGTCGTCGACGTCGACCCGGAACCGCTCCCACAACTGGCGCCAGGCCAGTTCGTGTCCGCCGAGGAGGTCGCCGAAGGGTCCGAGGCGGGGCAACCAGCGCGCCGCTTCCTCGCTCGGTTCGGAAACGGCATGGTCGCGGCCGGTGTAGACGGTGACGATCTTCTCGAGCGTGACCTGCTGGCCGCGCTCGATCCGGGTCGCGGCGAGGTGTCCCGCGCGGCCGTCCTCCTCGATCGAGGTGAACTCGCGGACACGACCGCCGCCGCACCACACCTCGTGGCGCGCGGCCATGGCGACCTCGATCCGCGACCGGTTCGTCGCGACCGTGACGACGACGGAGTCCGCCGACGGCCGGGTCACGGACACCGGTGTGAGGTGCCGGCTCGCGAGATGGCGGTACCGCTCGACGAGCGAGTTCTGGACGCCGGCGTCGACGATCGAGCGCAGTTCGAGCGTCCCCGCCCAATCCTCGGCCCGGATCGTCTGTTCCAGCGCGCAGACATGCGGGAGGTGCATCGCGGCGAAGCGGCGCTGGGTCACCCGGGTGGTTCTGCCCGCGTCGTCGCGGAAGCGGAACTCGCGTTCGAGCACGCCGCGGGCGACGTCCAGCGTCTGCCGGTAGTGCAGCAGGTTGGCGGCGTCGATGTCGAACCACGCTCCGCCGTCGATGCGGAACGTCACCGACAGCCAGTTGGGCAGGTTGACCAGGCTCTCGTTGTCGATCTCCCTGCCCTGCATCCGGTCGATCAGCCGGTTGTACACGCCCGCCGCGTACGTCCCCGGATAGTGCACCTCGTCCGCGCGGGCCTCGGGTGCACAACCCCGGGTGGCGAGGTAGCCGTTGCCGACGGTGCACAGGGTTTCACGCAGCCCCTCCTGGCCCGGATCGTAGCCGTGGTAGACGACCCGCCATGCGTCGCCGGTTTCTTTCGGCGCCGTTGTAGCTGCTGTGTGCATGAACCGACCGTGCCCGGCGGGGGCGAGTCGGGTACAGGGTCCGATCGAGGGATTCGAAGGGACTTTCGGCCGTTGGCCGCCGGGGTGGTCAGCCTCGACCGCGGGCTCACGACCCGCAGGCCCCCATTGCGGTCCCTTGGTCGAGGCCGTAGCGGTGGCCGTGCCCGGCCGGGGCGTCGAGCGCGCCGAGCAGGTCCACGCTGGTCTGCAGGAATCCGACGAGCGGAATCCAAGGCGGGATGGGCGCATCCGAGCGGGTGGCGGCGAGGTCGGGAGGACGCACCAGGAGTCGGGGCGACCACCACACCACCGGATCCGAGCGGTTGGCCAGCACCGTGGCCCCTTGCGCCGGAACGGCACCGGCGGGCGGTCCCGCCCACAGCACCGCGCAGGTGCGGCGGTCCTGGTCGGCGCCGTCACGGAACACGCCGGCGCCGCCCAGCGCGCCGAGGCTCTGCCCGTAGACGTACAGCGTCGGTCGCCGGTCCGCCGGTAGCTGCGCCACCCGCGCCGCGACGGCGTCGAACACGGCGCGGGCGGATTCGGTTGCGGTGGCGCGGTCGAACAGGAAGCCGACCCAACTCGGTGCGGTCGAGTACTGGACGCCAACGATCGCGACCGCACCGCCGAAGCGACGCTCGAGCCCCGTCGCGGCGTTCTCGTCGATCCAACCGGATCCGGTCGGTACCGCGATCACCAGGTTGGGTTGGCGCAGCGCACCGGTGCGGTCGAGTTGTTCGACGGCCAGGGCGGCCCGGCCCGCCGGATCGGGGGCCGCGTCGACGCCGACGTACACCCGCGTGCTCGACGATGTGCCGCCGGACACGAACCGCTCGCCCTGCGGTCCGAGCGTGTCGGCGGACGTGGGTATCACCGCAGCGAAGCGGGTACTCGCCGCGAGCAGCGCCAGCACCACCAGCGTCGGGATGCCGAAGCGGCTGCGGCGGAGGAATCCGATCACCCAGCGCAGCGCCCGTGCGACGGCCGACAGTCCGGCGGCCACCGCGACCGTACCGATCGCGACCACACCCCAGTGCGCCCACCCGACAGTCGATACGCCCATCGTTTCGCGTAACCCGTTCTGCCACTGCGCCGCAGCCAGCGCCGTGGTGGCGATGACCGCCGCGGCGCCGATCAGGAACGGCGGTTGGGCTCGTTGCGGGTTGTGTGGTGAGTGACGACGCACGATTGCGGTGGTCGCCAACCCCAGTGCGACGAGGGCGCCGCTGAACACGGCCTGGGTGAGGGCGGGGCGCGGGAGCAGGCCCGGTGCGAGCGAGACCAGGATCATCGCGGTCGTCACGACGGTCGCCGCGACCGTGGGCGGTCGCACGTTCATCGTGGGCTCCCGTATCCCTCGCGGACCGTGTTGGCGCGCACCACATTTGCGGCGACCGTCGCCATCGTGGAGCACCGCAGCCGCGGTAGGAGTTCCGCCCGCGTCGTGCAGGCCGCGTGCATCCGGGCGTCGAGGGCGTCGTCGAGATCGGGGCGGGCGGCCGCCGGCAGGGGCGTGCCGATGCGGGCGGCGTAGCGCAGTTCGTCGTAGCCGAGGTCGTGGGCGCGGCAGGCCGTCGTGAACTCCGCGGGAAGCGGGACGGGCGACGAACACGATCCGGTCGGCTTGACGAGCACGCCGTCGACGGTGGTGGGTCGGTACCCCATGACGGTTGCGAAGTCGCCGGTGGCGGGCACGGTCGCGGCGGCAGCCGGCGCGGAGCCCACGGAGAGGGCCGAAACCGCCGACGTGGCAACGAGCATCGCTCCGACGACGGGCAGGACTCGGACTGCGGACATGATCCCGACGCTAGGAACGCGCCTCGCTCGGCCGCCTCACCCTGCGGCGGGGTATGGGCCTGCCTCCCAGGTATGAGCTGCGTCAAGCGGGTGTTGTTCGAACACACCGCCCATTGTGGGATTATGGGCAGTTGGGTATTATGGATATGTGAGTGACGCCCAGATCGTGAGCACCGACGCGCGCAGCCGCGTCGTCTTGCCCGGCCACCCGAACGAGACGTTCTCGCTCCGCGCTTTCGAGGACGGATCGATCTTGCTCGAACCCGCCCGTGTCGTCACCGCCGCACAGGCCGAATACGACACTGACCCGAAGCTGCGCGACCTGTTGACGCGCGCCGCCGCCGCACCGACCGTCACCCGGAGCTACCGCCGCAAGTGACCGACCATGCGTACTCACAAGTCGCCGCCGACCAACTCGACGCGCTCGAGACCACCGCCGATCCCGCGTTGTGGAACGCGATCGTCGACGCGCTCGAACTCATCCTCGAATACCCCGGCCAAGCCCAGAAGATGTCCGGTGCCCTCACCGACAACGCCGGCCGCATCGTGTTTCGGATCCCCGTGGTCGGCCACCCGCCGTACAAGGTGTTCTGGACCCGCACCGCAACCGGTGCCGCCCACATCGAAGCGGTATTCCCACCCGAGTAACCACGTGCCGTCGGATCCGTCGGACGGTCGCCTCGGTCGTCACCGTCGTCCTCGCTGCCGGCTTGCACGCGGGGGGCCTATCGCGACCATGGTGGCGTTGACGGCGGCGTTGCCGGTGAAGGTGTCGACGACGTCGGGGTCGTGTAGGAGGTTGACGTTGACGCCCGGGTGGGCGGCGGCGGTGGACCAGCCGACGCCCTTCTCGTCGTGGCCCCAGCCGTGTGGGATTGCGACCGTGCCGCAACGGATCTCGTCGCTCACCTCGACCGGCAACTCGATCGATCCGACCGCCGAACGCACCCGTGCCTGCTGCCCGTCGGTCAGTCCGCGGGCGGCGGCGTCGTCGGGGTGCATGAGTACTGTGCAGCGGTCGCGGCCCTTCACCAGCGGTTCGATGTTGTGCATCCACGAGTTGTTCGAACGCAGGTGCCGGCGCCCGATCAGGCGCAGATCGAACTCGGGCACCGTCGCTTCCGGCGTGTCGAGCAGACGCCGTGCCTCCGTGACGAACTCGGGCGGAGCCAGATGCACACGGTGGTCGCGGGTGCGGATCAGCCACCGCAGCCGCGGGCGCAACGGTCCGAGGTCGACGCCACCCGGGGTGCGCCGGATCCGGCCGATCGTCAGTCCGCGCGGTCCGCGGCGGAGCACGCCGTACGGGCCGATCGCCAGCGCGGGCGCGGTCAGCCGCAACGGGCTCAACCGGTCGGCCAAGGCTCGCACCAGCGGCGCGGTCAGCCGGCGCGCGGGCAGGGGCAAGACCTCCGCCATGATGCCGGCCAGAATCTGCCAGTCCTCCTTGGCATCCGGCGCCGGCTCGAACACCCGCGCGTTGAACCGTGCGTTGTTGCGCACGGAGAACACCGGGAACAGCACGTCGAACTCCTCGCGTTCGAGGTGCGACACCGGCGGCAGCACGACGTCGGCGTGGCGCGACGTCTCCGTCAGGTACATGTCCACCGCGACGTGAAAGTCCAACTGGTCCAGCGCCACATCGAGGCGGCCCCGCTGCGGCGTGGACAGCGCCGGGTTGCCGGCGTAGGTGATCAGCGCGCGGATGCGGCCACGCCCCTCGGTGAGCATGTCGTCGGCGAGGCCCACCACCGGCAGTTCGGAGCGGAACGCCTTGCGCCGGCCGCTGCGGTCGGTCCAGCGGCCGTGCCGGGTGCGGAACCAGCGCAGCAGTTGCGCGGCGTCCACCGCGGGCGTGGCGAACATCTGCCCGCCCGGCCTGTCGAGGTTGCCGGTCACCGCATTCAGCGCGTTGACCAGCCAGTGCGTGAGTGTCCCGGTGGTCTGCTGGCACACTCCGATTCGCGCGTACACCACCGCGCTGCGCGCCGCGGCATGCTCGCGTGCGAGCCGTTCGATCGTCGCCGCCTCGACCCCGGCCCGCGCCGACATCGCCGCCGGTGTGCAGGATCGCACCAGATCGGCGAGCGTGACCCACCCGCTTTGCGGCACCGTCGTCTTCGGTCGGGCCAAGCCGTCGGCGAACAGCACGTGCAGCATGCCCAGCAACAGGAACGGATCCCCGCCGGGCCGTACCGCGACGTGTTCGTTGGCGAGGCGCGCGGTTTCGGTGCGTCGAGGATCGACCACCACCACCGTGCCGCCGCGGTCGCGCACCGCGCGGATGCGGCCGCGGGCGTCGGGCATGGTCGTCACCGACCCGTTCGATACCGCCGGGTTCGCGCCCAGGATCAACAACCGGTCGGTGCGGTCGACGTCGGCGACCGGCATCAACAGGTTCGCGCCGAACATCTTCCACGCCGCGAACTCCTGCGGGAACTGATCGATCGACGACGCGGTGTAGAAGTTGCGGGTCCGCAACACCGCCCGCAGCGCGATCCCGTACAGCGCCGACGAACTGTGCGCCGCCGGGTTGCCCATGTACATCGCGACAGCGCTGCGACCGTGGCGGCGCCGCACGTTGCGCAACCGGGCACCGATCAGGTCGAACGCCTCACCCCAGTCGATCTCCTCCCACTCGTCGCCGATGCGCCGCAGTGGCCGCCGCAACCGGTCGGGGTCGCGGTGCAGGTCGGCGAGTGCCGTCGCCTTGGGGCAGATGTAGCCGTGCGAGAGCACGTCGTCGGGGTCGCCGTCGATGCGGGTGATCCGCTCGCCGGTGACGTGCACCCGGATCCCGCAGTGCGCCTCGCACAGCGTGCACTGGCGGGCGACGACGCGCTTGCTCACCGGCATCTCCCTCCGTGGTCGCGGATGGATATCCCTCCACGGTATGACGACATCGGGCGGTGTGGTTCCTAGTGTCGAGATATGCGCACAACTCGCCGGGCCTTCCGCGCTGTTGCCCGCCCCGCACGACGGGTACCGCCGGCACTGCTGCTCGACATCCTCATCTGCCTCGCGACCCTCGTGCTGTTCATCGTCGGCTGGTCGACCCTGCACGTCACGCACACACTCGCGGCCCCGCTGCAGCCCGTCATGGCCGCCGCAGCGGTGGGTCCGCTGGTGCTGCTGCGCGCCAATCCCGCGCTGGGCTGGGCGATCTCGGCCTCGGCCGCGCTGGTGATGGGCACGCTGGTGGGGAACCAGCCCGGCAACGACATCCCGTGGCAGGTCGTGAACATCATCGCGCTGATCGTGCTGGTGTTCGGGGTCGCGCTGCGGATGGCGCTGCCGGTGATCGGGGTGGTCTGGGCATCGACGGTGCTGCTGTTCGTCGCCTACATGCCGTCCGGCGCGAGGCTGGTGTGGCCGGTGGTGTTCGCCGCGGTGGTGGCGTTCGCGCTGCTGATCCGCTGGCTCGCGCTCTCGCGGCGCCAACTCGCCCGCCAGGAGGAGGTCAGCGAACTCGAACGCGCCCGCCGCGCAATCCTCGAGGAGAAGGCGCAGATCGCCCGCGACCTACACGACGTCGTCGCCCACCACATGTCGCTGGTGGTGGTGCAGGCGCAGAGCGCGCCCTACCGGTTGACGAGCGTCACCGACGAGGTGCGCGCCGAGTTCGACTCCATCGGTGCCACCGCGCGCGAGGCGCTCAACGAGATCCGCGGCCTGCTCGGCGTGCTGCGCAGCGACGGCGTCGGCCCCGAGCACAACCCGCAACCCCGCGCCGCCGATCTTGCCGAGCTGCTCGAATCCACTCGCCGCGCGGGTGTCGAGGTGACCTGGAAGATCGACGACGGCACCGCCGAGGTCGGCGAGGTCACGGGCATGGTCAAGTACACGGACCTGCGCGACGGCAGCCCCCTCGTCGGCGAGGGCAGCGCGACGCTGGCCACCGCCTTCGAGGCGCATGGCATCACCTGGG
>DATDBL010000397.1:0-4523 GCA_036524855.1 Aldersonia sp. | reverse complement strand
GGAGATCGTGGTACTGGCTCATTGCATGCCCGAGTTCCTCGGTTCCGGCAGCGTAGAACCTGGTTGTCAATTGATCGAAATGCAACCCGGCGTCGGACAGAACATGGACGAGTTGGTCGCCGAGGATGTTGTGATCGCCGGTGCCACGGAGACCGATGAAGATCTCCCACAGCCGGGTTCCCGGTGGGGGCGGTTCCGGTCGATGCTGAGCGTGGAAGAGTGCGGTGCGCTCGGAGGCCAGGACGGGATCGAGGATCTGCCACCGACCGAGGGGCGTGAGAGTGTCGGCAACGACTTCACGCAGCGTTGCTGCGTACTTGGACGCGCCGGTTTCGTCGGCATAGATCTGCACCACGTTCTCCACCAGATCCTCGTCGTGGAACGGTGCCGGCGGATCCGGCTCGACATCCCAGACGCTGCCGAGGTAGACCGGACGGCCGCCCACCGGGGGATAGTCGGCCACCGTGGATTCGACCAGGCACAGCATCGGGTGCGCGTAGAGCGCCGCCAAGCGCGCTTGAACCGCGAAGATGTCGAGAACCACGCCGGCGGTACGTCGATCGATTTCAGCGAGAGTGTCGTACCCGGCGACGGCGAGAGCGGTGCCAGCGCTGTTGGGATCGCTGCCGTAGTCGAACCTGGCGACGTCGGAGAGCACGTCGTTGAATGCGTCGAGGTTTCGTCCGTAGTAAGCGGGAAAGGACAGCGTCTGCGCGAATGCGGTGTGCATGTCCGCGACGGTGACCCATCCATGGGCGTCGATGCGGTGCACGAGATAGCCGAGATCGGTGAGCCTGAGGCAGGCGCTATCGAGTTGGAATGCGGTGTCATACCGGTGCACGTTGCCGATTTGCAGGAGGCTCCAGTCGAAACGTTGTGTCTGCTCATTGAACACGTCGCGGTCGGTCGGGTCGAACACACCTCTGCGCGCCATCTGCTGAGCCTAAGTTGCGTAAGCACGCGGAATAGGTCCGATCACCGATCCGCCGCGGGCGTGAGACACGCCCGAAGTCAACCGGCGGAGCCGAGCCGCGACGATCGGTGTCACGATGGGGCGCTGAGGCGCGAAACGTTGCCGATATTGTCGCTGAGTATTCGAGGAGCGAGCAAATGCACCGCGAGTTCTACGCTGCGCTGGCAAAGGTGCTGCCAGTCCTTCTGCTTGCGCTGGCGTGGGAGTCCAGCTACCGCGAAAAGTTGAAGCGTCGAGCGAACATCGGCAGGTCCGAGCTGTTCTGGACTGTGCGACGGGTCCGCGGATTCTCGTTCGCGCTCACCGCGATGTTGGTAGCCGGTATCTACCTGTCGATATCCGTCCTGGCGGACACGTGGCCGTCGGACGCACTGTGGGTTCGGCTACTGCTCATGGCGTTCCTGATCTGCACGCTCACCACGCTGTTCGTTCGGATCGGCGCGGACACTGTCGAGGCCACCACAGAAGGACCGTGACCCCCGACTTCGCGAACTGACTGACGTTCGACCTTCGCGGAGTGTTCCGCCGAGGCGGATGTTGTCCCGCTTCGTGCGGGCTCGAGAGCGGACCCGCAGTTCGATGCTAGCGCGCGCATCACCCGGACTTGCAAAGGTGCCCGCCTGACGTTGGAGCCCGAGCGGACCAACGAAGTGAACCCGCGCGCGGTGAGGATCGTTGACGGCACCCTGCATCTTGGGTTCGTCCCCGACCCCCTCGTCGACTATGTCCACTCGGTGATCCAGCGCGGCGCATACGACCTCACCGTCGTGCGCGCCAACCCCACCGAGACAGATCCTCACCTACGTTTGCTGCTGCGTCTTACCGGCCGTTGCACCGGGTTCGTGTTCGACGGCCCCGAGTGGTTGCCAGCCAGCACTCTCGCGGGTCAATTCTCGGTCTAGATCACCGGTATCGTGTGCTGGCGCATGCGTGCGCGGTGTCGGGGAGGCGACGAGTCGTCGCGGTTTTACAAACGTAAGGCCCGCCGGCAGGCGCCGGTCTGGAAGGAACGAAGCGGATCGTTCACCGCGCACAGAACGGGCGTCTCGAGCCACGATTTGTCCGGTGAACGATCCCTTACGGACGCGAATTTCCCAGCGCCCGAGGATCGTTGGCGTTTCGCGGCCTCGCTGCCGGCCCACGACCGGATGGGGTTCTCTTACGGACGGAACCGCCGGTCGATGTCGGTGGGGCACTCGGGATCGGCAGCGTGGTGTCGGTTGGGGTCCCCGTCGAGGTAGCCGAGTGACCTACCGGAGCAGCGTGGCAGCGAGGGTGGCGGTTATCCAGCCTTCCCAGCGTTGCGGGGTCCAGCCGCGGGTCCCGGTGAGCAGCAGATACAGCTCGATGCTGAGCAGGGCGAAGACGATGTCGGTGGCCTCGTCGACCGAGAGGTCGGGTTTCAGTGCGCCTCGGTCCGCGAGCAGTTGCGCGAACAGCCGGTTGGCGGTGTCGGTCTGCTGCTGGTTGGTCGCCCACTGGTCGGCCATGTCGGGGTCCCCGGCGGCGGCGTCGCGGACCACCCGCATGATCGGTGCGATTCGGTCGAGGATGGTTCGGGAGGTCTGTACCCAGAGCGCGATCACGCGATTCGGGTCGGGTTCGGCGCGGATCTGCTCGAGCCACGGCCGGTCGAGCAGGGGAACCGGTTCGTCGTCGCCGACCGCGGCGACGTCGACGGCCTCCTTGAGCACGGTCCGTTTGTTCCCGAAGTGGAAGTAGACGGTCTGCACCGCGACCCCGGCCGCTTCGGCGATCTGGCTCAGTGTCGTCGGTGGGTAGCCGTTGTCGATGAACAGCATGGCGGCGGCATCGATGATGCGGCGCCGGGTGGCGCGAGCCTGCTCCCCGCGCCGGGTGGCCGGGCGGCGGAGGGTGCCCTTGACGGGATCTCCCATTCCATGGAGTATACCTCTAGAGCAGTACTACAACAAAAGGGGCCGGGTAATGAGCGAGGTCTGCGGGTTCCATCACGTGAAGCTGCCGGTGGCCGACGTGTTCCGCAGCCGCGACTGGTACCGGCGCGTCCTCGGTTTCGAGGTCGCATTCGAGTTCGTCGAGCACGGGGTGGTGGCCGGGCTGGCCCTGCGCGATCCGAGCGGCGCGGTTCGGCTCGCCGTCCGACACGACCCCGCGCGGGCGGCCGTGTTGTCCGGATTCGATCCGATCGCCCTCGCGGTGCCCGCCCGCGCCGACGTCGAGGCCTGGCGTGCCCATCTCGACGACCTCGGTGAACCACACGGCGGGATCGTCACCGGCCACGACGGGGGGTCTGTGCTCATCGGCCTGCACGACCCCGACGGCATCGAAATCCGGCTCTACGCCGACTGAATTTTCCACCCCCCGACCCGAATCGAGACAGCCATGACCCACCCCGCTCACCCACCGCACGTCCTGCCGCTCGCCGGTGCCGCCATCGAGTACACCGACCGCGGAGACGGTCCAGCGATCCTGCTGCTGCACGGCGGGGTATTCGGTGGCTGGTTCGCCCCGGTCGCCGACGGCCCGACGCTGGATGGTTTCCGGGTGATCCGGGTGATCCGCGCCGGTTACACCGCCGGTCCCGCGCCGCTCGGCCATGTCACGATCGCCGACCACGCGGCACACTGCGCGGCGCTGCTGGACACCCTGGGCATCGAACACGCCGACATCCTGGCGCACTCCTCCGGGTCGGTCATCGCGTTGCAGCTGGCACTGGACCGGTCCGAGCTCGTGGACAGCCTGATGCTGGTCGAGCCCCCGCTGATCGACCCGCTCGCCGCACCCGAAGATGTCGAGCCGCTGCGCGCCGCGCTGGGACCCGTCATCGGCGGCGCCATCGCCGCGGCGACCAGCGGGGACCTGCGATCCGCGTTCGACGCCTTCATGAGCGTCATCTGCGGCCGGGACTACCGGACGATTCTGGCTGCCACGCTGGGCGCCGACGGTCTGGCCCGGGCCGAACAGGGCTGCGGGTTCTTCTTCACCGACGAAATGCAGGCTGTCGCGGAATGGCCGTTCGGCGGGCACCTCGCCGCCGAGATCGGTCAACCCGTCCTGCTGGTTCAGGGCGGCGCCAGCCCCCCACCCGTGCACCGCCTCGTCGCGCACCTCGCGACGATGATCCCGCACGCCCAGGTCGCCACGATCGACGGCGAGAACCACCTCCTCCCGCTGGGCAACCCAGCCGCCCTCGCACGTGTAATCACCGACTTCGCGCGGCGACACCACACCCAGCGCCCGCTGGTGTGACGGTTTGATGCGGGCCGAGCGCGAGCCCAGCACAGGGAGAAGCTGTGCGCGACCCGATCGCCCGGGACGCGGGCAAGCACGCGGTAGGGGCGCCGTTCGGCGACCCCGGAGAACAAGGGGTCGGGTTGCGCCGCTCGGTCGCGTGATCGCGACTGTCGCGGTCGCAGCACAGCCCGTCGTCGGGGTGATGGTGGCGTCGACGCCGTGGTGGGCGGTTTGCGGCGGCGAGCTTGGGCGAGACGATCCGGCCGTGGCCGCCCGGTCGCGACACATACCGGCACGTTCACCTGCCATGCGTCGACTTCGATGGCGCCCAGCA
>DATDBL010000396.1:0-2374 GCA_036524855.1 Aldersonia sp. | reverse complement strand
ACGAGATACTCGACTTTTCCCGTCGCACCCTGGGTCATCGTCTTGCCGACAACCTCAGCGACCGCACCCTCGAAGCTGCGGATGAACTCGCGCCCGATGATCTTGCGTTTCTCCTCCGGGTCGGCGACGCCCTCGAGCTCGCCGAGGAACTTGTCGACGGCGTCGACGGTGACCAGTTGCGCGCCAGTCGCTGCGACGAAGTCGCGCTGCACCTGCTCGCGTTCGCCCGCCCGCAACAGTCCGTGGTCGACGAAGACGCAGGTCAGTCGGTCGCCGATGGCGCGTTGCACCAGGGTGGCGGCGACAGCGGAGTCGACGCCGCCGGACAGCCCGCAGATCGCGTGGCCGTCGCCGATCTGCGTGCGCACCTGCTCGATCAGGACCTCGGCGATGTTGGCGGCGGTCCAGGTGGAGGCGATGCCGGCGATGTCGTGCAGGAAACGGCTCAGCACCTGCTGCCCGTGCGGCGAGTGCAGCACCTCGGGGTGGTACTGAACGCCCGCGAGGCGGCGCTGCGGGTTCTCGAACGCCGCCACCGGGGCGCCGGCGCTGGTGCCGGTGACCTCGAACCCGGCGGGGGCGTCGGTGACGGCGTCGCCGTGGCTCATCCAGACCGGTTGCAGCGTCGGCAGTCCGCCGTGCAGGATGCCGCCGTCGACGCTGAGTTCGGTACGTCCGTATTCCCGTGTCCCGGTCTGGGCGACCGTGCCGCCGAGCGCCTGCGCCATCGCCTGGAAGCCGTAGCAGATGCCGAAGACGGGGATGTCGTGGTCGAACAGCCTCGGGTCGAGTTGCGGTGCGCCGTCTGCATATACGCTCGAGGGTCCGCCGGACAGGACGACGGCGAGCGGCCTGCGCTCGACGATCTCCTCCACGGTCGCGGTGTGCGGCACGACCTCCGAGTAGACGTTCGCCTCGCGGATGCGGCGCGCGATCAGCTGTGCGTACTGCGCACCGAAGTCGACGACGAGCACCGGAGCGGTGCGCTGCTGCGGGTTGGACACCGGGTCAGTCTAGTGGCGGGGATTCTGTCGGAGACGGGAGCGCCGGGGGTGGCATGCTGGATCGTCGTGGTCGAGACTGGCACGTCGAGGCGATCGACAATTGGGTGCGGGCCGCCGGCGGCCGGTCGCCATCGACAAGTGACGAGCCCCTGGCGTCCAAGGAGAAGTTCTGGGTCAAGGCTGCCGATGGCCCGCTCGTTCCTCCACCGCGACAGCCATCCCGGCCGCCCATGAGGGTCGACGTGGCGTGCTTTCGCTCTCCGTGCTGCAGCCCGGAGAACGTCTCGTCCACGGCAATGAGCTCCTCGCACGTGCAGATTCTTCGTACGACATGGGCGAGGAAGACGGTCTCTACGACAAGCTCGATCGGCCGGCGCCCCGGACTCGGTGACCCATGGCGCTCCGCGCGTTCTTCGACACGTGGTACTCGCACGCCGAGACGCTAGATCACAATCCGATAACAGCTCTCCGTGCGGGTGGTCGAGGGGTGCCACGGCGCCGAAACGTGTCGGTGCTCGCCGCTACGTTCGGGTCATGGTTCTGATTCCCGCCTCGCAGCCGGCCGAGTGGTCGGCCGTGGATGCGGGCGCGCTCGAGGATCAGGAGCTGATCTCGGGGTTGCGGGAGATCGTGGTCGCCGAGAACGTGCTGGCCAGTTTGAAGTTGCGGGTGTTGGCGCAGATCGACACGCGTGGTCTGGCGAAGCAGTTGGGGTCGAAGACGACCGGGGACTGGTTCGCCAACACCGGCACCACCAACCCGGGCACCGCGAAACGGATGGTGCACACCGCCGTCGGCCTCGAAACACTCCCCACCGTGGCCGAGGCGTTGCGGGCCGGGGAGATCTCCGCCGAGCACGCCGCCGCGATCGTGACGGCGATGGCCGCGATCGACCGCGCCGCACCGGAGTTGGACGCGACGATCCGCGCGGCGGCGATCGAGACGCTGCTGGCGGTGGCGGGGGTGCACGCCCCGTAACTGGTGGCCGAGAAGGGCCGCGACCTGGCGCTGCGGTTCGGACCCCGCGAGACCGACACCCCGTCGGAGGACACCACCCGCAACTACCTCGAGATCTCCCGGACCCGGTCGGGACGGACCCGCCTCGTCGGCGACTTCGACGCCGTCAACGGGGACAAGCTGCGCACCGCGCTCTCGCCGCTGTCCAAGCCGGCCCCGGCGGCGGACGGCACCCCCGACGAGCGCACCCCGTCCGAACGCAACGCCGACGGGTTCGCCACGATGCTCGATCTGTTCCTGGCCTCCGGTGCCGCCCCCACCGTGGGGGGGGTGAAGCCGCATCTGGTTCTCACCGCGAAGGCACGCGACTTGGTCGCCTGCAAGGACGAAACGCCGGATCCGAAGCGGTTCTG
>DATDBL010000395.1:0-26726 GCA_036524855.1 Aldersonia sp. | reverse complement strand
TCCACCGGCACGGCGCACGGCCGACGCGAACGGGGCGGCCCACACGTTCTCCCAGACCAGCAACGCCGCCGCGCTCCCGGGCTCGACCGCGGCAGCGACCGCTTCGACATCGTCCTCGCTGAGCAGCATCGCCAACTCGGTCTCGTAGGACCGCAACTCACCGATCTCGCTCTCGTCCAGGTCGGCGATCTCGTACGCCTCGAGCGTCCCGTCCGTGTCCTTCTTCAACACGAGCAGGTCCAAGACGCGCACGAGGCCCCGTTCGACGAGGTCGCCCAGCGCGGGCGCGATCTCGCCCTGGAACTTGCTGCCGGGAAACTCCACCACGATCCAGTCGACCGGACCCAGCTCGTCAATTTCTTCGGTCATTCCACTGATCTCCCATGCATCGTCCATCGACCGTCTGGAGCCAGACGACCGTCGAAGTGCGCCGCAACGAACGTCTGGCACTGGAACCAGGCCGGACGCTCCCCCGGCGACCAACCACGATCGCAAGCAGAATTCCTCGGCCTCTCGACACGCTCGAGTCTAGGATGCCCCGGTCACCGCCGTCTCACCCGCACTGGGTGAGACGGCCGCGACGCCGCCGTACCGAACATGACCGTCATGGAAGCCGGCCAGGTCCTCGGCGGCGAAGTCGGGTTGGTGTCGGCGAACACCATGCGATGAGCCGCGCCGACGATCCCTTTCGGCACGGTGGGCTTCCGATGACTACTGTGCGTGGTACGCAGGTGTTGCGATTGCGACGCTTGTCGTCGGGCGAGGCGAAACGAGAGGGCCGATGACCGTTCGGACGGCAGAGTATCCACGCCCGACCCACATTTTGGTGCACATCAGCGACACGCACCTCGTCGGTGACGGCGACGAGCTCTACGGTGCGGTGGACAGCGAAGCCCGGTTGCGGCGGATCTTCGCCGAACTCGCGGCATCACATGCCCGGCCGGATGCGCTGATCTTCACCGGTGACCTTGCCGACAGGGGCGAGCCCGATGCCTACCGGACGCTGCGCTCAATAGTGCTGCCGGTCGCGGAGTCGCTGGGGGCACAAGTTATCTGGGCGATAGGAAACCACGACGCGCGGGCCGGCTTCCGCACTGTCCTGCTCGATCAGCAGCCCTCCGACGAGCCGGTCGACGCGGTCTACGACCTGGACGGACTCCGAGTCGTCACCCTGGATTCGACCGTTCCCGGGCACCACTACGGCGAGATCACTCAGGCCCAACTCGACTGGCTGTCAAGCGAACTGGCGCGACCGGCTCGGCACGGCACGATTCTCGCGCTGCACCATCCGCCGGTGCCGAGCGTCCTGGATCTCGCGATCCTCGTGGAGCTGCGTGATCAGAAGGACCTCGCCGAGGTGCTGAGCGGCACCGACGTGCGGTCGATCCTGGCGGGGCATCTGCACTACTCGACGACTGCAACATTCGCCGGGATCCCGGTCTCGGTGGCGTCGGCGACCTGTTACACCCAAGATCTCACCGTCCCCACCGGGGCGCTGCGGGGACGCGACGGCGCGCAGTCGATCAACATGGTCCATGTCTACGACGACACGGTCGTCCATTCGGTTGTACCGACGGGGACCCACACCTCGGTTGGCGAGTACGTTTCGCCCACCGAGACGGCACGCCGGCTCGCGGAGGCTGGCGTGCGCATTCCCGCCGCCGTCGCCCGGGCGCATGCACGCTAGGTCTGGTCGGGCTTCTCCCACGGCGCCGGGATCGGGTAGTAGGTCTCGAGGAACCGGGTGACCGCCAACGCGCGGACGTCGGAATCGATTTCCGGAAAGCTTCCGTCGTTGAGGCAGAAGAGGTCCGTCGAACGTTTGGCCAGCAGCCGGTTCATGTCCGCGAGTCCGGCCTTGACGGTGGTGTCGACGTATTTCACGCGCGCAGCACGTTGTAGCACCGCGTGTCCGGCCAGCAGGGCGTAGTAGTGATACAGCGAGTTGGTGACGGACACGTTATCGCTTGCCCGGAACGGGCTTGCCGCGGTTGCCGCGAACTCTTCCGGAAATTCCTCTTCGAGCTTGCGGAGCACGCTTCGGCGCAACGGGGTGGGCGCGTGCGCGAGGTGGCGAGTAGTGATCCGCCCGAATCGCCGCAGCAGCAGACGACGGTTGACCCGTGCCGCGTTCTCGAAGCCGCTGCGCTGATCATCGTTGTAGCCCAACCCGATTCGCGTCTCGTCCTCGATGAACATCGAGATTCCGCCGGGCGAGAAGAACATCTCCGGTCCGACCGGGCGGCCGAAGAACATGTCGTCGTTCGAGTAGAGAAAGTGCTCGGCGAGGCCCGGGATGAGGTGGAGTTGAGCCTCGACAGCCTGCGAATTATAGGTGGGCAACACCGAAGGATCGGCGAAGAAGTCCGCACTTCGCACGAAGGTGACCCGGGAATCGTCGGCAAGCCAGCCGGGTCTGGCGGAATCTGTCGCGACGAAGATTCGGCGGATCCACGGCGCATACATATAGACCCCACGCAGCGCGTACCGTAGCTCGTCGACCTGGCGGAACCGTGCTTCGTGGTCGTCGCCGTCGCCCGCGACGAACCTCTCCATGTGTGACGACCTGGTCCGTTGCCAGTCCCGGTCCGACCCGTCGACCCAAGAGAAGACCATGTCGATGTCGAACGCGATATCGGACGCGTGCTCGGCGAACATAGTCTCGATGGTCGGCCAGCTGAGACCGAACCGCTCCACGCTGCCCCGGATCACCTCGTCGCGCCGCACCGAGCGCCGTGTCAGCGAATTCTCGACGGGTAGTACGATATTCCCGTCGGTGAAGGCCCACAGCTCGATCTGCACGCCGGTCGCCGCACCGTAGCTCAATCCGCTGCCGACGTGCACCCGAGGGCGAAAGAGGCGAAATATGCGGGATTGCGAGGTGGTGGACAGTGCTCCGTCACCGACGAGCAATGCCTTCGTTTTCTTGGCGTCGACCGTCTTGGAGTAGAACGGTTCATCGCGGCAGGCGGTCACCAGCGCCGCACGCAGTGCCCTGCGATTCGACCAGTCGACGGCGATGACCGGACGCTCGTCGTTGCCTCTGACGAGCAGGTAGGAGATCCCCGCGGCGTCGAGAACACCCCGCACGAACAGCAGGTCTTCGATCATCGCCTGCCATGGCGTGGTGGTCGCGATCGACAGCGCGTACCTGCCCCGGTAGCGGACGACTTCCGGATGTTCGCGTAGACGCGCAACCAAGGCCGCCGAGGGGCGTTGAATCTCCTCGCTCGTTTCCTGCTCCGCCGGAGCGAAGTAGATGTCGGGCGGTACGGCAGACTGTGTGATGGCGATCCTCTCGGGCCAGTACGTCGAATCATTCTGGCGGATCGCGCACCCTCGTCGCGCCGGAACTCGAATGAGAGACGACACGGCCACGACCAGCCGCACACGAGATGCCTCCAGCAATCTCGACGATACACGAACATGGGCGATGCTCGTTTTCGGCGACTCGACGGTTGCTGGGTGTCGAGCACCGTCGGCAGTCATCGAGACGATGATCGACCGCTGAATCGTGTTGGTGGACAGTGTTAGTTCGTGGGGCGATGTTCCGGGTCTAGCCTCCCGAAGCGGCGCGGCGCGTTGCCCGCGGATTTGATCCTCGACCTCAGCTGGTGTCGGCTGCGGGGCCGGTCCGATCGGCGAGCGCGTCGAGGATCAGGTCGAGCCCGAACGCGAACTCGGTGCCGAAGTCGTAGTCGGGGCGCATGACGTGCTCGGTGGTGAACTCGTGCAGGTAAGGGTAGCTCTCCTCGTCGAAGTACTGCTCCGTCATCGATTCGGCGATGTCGGCGACGCTGTCCGGGCCGTGGATGGGCAGCGCCGCCTCGGAGAGCGCGAATCCGAACACGTAGCTGTCGATCAGGGCGAACGCATGGGCCGTCGACTCCACCGAGAAGCCCGCCACCCGCAGGGTGCCGATGAACGCGTTGTGGTGTCGCAGGGTCGCGGGACCCGGGTTCATACGCGACTGCAACAGCGCGATCGCCCAGGGGTGGCAGCTCAGCACCCGGCGGGCCGAGTTCGCGCGCCGACGCATCTCGGTGCGCCAGTCGCCGCCGGCCTCGGGTAGTTCGATCTCGCCGAACGCGAGATCGACGATGCCGTCGAGAATCTCGTCCTTGTTGGCGACGTAGTGGTAGACCGACATCGGCTTGACGCCGAGGTGTTGGGCGAGCGAGCGGATGGTCAGTGATCCGAGGCCTCCGGCGTCGGCGATCGCGACCGCGCCGCGCAACACCCGATCTCGGCTCAGCGGTGCGCGTTCCGGGGCACCCTCGCCGCCGTCGTGTGCCATCGTGCCTCCGATTCCAGGGGATCCGTACTTAGTACTGTACATCCCGTACTTAGTACGGTACGCTCTCTATCACGTAAGGCCGACAGTTCCGCCGATCCGAAAGGAATCCAGCCATGACATCCGAGAACCGACCCACCGGGGCACCCGTCGACGCGACCGGACCTGCGAGAGACGCCACCATGCGGGCGATCGTGCAGCACTCCTACGGTTCGGCCGAGGTCCTGCGCCCGGCGCGGATCGCCCGACCAGCCATCGCCGAGCACGAAGTGCTGTTGCGAGTGGGTGCCGCGGGTCTGGATCGGGGCACCTGGCACCTGATGACGGGCCGGCCCTACCTGATGCGCATCATCGGCTTCGGGTTCCGCAGGCCGAAGAACGAGGTGCCGGGGCTCGACGTCGCCGGAACGATCGTCGCGGTCGGTTCGGCGGTGACCAGGTTCGCCGTGGGCGACGAGGTGTTCGGCATCAGCCGAGGCTCCTTCGCCGAGTACGCCGCGGCCCGCGAGGATAAGCTCGCCCGCAAGCCGGCGGGTCTCTCATTCGATCGCGCGGCGGTCGTCGCGGTATCGGGGGTGACGGCGATTCAGGCGTTGGATGCCGGGCGAATCGAGGCGGGACAGCGGGTGCTGATCATCGGCGCGTCAGGTGGGGTCGGCAGCTACGCCGTGCAACTGGCAAAGGCCTTCGGAGCGAGCGAGGTCACCGGCGTGTGCAGCACCGCGAAATTCGACCTGGTGCGATCACTGGGTGCCGACCATGTCCTCGACTACACCCGCGACGACTACGCCGACGGGGTCCGCCGCTATGACCTGATCATCGACATCGCGGGCAATTCCCCCCTCTCCCGCCTGCGCCGCGCGCTCACGCCCACCGGGACCGCCGTCATCGTCGGTGGCGAGGACGGCGGCAACCTCACCGGCGGCTTCGGCCGCCAACTGCGCGCCCTGGCCCTCACCCCGTTCGTTGGGCAACGGCTGACGGGTGTCGGCTCGAAGGAGCGCGGCAGTGACATGGAGCGCCTCGCCGACCTTGTCTCGGCGGGCAAGGTGACCCCAAGCCTCGACCGCACCTACCCGCTGGATCGAGTGCCCGACGCCGTGCGCCACCTCGAAGCCGGGCAGGTTCGCGGAAAGATCGCCGTCACGATCTGAATTTCGACTGTACCTCGTGCGCGACGCAGTCCGGCGGAGCGCGCCCGTCCGACAACAGTTTTCGATACGCACGGCGACCACTGCTACATCCGAGAAATCTCCCAGGCGCACCGGAAGGGCACCGACATGATCGAAGTGGACAATCTCAGCAAACGCTACGGCGACAAACTGGCGGTGGACGGATTGAGTTTCGTCGTGCAGCCCGGGATCGTCACCGGGTTCCTCGGCCCGAACGGCGCCGGCAAGTCCACCACGATGCGGATGATCGCCGGACTCGACGCGCCGACCACCGGCCGGGTCGTCGTCAACGGCCGCGACTACCGTTCCGCCGCCGCTCCGATGGCTGAACTCGGTGTTCTGCTGGAGGCCAAGGCGATGCACCCCGGTCGATCGGCGCGCAATCACTTGCTCGCGCTGGCACAGACGAACGGCATCCGTCGCCAACGCGTCGACGAGGTGATCGACCTCGTCGGCCTGCGGCAGGTGGCGCGAACCCGAGTCGGCGGGTTCTCGCTGGGGATGGGTCAGCGGTTGGGTGTGGCGTCGGCGCTGCTGGGGAACCCCCGGACGCTGATCCTGGACGAACCGGTCAACGGCCTGGACCCCGAGGGCGTGCGGTGGATGCGCACCATGCTCCAGGATCTGGCCGCGGCCGGGCACACCGTGTTCGTGTCGTCGCACCTGATGAGCGAAATGGCCCAAACCGCCACCCGTTTGGTAGTCATCGGCCGCGGCCGCCTGCTCGCCGACACCACAGTCGAGCAATTCGTCACGCGCGCCTCCAGCAAGTCCGTCACCGTCCGCACCCCGGAGGCGGCCCGCCTGCGCGAGCTGTTGCCGGCGGCCCCCGATATCACCGTCACCCCGGAGCCGCCCGACGTCCTGCAGATCCACGGTCTCACGGCCGAACACATCGGCACCATCGCCTGGCAGGCCCGGCTGCCCATCTTCGAGCTCACCGTCCACCAGACCTCACTGGAGGAAGCGTTCATGACCTTGACCAGCGACTCCGTGGACTACCGCGCCACCGAGATCACCGACACCGTGGCGGTGCCGGCGTGACCGCCACACGGGCGACCGCACCGACGTCGGAGACGACCGGTCCTCGGCGGCTGCGGGTGACCCAGGCACGGGTCGTGCGCTCGGAATGGACCAAGTTCCGCTCGCTGCGTTCCACCGTCTCCACCTTGCTGGTCGCCGTCGCGTTGATGATCGGGCTCGGCGCCCTGTTCTGCGGCCTGACCGCCAACACACCCGGCGGCTTCGAGCCGGGACAGAACGCGATCTCGACCAGCGTGACCGGCACGTTCATCGCGCAGCTGGCCATCGGAGTACTCGGTGTTCTGCTGATCACCGGCGAGTACAGCACCGGAATGATCCGCTCCTCGCTCACCGCGGTACCCAGACGGCTGCCGATGTTGTGGGCCAAACTGGCGGTCTTCGCGACCGTGGTGTTCCTCACCATGTTGCCCGCCAGCCTCATCGCATTCCTCGCCGGTCAGGCGTTGCTGCGCGGGCACGACCTCGACGCTTCTCTGTTCGACCCGGGGGCGTCGCGTGCGGTCCTCGGCGCCGCGCTGTACCTGACCGTCGCGGGCATGACGGCCCTCGCGTTGGGCGCGTTGCTGCGCAACACCGCCGCCGCGGTCACCACCTTCGTCGCAGTCTTCTTCGTGATACCGCCGCTGACCAACCTGCTGCCCGCGTCCCTGACCGATCACTTCGTGCAGTACCTGCCCTCCAACGCCGGCGCAGGGCTGCTCGGCGGGACCTTCGGCGTGGCCCACCCCCTCTCACCCTGGGCCGGTTTCGCGGTGATGTGCGCCTGCGCGGCCGTCCTGATCGGGTTCGCCGCGTTGCGGCTTCGCCGCGTCGACGCCTGACCCCGCCCCCGCTCGGGTCGGGTCGGTGCCGGTCAGGTCAGTTCCGCCATCAGGTCGGAGATGATGATTCGGCCGGCGGCCTCGATGAGGGCGAGGTGGGAGAACGCCTGGGGGAAGTTGCCGAGGTGACGGCCGGTGCGGGTGTCGTATTCCTCGGCGTAGAGGCCCAGCGGTGAGGCGATGCTGATGAGCCGCTCCATCAGGTCCCGGGCGCGCTGCATCTCGCCGACGATGGCGAGCGCGGACACGAGCCAGAACGAGCAGATCAGGAAGCTGCCTTCCTTGCCGGACAAGCCGTCGTCGGTTTCTCCGGTGCGGTAGCGCAGCACGAAGCGATCCTCGGTGAGGTCGTTCGCGATCGCCTCCACCGTCGCCCGCAGCCGTTCGTCGTCGGCGGGCAGGAAGCCGAAGACCGCCGCGAGCAGGGTGGAGGCGTCCAGCGCGTCGGTGTCGTAGTGCTGGCGCAACACGCCGTCGCGGACCCCGTTCTCGAGAATGTCGGCGCGGATCTCCTCGCCGACGGCGCGCCAGGTGGCCTGCGCGGCGCGGTCGCCGCGGATGGCCGCGATCTTCGCGGCCCGGTCGAGGGCGACCCAGCACATGAGTTTCGAGGAGACGTAGTGCTGGGGTGCGCCGCGCGCCTCCCAGATGCCCTGGTCGGGATCGCGCCACACCCGGGTCGCGCATTGCGCCTGGGACTGCACGAGCGGCCAGAGCCGTCGCGGCAGGCGCTCGCTGCGGGTCGAGTGCAGCAGGATCGAGTCGAGCACGGCGCCGAACACGTCGTTCTGACGCTGGTCGAAGGCGCCGTTGCCGATCCGTACCGGGCGCGCGCCGGCGTAACCGGACAGCTCGTCGCGAGTGGATTCGGTGAGGTCGCGGCGGCCGTCGATGCCGTACATGATCTGCAGCGCACCGTCGGTGTTGGGTTCGAGGTCGGCGACGAACTGCATGAACTCGTCGGCCTCCCAGTCCAGGTTCAGGTAGTGCAGAGCTTGCAGGGTGAACGTGGAGTCGCGCATCCACGTGTAGCGGTAGTCCCAGTTTCGTTCCCCGCCAGGTGTTTCCGGCAGCGATGTGGTCAGTGCGGCGACGGTGGCGCCGGTGGGCAGGTAGGTGAGGCCCTTGATGGTGAGCGCGGAGCGTTGGATCGCCGCTCGCCAGCGGTGGTCGGGGAAGCGTGCCCGGCCGAGCCAGCGGCGCCAGAACCGGGTGGTGGCCTCGAGCCGCGCCGTCGCCTCCTCGACATCGGCTGGCGCGTGCAGCCCGTCGCCCCACGACAGGGCGCAGTAGATCGATTCGCCCTTTTGAAGCGCGTGCCGGGCGCGTACCCGGCCGCCCTCGATGCCGAGGGCCATGTCGGTCTGCAGGCGCATCGTCTGGCCCGCGCCGGTCGCGTCCGCGGTGTGGCGACTCCCGTCCATCAGTGCCCACTCGGCCGGGGCGCGTCCGTAGTCGAACACCGGCTCGCACACCAGCTCGATCTCCACGCTGCCGTCGAGGCAGCTGACCGTGCGCACCAGCAGGTGATCGGCGTCGTCGTCTGCCGGTGGCCGCGTGTGCGGTGTGGTGGCGTCCTCGCCCTCGGTCGGTCCCATGGTCAGGGCGCTGCGCACCTCTACCCATCCGGTCGGGGTGTTCCACGCCGTGACGATGGTGTTGGTACCGGGCTCGTACTGCCGGGAGGCCGGCACGTTGATCCCAAACGGACCGAACCGAAACGTGCCGGCCTCGCGGTCGAGCAGCGAACCGAACACACTCGGCGAGTCGAAGGACGGCACGCACAGCCAGTCGATCGCGCCGTCGGCGGCGATCAACGCGCCGGTGTGGCATTTGGACAGGAACGCGTAGTCGGCGATCGGCGGGAATGGTGACGGCGCCGCCGCGCTCTGCGGCGCGGGCGTGGCGGCGGCGTGGCCCTCGGTCGGCGCGGCGCTCATGCCGTCACCCACGGTTCGTGCCAGCGGTCCAGTCCGGACATCAGGTGGTCGGGCGGCCCCCACGATCCCGGCGCGTACGGCTGAACCGGCGGCGGGTTGTCGAGCAGCGGCTGCATCACCCGCCAGGTTTCCTCGACGCCGTCCTGGCGGGTGAACCGTGCACTGTCGCCGACCATGGCGGCGTGCAGCAGCACCTCGTACGGTGTCGGCCCCTCGCCGCCCTCGTCCGCGAATTCCATGTCCATCGTGATCGGTTGCGGCTGACGCTTATCCCCGCGCTGCGCCTCGGCCATGATCCGGATGCCGGTCAGCGGGTCGAGCTTGATCACCAGCTGCGCGGGCTCCGGACGATGCGTCGCGTCGAAGAACCACACCCCGCGGCGGCTGCCGGAACACCAGCCGCAGCTCGGTCTGCGTGACCGGCAGGCACTTGCCGCTGCGCAGATAGAACGGCACCCCCGACCAGCGCCAGTTGTCCACCTCCAGCCGCAGCGCCGCATACGTTTCGGTGGTGGAATCCGCCGCGACGCCGTCGACGTCGCGATAGCCCTCGTACTGTCCGCGCACGTACTGGTCGGGATCGGCCGGGGGGATGGCCCGAAACACGTTCACCATCGCGTCCTTCAACGCGGCGGCGTGCGGCGCCGACGGCGCCTCCATCGCCACCGCCGCGACCAGCTGCATCATGTGGTTGACCACCACGTCGCGCAGCGCGCCGACCGGATCGTAGAAGTGGCCGCGGTCGGCGACGTCGAAGCTCTCCGCCATCGTGATCTGCACCGAGGAGACGTACTGCCGGTTCCAGATCGGCTCGAAGATCGCGTTCGCGAAGCGCAGATACAGCGTCTCGGCAATGCCCATTTTGCCGAGGAAGTGGTCGATCCGAAACAGCTGCGACTCGTCGATGTAGCGGTGGATCTCCGCGGCCAGCGCGCGCGCCGACGCGAGGTCGTGGCCGAACGGCTTCTCCACCACCACCCGCGCCGAGCCGGTCAGGCCGGCTTCCGAGAGGCCCTTGATCACCGTCGCGAACAGCGACGGCGGAACCTCCAGGTAGAACACCGGCTGGCGGGCTCCGCCAGCCGCCGCGCGAGCTTTGCGAACGTCTCCGGAGCGGCGAAATCGCCGCCGACGTAGGCGAACCGCGCGGCGAGGCGTTCGAACACCGCCTCGTCGACCGGTGCGCCGCCCGCGGTCTCGATCGACGTGCGCGCACGCTCGCGCAGATCGTCGACCGTCCAATCGTTCGCGGCGACACCGACGATCGGACAGTCGAGCAGACCGCGACGCTCCAACCGATACAGCGACAGGAACGTCATCACCTTCGCCAGGTCGCCGGTGATACCGAACACGACCAGCGCGTCGGCGGCGGCCGGCCGCTCACCCGTCGACGCGGGCTGGGGGCGGGGACTCACGGTGGTCGTCATCGCACGTCTCTCATTTTCGGAGTTTCGGTGGCGGTCGACCTCGCCCATGCTGCGCCCGATCGGCCGGCGAGTCGCCACCCGATTCGGGTGAACCTCTGGTGAACAGCAGTGCCGCGAACACCAGTGCGGCACGTCGAAATCCGCACGCGGGCCGACCCGGTCGCCGCCGAGGCGACCAGGTCTTCGTTGCGCCTCGTCGAGTCGGATCGTCTCGGACTGCACGCATATTCGCCTGGTACTCTACTGGATCATCGCCCCCGCGTTCGCTTTTCTCCCGTCGCGCGGCGGCCCCGGGCCGCCGGCGCGCGACACCCCGGCCGGGCGGGCCGAGGTCACCGGATTCGGATGATGACCGGCCCCCGCCGTCCGACCTACCGTCTGAACACGGTTCACCACCGGGCCTGCCACCACCGAGGAGAAATCGATGACTCCGAGTGCCGAGGAGCCCGCCGGGACGGGTCCGAGTGTCCCCGGCGTGTTCCGGGCGGCGGCGCGGGACCTCGCCGTTTTAACCGAAGGTCACCGTGACGGCGGTGCGGTGTCGTGAGTGCCGGGCAGCTCCTCTTGTCGATGCCGGCGGTGGATCCGGTGCCGTGGGCGCGCGCACAGATGGCGTTCACGCTGGCGTGCCACATCATCCTGGTTCCGCTGGGGGTGTCGTGGGCGTTCATGACCCTGATCGCGAACTACCGGGGGTTGCGCCGCGGCGACGCCGACGCGCTGCGGCTCGCGCAGCGGTGGTCGAAGTACATGGCGGTCACCTTCGCCGTCGGCGCGGTCACCGGCACGGTGTTGACGTTCGAATTCGGTTTGCTGTGGCCCCGATTCATGGGCCGGTGGGGGGAGGCGTTCGGCATCCCGTTCGCGTTCGAGGGGCTGTTCTTCTTCACCGAGGCGGTCTTCGTGGCCATCTACATCTACGGCTGGCGGCGGCTCAAACCCTGGACCCACTTCGCGACCGGCATCCCGATCGTGCTCGCCGGGATCTTCGGCAGCGCCTCGGTCATCGCCGCGAACGCATGGATGAACGCGCCGTCGGGTTTCACCCTCGACGCGAACGGCGACGTGGTGGCGGTCGACCCGATCGCGGTCATCTTCAACAAGTCGATGCCGCTACAGGCGGCGCACATGATCCTCGCCGCATACGTGGTCGGCGGGTTCCTGGTCGCGTCGGTGTACGCGGCGGGAATGCTGCGCGGTCGGCGCGACCGCTACCACCGCGTCGGTTTCATCATTCCGTTCACCGTGGCCAGCGTCGCGATCGTGCCGCAGATGGCCGTGGGGGACTCGCTGGCGCGCTGGGTGTACAACAACCAGCCGGCGAAATTCGCGGCGCTGGAACTGGTTCCCACGACCAGCAGCGACGTCCCGGAGACGCTGCTCGGTCGTCTCGACGCGGACGGGACCGTGCACGGCGGGCTGCCGATACCCGGGCTGGCGTCGTGGCTGTCGGACCCGAGCACCGGCACCGCCACGGTCGTGCAGGGCCTCGACGCCTTTCCCGAATCCGAGCGGCCGACGGTCGCCCAGGCGAACCTGGTGCACCTGTCGTGGGACGTCATGGTCGGTCTGGGCACACTGCTGTTGCTGGTCGCTGTCTGGTATGCCGTCGCGTGGGTGGTGCGCCGGGACCTGCCGCGCAGCCGGTGGTTCCTACGCGTCGCGGCCTGCTGCGGCGTGTTCGCGGTGCTCGCCATGGAGGCCGGCTGGGTGGTCACCGAGGTCGGTCGGCAACCGTGGATCGTGTACGGCTACATGAAGGTCGAGTACGCGGCGACCGGAAACACCGGGGTGTGGCTGACTTTCCTGGTGGTGATCGTGATCTATCTGGTCGTCGCCGTCACCACGATCCTGGTGCTGCGCGGGATGAGCCGGCGCTTCCGTGCGGCCGACGCGTCCGGTGCCGCTGCCGCGCTCGACGACGTGCCCTACGGGCCCGACGAACCGACCCCGTCCGCGGCGGACGTGCCGGTCCGATGAGTTCGCGATCGCGGTCGTGCTGTTCGCCGGCATCACCGCCTACGCCCTCTTCGGTGGCGCCGACTTCGGCGCCGGATTCTGGGACCTTGTCGCCGGCGGGAGAAGCGCGGGCGCGCGCCCGCGCGAGCTGATCGACCGCTCGATCGGACCGGTCTGGGAGGCCAACCACGTCTGGCTGATCTTCTGCTTCGTGGTGCTGTGGACCGCGTTTCCCGCCGTCTACGCCTCGATCACCCTGACCCTGTTCGTCCCCCTCACCCTGGCCGCGCTCGGCATCGTGCTGCGCGGCTCGAGTTTCGCCTTCCGCAAGGCGGTGTTTCGCACGCCGGACCAGCGCCGGTTCGGCGCCGCGTTCGCGGCCTCGTCGGTGCTGGTGCCCTACTGCCTCGGCGCGGTCGTCGGCGCGGTCGCGTCCGGGCGGGTGCCGCCCGGCGGCCAAGCCGGGGACCCGGTCACGAGTTGGGTGAACCCGACCTCGATCCTGGGCGGCGTGCTCGCCGTGGTCGTCGCGGCATATCTCGCCGCGGTGAACCTCACCAGCGACGCGCGCCGCATCGACGATGCGGCGATGACCGAATACTTCCGCCGGCGCGCCCTCGCCGCCGCCGTCGTGACCGGGGTCGCGGCCGTGGCCGGGATCGTCGTGCTGCACGCAGATGCGGTGTATCTCTTCGACGGTCTGACCTCGCGCGCGCTGGGCGTCGTCGTCGCCTCGGCGGTGTTCGGCTGCGCGTCGCTGGTACCCGTCCTGCGGCGCGAGCACCGCTGGTCGCGTTGGCTCGCTGCCGCGGCGGTTGCCACCGTGGTCGTCGCGTGGGGTGTGGCCCAGTCGCCCTACCTGTTGCCGGAGACGGTCACCGTCGCGGACGCGGCCGCGCCCACCGGAACCCTGACCGCGTTGCTGGTCGCCGCGGGAGCCGTGGCGGTGCTCGTGCTGCCCTCCCTCGGCCTGCTCTACGTCCTCGACCAGCGCAACCTGCTCCCCGAGGAGGGAGTCGAGTGAGCGGTCGGGCGCCGGCCCCTAGGAGGTCAACGCCCTGGCCAGCACCGAGCCGGGCAAGTGGGTCACCTACAAGGTCTACGCGCAGGACAAGCGCCGCCTCGCCAGTGTCGCCGCCCGTGACCTGCGCACCGGCAGGATCGCCGCATTCAGCAAGTCCGGTCTGCACATCGACTCCCGTGTCACGCCGACTGCCGACGGTCGCCTCGCCGTCGAGATCGCCCGAACGGCATGAGATGCGCTCCCTGCAGCACGTGTTGATCACGCTCGCATGGCCGCGAAACGCGGTGTGTCGCGGGCCATTCGGTCGTGATCACGGACGCCCGGGGGATGCCCGCGTGACCGCATGCTCAAACGCGCACCAAGTCCGCCAGTTTGCCGAAGGACTGCGACCACCCCGACCGCGCGCCGTCCTCGGGACTCAGCGGGCCCGGCGCCTGCAGATGGAAGGTCATCGTCGTCTTGCCGGCGCGTTCGGCGAAGGTCACGGTAATCACCGATTCTCGTTCGGGAGTGCCGTCCCCGGTGGGGTCGCCCCAGGTGAACACGAGGCGCTCCGGTTCCACCACCTCGAGGTAGCGGCCCGACACCGCGAAGTTCTCGCCCGTCTCGTCGCGCACCATCGTCGACGAGTACGCGCCACCCGGCCGGACGTCGCCGGTGATCGACGCTCGCGGCGCGCTCATGCCCTCGGGCGCAGACCATTTCGCCAACTGGTCTGGGTCCGTCCAGGCCCGGAACACCAGCTCGCGGGGCGCGTCGAACTCGCGGATGATCGTGAACTCCCGATCCGACATCACGTTTCCTCCTCGAAGCCCGGAACGTTCGACATCCCGCCGGGAAACCGGGTCTGGAAATCGAGCACGCCGACCCAGGTGGGCCGCACCGCAATTCGTTCCATCAGCGGCTTGCGCTCGGCGAGCATCGAGAGATACCCCTCGACGTGCGGGTCACCGCCCTTGCGCATCGCCTCGGCGTATTCGGCAAGCAACCCTTCGGATTCGGTGACCTCGGCGCGCCCGCGGATCAGCAGCACTTCGGGCGGTGCGGCGTTCGTGTCGATCGTGATCGCGACATCGGGCCGGGCCCGCAGTGCGCGGTTCTTGTGCGAGCGGGCGAATCCGCACATCACCACCTCCGCACCGTTCCACACGAAGTTGATCGGCAGCACCCGGGGCGTGTCGTCCGACGCGGTGAATGCAAGCCGCGCAGGAATGTTCGCCGCAAGCAGGCGCTGCGCCACCTCGGAGTCCAGCAGGGCCAGATCGCCCTGCGGCACGGTCATCGTCATCGCTTCTCGTCCTTCCCTTGCAACCGGCGCAGGTGGTCGTCGAGGCGGTCGAAACTCGCCTCCCAATACCGGCGGTAGCCGTCGAGCCAGTCCGTCGCCTCCCCCAATGGCGCCGCCTCGAGCCGGCACGGGCGCCACTGCGCGTCGCGGCCCCGCGAGATCAGGCCGGCCCGCTCCAGCACCTTCAGATGCTTCGACACCGCGGGCATGCTCATCTCGAACGGTTCGGCCAACTCGGTCACCGTCGCCTCACCCCGCGTGAGCCGCGCGAGGATCGCCCGGCGCGTCGGGTCGGCGAGAGCCGCGAAGGTCGCACTCAACCGGTCCTCAGCCACCGTACAAAACCACCTGGTTAATTAACTGATGGGTTTAATATAGCGTCGACCGGAACGGCGCGCAACCCTTCGACGACATCAGCCCGGACGCAGAGCAGGGTTCTTCCGGAAGTCCCAGCTGACGAGCTTGTCCGGGACCACCCGCAGCCAGGCGTGTCGCCCGTCGGGATGGAAGGCGTCGCCACCGAGGTACTTGCGGGCGAACATCAGCTCCGCGACGGTGAGCACGTCGTGCGGATCGCTGCCACGCGGGACCTCGCCCACCGTCTCGGCCCGTCCGATGATCTCCACGCCGCGCAACTCGTGGAACTGCTCGCCGGCGTCGACGACCACGCCGACCCGGGGGTCGCGCTGGACATCCGTCCAGCGCTGGCTCTTCACGATCGAGTTCAGCCACAACGCTCCCCCGTCCCAGACGAACCACAGGGGCGCGACGTGCGGTGCGCCGTCGCCGCCGACGGTCGCGACCCGGCAGGTCCGCTCGTCGCCGAGGAAGGCATCGATCTCCAGCACGCTCATCGCGATCCGCCGGCCCCGCCGCTGTGTCCTCGGTGTGCTCTCCGCCATGCGTTCGTCCCATCTCGTGATCGATCGTTACCGGTCGCATTCTGGCGGTCACGCGACGTGGACCCGCCGCCGCCCCCACTATGCGTGCGATCACATGACACCGTCGTCATTTCGATTTCTCGCTACCATGGTCGCGCCCACCCCCTCAGCAGCAACTGGAGCCGCGTGTGACCGCGCCGAGAAAGCAGTTCGAGCCCACCAGCGCTCGTGGAAAGCGCACGCGCGCCGCACTGCTCGACGCCGCGTGCGACGTGTTCTGCACCCAGGGCTACGCCGATTCCAACGTCACCGAGATCACCCGCACCGCCGGCGTCGGCTACGGGTCCTTCTACATCTACTTCGCCTCGCGTGAGGAGATCTTCGAAACCGTCGCCTTCGACGCCATGCGCCGCGTGCATGCCGAATCGCGCGCACCCGACACCGTCACCGACCCGGTCGAACGCTTCACGCTCGAGAACCGGCTGTTCTTCCGCAACTACCGCGAGCGCGCCCGCCTCTTCGAACTCGCCGATGTCCGTGCGGCCGTCGACGACTCCTTCGGCGCCCGGTGGTACGCGGCGCACGCCGAGTACGTGGCGGGGATGGCGAAGGCGCTGCAGAAACTGAAGCGACAGGGCCTGATCGACAAGTCCGTCGACACCCGCTACACCGCCGAGGCCATCATCGCGATGATCGAACGGACCGCCTTCCTCGCCAGCCTCGATTCCGACCTGACCGAGGCGCGCCTGCAGAAGACGCTCGAACGCATCTGGCGCGCTTCGATCGGCTACGCCGATCGCCTCGGCGCGGCGATGACCCGGGACGCGTGAGGCCGATGTTCCTCGTGGCCCAGATCAGCGACACCCATTTCGACGGCAGCGACCACTACCGTGACCGCGCGCAGCGAATCATGGCCTTCGTCAACGGCTTACCGACGCCGCCGGACGCGATCGTGGTCACCGGCGACATCGTCGACCACGGTCTCGTCGCCGAGTACGAGCAGGCCCGCGAGGTGTTGCAGTCCCCGATTCCGATGCTGATCGGTCCGGGCAATCACGACGACCGCGCCCACTTCCGGGAGGTGCTGCTCGGCGAAACCGCGAGCACCGCCCCGATCAACCAGTCGCTGCGGGTCCGTGACGTCCTCATGTTGCTGGCGGACTCGTCGATCCCCGGCGAACCGCAGGGTGCCCTCGCGCCCGAGACGATCGACTGGCTGCAGGGCGAACTCGACCAGGCTCCACGCGACACCCGCGTGCTCATCGCGTTCCACCACCCGCCCACGACGCTGTTCAGCCCGATCGTCGACCCGATCAAGTTGACGACGATCGAGTCGCTCGCCGCCCTGGTCCGCGGTGACGACCGGATCGCCGCTGTGCTGTGCGGCCACGCCCACACCGCCGCCGCGAGCATTTTCGCCGGCCGCCCGCTGCGCATCGGCCCCTCCACCGCGGCCACGCTCGCCCCGGCGTGGGAATCGACCGACGGTCCCGTCGTCGATTGTGCGGCGCCCCCGTCGCTGGCATTCCACGTCCTCGACGGCATGCGGGTGGTCACGCACTTCCGCACGGTCGGCAGCTGACCGGGCGGGGGCATCACCACGACAGCTCGCCGCACCGCTGCGCCGAGTCGGGGCCCTCGACCTGCAGGGTCGCGTGATCGATCCGGTACTCGTGCGACAGCAACTCCTGGGCGCGGAGGAGCACGTCGTCCTGGTCCACGCCGGGGCCGACGGCGAGGTGCGCGGAGGCAACCTCCATGCCCGAGGTCAGGGTCCACACGTGCAGGTCGTGGACATCGGTGACGCCGACCAACGACTCGAGCCGCGTCGAGACGACCTCCACGTCGAGGCCCTCGGGGCTGTGCTGGAACAGGATCCGCAGCGAACTGCGGGCCAACACGAAAGCGCGCGGCAGCACCCACAAGCCGATCGCGACGCCCATGATCGGGTCTGCGTACGCCCACCCCGTCGTCAGGGTGATCACCGCGGAGATCAGCACCCCGACCGAACCCACCATGTCCGCGAGCACCTCGAGATATGCACCGCGGACGTTGATGCTCTCCTCGGCGCCGGAACGCAGCAGCAGGAACGAGGCGATGTTCGCGAGCAGGCCCAACCCGCCCGCGATCAGCACCGGCCACCCCGGCACCTCCGGCGGGTCGCCGATCCGGTCGATCGCCTCGACCAGCACATATCCGGCGACGCCGAACAGCAACACCGCGTTGATCAGCGCCGCGAACACCTCGGCCCGGTAGTAGCCGAACGTGCGGGTATGGGTCGGTGCACTGTTCTTCGCGAGCAGGATCGCACCCAGGGCCATGACGAGGCCGGCGACGTCGGTGAGCATATGCGCGGCGTCGGACAGCAGCGCCAGTGACGATGTTGCGATCGCCACGACGAACTCGACGAACATGAAGACGACACCGATCGCGCACGCCAGCGCCAGGTTGCGCAGATGCTTGCCGGACGCGCTCTGCGCGACGTCTGCGTGCGAGTGATCGTGAGCCACGGGAAAAAACATATGCGTAGTTGCGCATGATTGCAAGTCTTCGCTGTCGGACGTGGCTGGCACACTGGACGGGTGACGACGGTGGGGACTGCGGCGGTTAGTTCAGTGCGCGGACCGCTGCGCCCGATCGAGTTGGCGACGGGCGCGGTGCTCGGCGCGGTGTCGGTGACCCTCGTCGTCATCGCGGCGGTCGTGCCGTTCGCCGCGGCGTTGCAGTTGCTCGCTGCCGTCCCGTTCGGTGTCCTCGCCCACCGCCACCGCGCCCGCGCGGTCGTCGCGGCGACCGTCGCGACGCTGTCGGTGGGGTTCGTCGCGGGCGGGACCAGCGTCGTGATGTCGCTGATCTCGTGCGCAGTGCTCGGCGGCATCGTCGGACACGTCAAACGCCGCCGCCGCGGATTCGGCCTGCTGCTGGTCTACTCCACCGTCGCCGCACTCGGCGCCGCAGCGTTCTCGGTGGGCCTGCTGCTCGTCTTCGCGAATGCCCGGATCCTGTTCTTCGACACCGTCCGCGACACTGCTCACGGGATGTCCGATCTCGCCGGCCGACTCCCCGCGATCGAACCCGCGGCCCAGTGGTTCGCCGACGCGGCCACCAGCATCGTGGACTGGTGGTGGATCTGGGTCGGGGCCTCCGCGATCGCCGGCGTGTACATCGGGGCGATCTTCGCCTGGTTCGTCCTGGGCACGGTGCTCGACCGCCTCGCCGACCTCCCCGGCGACGACCTCCTCGACGCCCCCACCGACCCCCGCCCGGTCGGGCCGCTGCCGGTCCGTCTGCGCGACGTCTCCTACCGCTACCCCGGCGGCCGCCGCGACGCGCTGTCGGGGGTGAACCTCGACGTCGAGCGCGGCGAGTTCGTCGCGGTCGTCGGACACAACGGGTCCGGCAAGTCGACGCTGGCACGCGTCCTCGCCGGCCGGCCCCCGACCGCCGGCACGCTGACCCGGCCCGGCGCACCGGGTCTCGGCGAGTTCGGCGGGACGGCACTGGTGCTGCAGCGGCCCGAGTCGCAGACCCTCGGCGTGCTCGTCGCAGACGACGTCGTGTGGGGCCTGCCTGTCGACGCTCTGCCCACTGACACAGAAGTCGACGTCGCGGGTCTGCTGCGCGAGGTCGGCCTCGACGGACTCGCCCACCGCGAGACCGCGTCGCTCTCGGGCGGGCAGCAGCAACGCCTCGCCGTCGCCGCCGCCCTCGCGCGCCGGCCGGGCCTGCTGATCGCCGACGAGGCGACGTCGATGGTGGACCCCGAGGGCCGCCGCGAACTCGTCGACCTGCTCGCGAGCCTGCCCGCCCGCCACGACATGGCGGTCGTGCTGATCACCCACCAGGAGTCCGAGGCCGCCGCGGCCGACCGGGTGATCCACCTCGCCGACGGCCGCACGGTCGAGCACCTGCCGGACTGGGCGCCCCCCGTTGCCGCCACGATCCCACGAACCACTAATCCCGAACCGCTGCTGCGTCTCACCGACGTGCACCACACGTACCTGGCCGGTACGCCCTGGGCGACGACCGCGCTGCACGGCGTCGACCTCACCGTGCACCGCGGCGAGGGCGTGCTCGTGGTCGGCGGCAACGGCTCCGGGAAATCCACTCTGGCATGGATCATCGCAGGCCTGATCACGCCCACCGCGGGACGCTGCGAACTCGACGGCAAACCGACGTCCGCGCAGGTCGGGCGGGTGGCGCTCGCCTTTCAGCACGCGCGCCTGCAGTTGCAACGCAGCACCGTCGGGGCGGAGATCGAGTCGTGGGGCGGGCCCGGCACCGGGTCCGCCGGGGTGGGCCGTGCGCTGGATGCGGTGGGCCTGGACCGGATGCTGGCCGGGCATTCGATCGAGGAACTCAGCGGCGGGCAGGCGCGCCGGGTCGTGCTCGCCGGGATCCTCGCGAGCCGGCCCCGCCTGGTCGTGCTCGACGAACCCCTCGCCGGCCTCGACCCCGAGGGCCGTCGCGGCATCCTCGAGTTGCTCGCGCAGGTGCGCCACCGCGGCCACACGCTCATCGTCATCTCGCACGACGTGACGGGAATGGCGTCGGTCTGCGACCGTACCGTGCAACTCGACGCGGGTCGCATCGTCGCGCCCGAACCCCAACCGATCGGGGGCGCGCCGTGAGCACCGTCGTGCTGCGCCGGGTACCGGGCGACAGCGTCGTGCACCGCCTGTGGGCGGGCACGAAACTGCTGACGATCATGGTGATCAGCCTCGTGCTGATGATCACGCCGTCGTGGCCGGTGCTCGCCGTGACGGCGGCGTTCCTGCTCGGCATCGTCGTCATCGCCCGGATCCCGCCCAGCGCCGCGCCGCGGCTGCCATGGTGGTTCTGGGCGCTGATGTTCGGGGCGGGCCTGTTCAACATCCCGGTCGGTGCGAGCGCGGTGCTGCGCTACGTGCAGGTGATCGCGTTCGGCCTGCTGCTGCTCGGGGCGTCGTTCCTGGTCGCGTGGACGACGACGCTCGGCGAGATCGCGCCCGCCATCGCCACCCTGGCCGCACCGCTGCGCCGATTGCGGCTGCCGGTCGACGAGTGGGCCGTTGCGATCGCGCTGAGCCTGCGCAGCCTGCCGCTGCTGCTCGACGAGATGCGGATCCTGCGGGCGGGTCGGCGGCTGCGACCCAAGGGATCCGGTGCACACGGCGCCAGCGACAACACTCTCACCGACCTGATCACCGCCGTGATGGCGGTGGCGCTGCGGCGCGCGGGGGAACTCGGTGAGGCGATCACCGCGCGCGGCGGCACCGGCCGGCTGACCGCGTATCCCACCCGACCGGGTCGGCTCGACGTGCTCGCGGCGGTCGCGGCCGCGGTGTACGTGGCGGCGGCGATCTGCGCGGACATCCTGCTCTGACGGCCCTTACGACTCCCGCCGCACCTCGCCGGGCTTCTTGTCCTCCCGCAGCCCCCGCCACGCGGGATGGCGCAGCCGACCCGGCCCGGTCCAGTCCATGAACCGCACCTCGCCCACGTACCGCGGCTCCACCCACACCGCCTCCTTGCGCTCGGCCGCGGGAACCTCGTCGGCGAACGGGCTGACGTCGCGGCGCAGCGGGTCGAGCATCTCGCCGAGCCGGTCGAGCACGGCCTCGCTGAACCCGGTGCCGACCTTGCCGACATAGCGCAGCGACCCGTCCTCGTCCGGGATACCCATCAGCAGCGACCCGATCCGGCCGCGCCGGCCACCCTGCCCGCGCTTCCAGCCGCCGAGCACCACCTCCTGCGTGTTCCAGTTCTTCGCCTTCACCCAGGCCTGGCCGCGCTTGCCGGGCAGGTACACCGAGTCGCGTCGCTTCGCGACCACGCCCTCGAGACCACCCTCCCGGCTCTGCGTGAGCGCCTGCTCCCCGGCGCCGTCGAGCAGCACAGGCACCTGCAGCGAAGGCGCGATCGTCGCGAGCGCCTCCAGCACCCGGCGCCGGTCGACGAACTTCTTGCGCAGCAACGACGTTCCATCCAGGTACAGCACGTCGAACACGAGAAACTCTGCGTCCGGACTGATTCCACCGGTCTGTAGCAGCCCGAAGTTGGCAATGCCGTGCTCGTCGAACACCACCACCTCGCCGTCGAGCACCGCCCGGTGGCCGGCGAGTTCGGCAGCCAGCGATGACAGCTGGGGATACCGTGCGGTGACGTCGTTGCCGGCGCGGCTGCGCAGCCGCATCTCGCCACGGTCGATCTCGGCGATCAACCGGTAGCCGTCCCACTTGCCCTCGAAGCTCCAGTGTTCCGCGTCGAGGCGGGACACGTCGCCGGGCGTGGCGAGCATCGGCGCGAGCCCGCGCGGGAAGTCGGGATCGGCTGCTCCCGAATCCTTTTCGACGCTCTGGTCCTTCATCCGGTGCATCAGCCAGTTCTTGCCGCCGGTCTGGATCAGCGCGTAGCGGCCCTCCACCTTGTCGCCGTGCAGGCGGATGATCACCTCGTCGTCGCGCCACTTCTCGGTCTCGTACGTGCCGGTGTCCCAGATCGTCATGACGCCGCCGCCGTACTGGCCCTTCGGGATGGTGGCGGCGAAGGTGAGGTACTCGATCGGGTGGTCCTCGGTATGTACGGCCAGGCGGTTCTCGGTAGTGGACTCCGGCACCCCCTTCGGCACCGCCCAGCACGCGAGCACTCCGTCACGTTCGAGCCGCACGTCCCAGTGCAGCCGCCGCGCGTGATGTTCGTGGATGACGAAGGCGTTGCCGTCGGTCCGCCGGGGCGGCAAGGCCGGCAACGGTTCCGGGGTCCTCGTCGGGTTGCGCATGGACCGGTACTTGGCGAGCTTGTCGTCGGGCGGGTCCAGGTCGGCCAGCATGTCCCCGGTGGCCCGATAGCGCTCGAGCACCTCCTCGAAGCGCAGTTGCCGCAGCCCGTCCGGGCGCTCCAACTCCGCCCACGTGCGCGGCGCGGCGACGGTCGGCTCGGCGCGACCCCGCATGGAGTACGGCGCGATGGTGGTCTTGGCGGGATTGTTCTGGCTCCAGTCGAGAAACACCTTGCCGTGGCGGGCGGACTTGGCCATGGTCGATGTCACGAGATCCGGATAGAGCTGTTCGAGGTTGCCCGCCACCTGCTTCGCGACCGTCGACGCGCCACCCGGGCTGAGGGTGCGGTCCAGCGGCACGTACACGTGGATTCCCTTGCTGCCGCTCGTCACCGGGAACGCCACGAGGTCGATCTGCGCGACCATGTCCCGCACCGCGATCGCGACGCGGGCACAGTCGGCGAGTGCGACGTCGTCGCCCGGGTCGAGGTCGAACACCAACCGGGTAGCGGGCCCCATCTCGTCACCGGCGAACCGCCACTGCGGCACATGCACCTCGAGCGAGGCCTGCTGCCCCAGCCACGCGAGCCCCGCGACCGTGTCGATCACCGGGTAGACGACCGTGCGCGAGCGGTGATGCATCGTTTTGCGCTCGATCCACTCGGGCGCGTGGGCGGCGAGGTTCTTCTCGAAGAACGGCGTCGACTCCACCCCGTTCGGCCAGCGTTTGCGGGTGACCGGACGGCCCGCCATGTGCGGGATCATCGCCGGCGCGATCTCGACGTAGTAGTCGATCACCTGCCCCTTCGTCGTTCCGGTCTGTGGATAGAGCACCTTGTCGAGGTTGCTCGTCTCCACCCGGACGTCACCGAAGGTCAGGCTCGGCATGCTGCAAACCTTCCCGCACCCCGCACTGCCCGGCAAGATGGCCGGGGTGTCCAGAATCACCTCACCACCGGCCGAATGCTATTCCCCGGCGTCGAGGCGGGCGAGCAGAGTGCGGGGCGCAACCGCGCGATAGGCGTCCTCGACGATGTCGGCGACGGCGTCCCAGTTCGGTGCGTTGTCGTCGAGATACGCCCCGATCCAACCGCGACCGCCCACGTACGGCGGCACGAAGTACCTGGTCCGATCCCGCGCGACCCAGTCCGCCTGCGCGCCCGGCGGCGCCGCGGCCCACATGGCGAGGCGGTCGTCGTGGTGGCGGTCGGCCATGGTCACGAATTGTGGCGCGCGCCGCACGAACCAGGCCGCCTCGCCGTGGCTGACCCGCTCGGTCGCCTCCGGCAGCGCGAGACACAGCGACCGCACCCGCTCGGTCACCCGAGCCGCAGTGCGGTCGCTGGGACGGGTCATCAGTCCGAATTGGGCACCGTCGGCGTCACCGGCTCCTCGGGCGCCGCGGCAGGCGCCTCGTCCGGGGTGGGGATCACCTTCTTGACGGCGTCGGTCCCCTTCGTGATCGTCTCCGTGTATTTGTGGCCGGTCTTGTCGTCGATGAACCCCCCGACGTTGTCTACGGCCTCGGTGATCTTGTCGGCGTTGTCGACGAGGAGTTGCTTGCCCTTGTCGAGGCCCTCGAGGACGAGTGCCTTGCCCTTTTCGTACAGGTCGGTCGTGGTGTCTTGGACGCTCATGTGATCTGCCTCTCGGGTGCGCGAAACCGGTGGACCGGCGGGTCCGTTCCCGCCGCTCACAGTCTCACGGTCACGTTGTGTTGCCGCCAGTCGAGCGCGGCGACCTCACTTGTCGCCGAGTGCCTTCTTCGCCGCGTCCTGCGCCTTCCCGATCTTGTCCGTATGCTTGCCGCCGGTCTTGTCGTCGACCACCTTGCCGGCCTTGTCGATCGCGTCGTTCACCTGCGGCTGGTGCTGTTGGGCGGCCTGCTTGCCCTTGCCGACCCATCCCTTGATCTGATCGAGCAGACTCACTTTCGGCTCCCCTCTCCGGCGATGCCAGCTTGGCACCGCTCCGCCCAGCCTAGTCAGAACGGCGCGGTCGCCGCAGAACTGAGATCACGACGAGCCCAGATCCCACCACGGCTCCCGCACCGGATCGGCGAGCACGTCGAGACGCTGCCCGGGCCTCGGCACCGACACCGCACTCCCGACCGAATCGGCCGCGGCGAGCAGCCTGCGCGGCGGTTCCGCCCACGGGTGGAACGCGAGGTTGAACGTGGCCCAGTGGATCGGCACCAGCATCCCATGGCCGGGATCCGCGCACAGGTCGGCGTGCGCCGTCACCGCCTCCTCGGGAGTGACGTGGATGTCGGGCCAGTGCGAGTCGTACGCACCGATCGGTAGCAGGGTGACGTCGAACGGGCCGTGCGCAGAACCGACCTCGGCGAAGCAGCGGCCGTACCCGGTGTCGCCGCCGAAGTACGCGCGTCGCGTCGGCCCACTCACCACCCAGGACGACCACAGCGTCGCGTCGCGGGTGAGCCCACGCCCCGAGAAGTGCCGCGCCTCGGTGCAGGTGACGGTCACGCCGCCGACGATTGTGCTTGCGCCCCAGTCCAGTTCGACGATCCGCGCGTCCGGCACCCGCCACCGACGCAGGTGCGCCCCGACACCCACCGGCACGACGAACACGACGTCGCGTTCGCGCGCGAGGCGCACGACGGTCGACTTGTCGAGGTGGTCGTAGTGGTCGTGCGAGATGACGACCGCGTCCAGCCGGGGCACCGCCTCGAGCGCCACCGGAACCGGATGCAGCCGGGCCGGACCCATCAGCGTCGTCGGCGACACCCGGCGGCTCCACACGGGGTCGAAAAGCACACGGTGCCCGTCGATTTCGAGCAGGGCACTGGCGTGGCCGTACCAGGTGACCGCGAGTTCGGCGGCGTCGACCGGCGCGAGCGGCGTGGACAACGGCACCGCGGCCGCGGGCCGCCCCGCGGCGCGTTGCGTGAACGCCGCCCCGAGCAGCGAGATCGACGGTGTGACCGGCGTGCCCGCTTCGGTGTTGTGGAACTTGCCATTCCGGTAGTTCATCGTGCCCGCGGCATACGGCTGGATCGCGGCGGCGGACGCGCCGATCGCCGAGAGTACACCCCAGGCGGCGCGGGTCACAAGTCCCGCCGCGGTGACACCGGCCACTGCGGCGACGGTCTTGACGTAGGTCATCCGCGTCACTTCCCGGTGAAATGGGGCGGGCGCTTCTCCTTGCGGGCGAGGCGGCCCTCCTTGGCGTCCTCGCTCTGCCAGGCCCGGTACAGCGCCGCGCGCAGTTCGTGGCTCTCCTCGTCCTGGGTGCCGTCGTCGTTGAACGCCAGCTTCAGGTGCGCCAGCGTGAGCGGAGCCAGTCCCGCGATCGTCTTGGCCCACTCCTGCGCGTCGGCGAGTGTGCCGATCTTGTTGGCGAGGCCGTGCGCGTGGGCGTCGGTCGCGCCGAGCAGTTCCACACCGAGCAGCATCGACCGCGCCGGGCCCGAGCCCACCAGCGACGACAGCCGGTGCACCGTCCACCGGTCCACCGTGATCCCCAGTTTCGCGGCGGGGATGCCGAAGGACGCGTCCGGCGCGGCGACCCGCAGGTCCGAGGCGATCGCGAGTTGCGTGCCCGCGCCGAGTGCCGCCCCGTTCACCGCCGCGATCACCGGCACCGGCACCGAGTCCACGGTGTGCAGCATGTCGAGCAGTTTGTCGGCGAAGGTCTCCGAATACACTACCGACAGGTCCGCCCCGGCGCAGAACACGCTGCCCTGCCCGGTCAACACGATGGCCCGTGCGCCGTCGTCGGCGGCGTCCTCGACCCCGTCGCGCAACAGGTCGAGCATCTGTTCGTTGAGCGCGTTGCGGCGCTCGGGACGCTGCAATTCGATGGTAACGACGTCGCCGTCTCTGCTGATCCCGATCATTGTTGAAATAAAGCACACATGGCCGACGACCGTGCGGCGCCGGGGTCCGATCCCCGCGATTCGCACGCGCCTCAGCGCCCACTTCGCAGCGCAGTTCTCAACCTCGCAGTGGGTATTCCCACTTTGCCAGGATGGGTGAGAGACACATCGTGTGCAACGAGGCGCGGGGAATGGAGAGTCGAGGATGATCGATGTCGAGATCGGGCGTACCCGGACGGGCGCGCGGCGTTTCCCGGTGGCGTTCCGGATCGAGTTCG
>DATDBL010000394.1:0-9257 GCA_036524855.1 Aldersonia sp. | reverse complement strand
TGAGCAAGGCGCCTGGTGGGCCGAGACCGAAAGGTGCTTCGACGGCCCGGTGACGTTCATGGATTGCCCGACCGTGACCGAATGGATGGGCGGCGGCTCCGACGACGCCGGATTCGTTCAGATCATGGAGGGGCACACCTCGGACGCCAAGCGGATGCACGAAATGCTCGGTGAGGGCGGCGACCGCATTCACGAGGTGCGCCCGGAGATCATCGGCGGCCTGCTGTGCACCGACACAGGTGACTCCTACGTCGAGGCGATCTATTTCACTTCCGAGTCCGAGGCGCGCGAGCACGAGAAGATGGAGGTCCCCGACGATCTGAAGCCGCTGTTCGAGGAGGAGATGCGGCTGCTGGGCGAGGTGACCTACTACGATCTGCACGAACCGCAGTTGGTGTCGGCCGCTCGCTGATTCGGTGACCCTCGTCGACCGGCGGCCCTGCGACCGCCGGTCGAGCCGTCTTCGCGGGCGACGCGACGGCGCCCGAGGTCCCACCGCTAGGCTTCGCGGATATGGCAGCAACCTCGCGCACGTCGAGCGTCTACATCGCCTCCCCGGAGGGCGATACCGGCAAATCGACCGTGGCGCTGGGGGTAGTGCAGATGCTGGTCGGGTCCGCCGCCCGGGTCGGAGTGTTTCGGCCGATCGCCCGCTCGACCTCCGAGCGCGACTTCATTCTCGAGTTGCTGCTCGAGCACGCGACGGCGGAGCTGACCTACGAGCAGTGCCTCGGCGTGACCTATGAGCAGGTGCACGCCGACCACGACGCCGCCATCAGCGAGATCGTGCTGCGCTACCACGCGGTCGCGGCCGAGTGCGACGCCGTCGTGATCGTCGGCAGCGACTACACCGACATCGTCGGGCCGAGCGAACTGAACTTCAACGCTCGCGTCGCGGTGAACCTGGGTGCGCCGGTGCTGCTGACGGTGCACGGGTTCAAGCGCACGCCGGCGGAGATCGTGCAGCTGGCCAAGGTGTGCGAGACCGAATTGCACGCCGAGAACGCGCACCTGATGGCCGTGATCGCGAACCGGTGTGCCCCCGAGGAACTCGACGAGGTCGCCGCGGCGCTCGCCGTGCTCGACGTGCCGAGTTGGGCGCTGCCCGAGGTGCCGATGCTGTCCGCGCCGACGATGGCCGAACTGTGCGAGGCGGTCGACGGGAAGGTCTATGCCGGCGACCCGGAGCTGCTGCACCGCGAGGCGCTGCGGGTGATGGTCGGCGGCATGACCGCCGAGCACATCCTCGAGCGACTCACCGACGGGATCGTCGTGATCGTCCCCGCCGACCGCGCCGAGGTGCTGCTCGCGCTGGTGAACGCGCACGATGCCGAGGGGTTTCCGTCGCTGGCGGGCATCGTGATGAACGGTGGGTTGATGCCGCACCCGGCGATCGAGCGACTGATGGCGGGTTTGAAGCCGCGGCTGCCGATCCTCACGACCCACATGGGCACGTTCGACACCGCGAGCGCCGCCGCCCGCACGCGGGGCCGGATCGGCGTCGGATCGCTGCGGAAGGTCGACACCGCGCTGAGCCTGATGGAGCGCCGGGTCGATGCCGACGTGTTGTTGCGGCGCATCGATTTGCCGATCCCGAGCGTGGTGACCCCACAGTTGTTCGAGTACCGGTTGCTCGACCGCGCCCGTCGCGATCCGCACCGCATCGTGCTCCCGGAGGGCAACGACGACCGCGTGCTGCGCGCCGCCGGGCGCGTGCTGCAGCGCGGCATCGCGAAGCTGACCCTGCTCGGCGACGAGACCGCGGTGCGTGCGCGCGCCGCCGAGCTCGGTGTCGATCTCGACGAGGCCGACGTCATCGACACGCAGACCTCCTCGCACGTCGGGGAATTCGCCGCCGAGTACGCGCAGATCCGGGCACACCGCGGCATGACTCGCGAGCGGGCGCGCGAGATCATCACCGACGTCTCGTATTTCGGCACGATGATGGTGTATGCGGGGCTCGCCGACGGGATGGTGTCCGGTGCGGCACACACGACGGCGCACACCATCCGGCCCTCGTTCGAGATCATCAAGACCGAACCCGGCGTGTCGACGGTGTCGAGCATTTTCCTGATGTGCCTGTCGGATCGGGTGCTCGCCTACGGCGACTGTGCCGTGGTGCCCGATCCCGACGCTGGTCAGCTCGCCGACATCGCGATCTCCGCCGCGCGCACCGCCACCCAGTTCGGGATCGAACCGCGCATCGCGATGCTGTCGTACTCGACGGGCGAGTCGGGTTCCGGCGCCGACGTCGAGAAGGTGCGGGAGGCAACGATTCTCGTGCAGACACGGCGGCCAGACCTGCTCGTCGAGGGGCCGATCCAGTACGACGCGGCGATCGAACCGACGGTCGCGAGCGCGAAACTGCCCGGCTCGAAGGTCGCGGGGCGGGCGACCGTGTTCATCTTCCCGGACCTCAACACCGGCAACAACACCTACAAGGCTGTCCAGCGCAGCGCCGGCGCGGTGGCGATCGGCCCGGTGCTGCAGGGTCTGCGCAAACCGGTCAACGACCTGTCCCGTGGGGCGCTGGTCGCCGACATCGTCAACACCATCGCGATCACGGCAATTCAGGCTCAGGGAGCACAGAAGTGACCGAACCGCATGTCCTCGTGATCAATTCGGGGTCGTCGTCGATCAAGTACCAACTGGTCGAACCGGGCTCGGGTGCGGTCGCGGCCTCGGGTCTCGTGGAGCGGATCGGAGAGGACGACGGGATCGTCACCCACCGGGTGGGTAGCGACGAAACCGAGCATCGCGGACCGATTCCCGATCACGCCGCCGGGCTGCGCCGCGTGTTCGAGATGTTCGACGAGTCCGGCCTCGACCTCACATCCGGCGGGCTGGTCGGTGCTGTCGGGCATCGCGTGGTGCACGGCGGGGAAGTGTTCCACCGGCCGACCGTCATCGACGACGAGGTCGTGCGCACCATCAGCGACCTGTCCTCACTTGCGCCGCTGCACAACCCGCCGAACCTGATCGGCATCGAGTGTGCCCGGACGCTGCTGCCGGGAGTGCCGCATGTCGCGGTGTTCGACACCGCGTTCTTCTTCGGGCTGCCTGAATCGGCGCGCACGTATGCGATCGACGCGAAGATCGCTGTGGCGCACGGTATCCGGCGTTACGGGTTCCACGGCACGTCGCACGAGTACGTGTCCGGGCGGGTCGCGGAGTTCCTCGGTCGCGATCGCGCCTCGTTCAACCAGATCGTGCTGCACCTCGGTAACGGGGCGTCGGCGTCGGCGATCCGCGGCGGGCAGGCGATCGACACCTCGATGGGGCTCACACCGCTCGAGGGCCTGGTGATGGGCACGCGGTCCGGTGACATCGACCCCGGCATCGTCATGCACCTGCGCCGCACCGCGGACATGAGTGTCGACGCCATCGACGACCTGCTCAACCGACGTTCCGGGCTCAAGGGATTGTGCGGCGAGAACGACTTTCGCCAGATCACCACGCTGATCGAGGCCGGCGACGCGGCAGCGAGGCTGGCCTACGACGTCTACATCCACCGCCTGCGCCGCTACATCGGGGCGTACCTGATCGAACTCGGCGGCGCCGACGTCATCACGTTCACCGCCGGTGTCGGCGAGAACAGCGCTCCGGTGCGCGCCGACGCTCTCGCCGGGTTGGATCGTTTCGGGATCGCGGTCGACCCGGAACGCAACGCCGTCCGCAGCCGTCAGCCCCGCGTCATCTCGCCCGACGGTACCGACGTGACCGTTCTCGTCGTGCCGACCAACGAGGAACTTGCCATCGCGCGTGCGGCGGTAGGCGCAGCTCAGCACCCGTGAGTGGTTGACGAGTCTATATACTCACCAACCACTCACGGGTGGGTGGGCTCAGAACCAACTGGTCGGGCGGATGCGGTTGGCGAGGTCGACGAGGGCGTAGCGGTGTTTGCGGCCGGGTGCGCCGCGGGCCATCGAGCGCAGGCCGCCTTCGGTGCCGTAGCGCAGGCCGCGGACGGTGAACGGTGACGACAGCAGCGTTTCGGCGTCCGATTTCGGAGAGTGTCCGGCGCGCAACCAGTTCAGCGCCGTGGCCAGCACCAGGGTGCGAATCTGCAGGGAGTGGGTCTCGTCGTTGGGAAGCAGCTTGACGCGGTTGGCGGCCTCGCGCAGGTCGTGCTCGGTGAGGTCGTCGACGTCGCGGCTGATCAACAGGGTGAGCACGCTGGTGATGCGGGCGACGCCGTAGTAGCGCGACGTCGCGGGGACCTCGTCGAGGGCGGCGATCGCACCGGGCAGGTCGCCGCCCGCGGCGAGTTGGCGGGCGAGGCCGAAGGCGGCGCTCACGACGCCGTGGTCGGTGCGCCAGACATGCTCGTAGTAGCGCAGCGCGTAATTGCGCCATTTCTCGGGGTCGGACGAATCCCATTCCTGCAGAATTATTTCCGCGGTCGCGGCGAGCGCCAGCTTCGGGGCGAGTTCGCCCGGGACGGCGCCGTACACCTGGTCGAAGTGATCGAGCGCATCCTCGAACTCCTCGTCGACGAGTGCCCGCAGACCGCGGTACCAGTCGACCCGCCAGCGGTCGGAGCGGTCGTGCTCGACGGTGAGTGCCGCCGCCGCGCGCTCACTTTCGCCCGCGTCGAGGAACGCCTTGACCTCGGCGAGGGTCACCTCGAATTCGAACGAGTCCGGGGCGGTGACATTTCCGACGCGAACTTCCTCACGGGCGTGGCGCAACGAGTCCAGTGTCAGCAACGGATCGTCCTGCACCGCCGCGGCGATGAGTGCGGCGCACGCGTCGCTGGGGTCGACGAGCGGTACCGGCAACGCCCGCGCGACCACCGCGGCGCGCAGCTTGTCCGGCCGCGGGATGCCGTCGGTGAACGCATCGACCTGCGCGACCGCCTCGGTGGCGCCGAACGTGGTGCGCGACGGGCTGAACACGCTCGACAACCACGGCCGCTCCTCGCCCGAGTCGTACGCGACGACCTCGCGCAACACCCCCGTCAGCTGAACGAGCATCTCGTTCGCGGAGGTGAAGCGCTTGTCGGGATCGGGATCGGTGGCGCGCAGCAGCAACCGGTGGAACGACTCGTACTCCACGAGCAGTGGAGCCTGCTCGGGGCTGGGCAGGCCGTCGTCGTAGCGGCCGCGATGCATCGGCAGGTCGAGCGTCAGCACCGCGAGCGTGCGTCCCGCCGAGTAGATGTCGGAGGCAACCGTCGGTCCGGTTTTGGTGATCTCGGGTGCCTGGTAGCCCGGCGTGCCGTAGAGGTAGCCGTAGGACTCGAGCGGAGCGACGGCGCCGAGGTCGATCAGCTTGAGCTGGTCCTCGGTGACCATGATGTTGTCCGGCTTGAGGTCGTTGTAGGCCAGTCCTGTCGAATGCAGGTACTCGAGCGCCGGGAGGATCTCGATCAGGTACGCGATCGCTTCCTCCAGCGGCATCCGTTCGGGCTTCTCGTGGGTGTTGAGCACCTCCTTGAGCGAGCGCCCGCCGACGTACTCCATGACGATGTAGCCGAGCGGGGTGCCGTCGGCGCTGGGATTCTCGACGAAGTTGTGGATCTTCACGATGCTCGGGTGCGCGACCTCCGCGAGAAATTGCCGTTCCGCCACCGCGACCGCCTGCGCCTCGGCGTCGCCGAAATGCAGCAGGCCCTTCAGCACAACCCAGCGGTCGCTGACGTTGCGGTCGATCGCGAGATAGATCCAGCCGAGCCCGCCGTGCGCGATACAGCCCTGCACCTCGTACTGCCCGGCGACCGTCTGCCCGGGCTCGAGCATCGGCCGAAAGTCGTAGGGAGCGCCACAGTTCGCGCATGCGCCGTGTGGGGAACCGCGGCCGGACGCGTCCGTACGGCCGACCGGTTTGCTGCACTTCCAGCAGAACCGTTTGCCCTCGGCGACCTCCGGATCGGCCAGCACCGCGCGCTGCGGGTCGACGCTCTCCACCAGTGGCACGTAGACCAGGCCGTAGCCCAGCCGCCGCGCCGTCGGCCGCGATCGCGCCGAACGCACGCTACGTCCGCTGGTTCGCATCGATCCAGCAGTGCTCGCCGAGGGGGACTTCGCCGGGCGTTGGGTGGGCAGCGACACCGCGGAGTCTTGGGTGGCCTCCGGCGCGTCGAAGTCGGGCACCGACGCACGGGTGCCCTCCTCGTCGGCGGCGTGCGTCTCCGGCGCCGACCGCGCGGTTGCGGTGTCGGTGTCGGGGCCGACGGCGGTGTCGGTGTCGACATCGACGGATCGGGGATTACCCTGCTGCGGACCCATCGCTGCTCTCAATCCTGATAACGCGGCGCGGGTGGGCCCGGCGATGGGCCCAACACGGTCAGCCATCGATCGTAGATTGCGTTCCACGTTCCGTCCGCGCGGATGCGCTCGAGCGTGGCGTTCACGGAGCGGGTCAGGTCGTCCTTGCCCTTCCCGATGCCGACGCCGTACGGCTCGTCGCTGACGTTCGGGCCGACGACGCGCAGGTACGGATCCTGTACCGCCAGCCCGGCGAGCACCGAGTCGTCGGTGCTGATCGCATCGACCTGCCGTTGCTGCAGCACGACCAGGCAGTCCGCCCACGACGACACCGTCAGCAGTTGTGCCTGCGGCTGATAGGCGAGGATGTTGTCCTTCGACGTCGTGCCGTCGACGACGCACACCCGCTTTCCGGCGAGGTCGTCGAGGCTCTCGATGGACGAGTCCATGGTGGACAGCACCCGCTGGTGGGCGAGGAAGTACACCGTCGAGAAGTCGACCTTCTGCCGGCGCGCACAGGTGATGGTCATCGTCTTGGTGACGATGTCGACGGTGTTGTTCTGCAGCGCCCGCTCCCGTTCGGCCGAGCCGAGCGTGCGGTACTCGAGCAGGTTCGGGTCGCCGAGCAGGTCGCGGGCGATCTCGCGGGCGATGTCGACGTCGAAGCCGACGACTGCCCCGGTCCTCGGGTCGCGGAAGCTGAACAGGTTGCTGCCGGTGTCGAGGCCGACGATCAGACGACCGCGGGCCCGGATCGCGTCGATGTTCGGCCCCACCCGCTGCGCGGGGTCGGCGACCGGACGCAGGCTGGCGGTGGGATCGTCGCACTCGGGTTGCGGTACCGCCGGAGTGTTGGTGGTCGTGGTGGGTGCCGGTGTCTCGGTGACCAACTCCGCGTTGGCGGGCAGCGGTGGCTCGGTGTAGCTCGTGGTCTGATCGGGCGGAGTCGCGCTGGGGTTGGTGCCGCAGCCGGCTAGCAGGCCGACCGTGAGCATCCCGGCGGCGAGCAACGACGTCAGCCGCCTCATCGGTACTCCCGCAGCCGGGGCCACAGGCCTAGCGCGACGAACATCGACCCGCCGAGTGCGAGCAGGATCGCGCCGACGACCAGGCCGTCGAGCATCCGCGACGCGCGCGCGACCTCGTCACGCAGTTCGGCGCGGGTTTGCGTGATGCCCTGCTCCAGGTCGTCGTCGAGGGCGGTGAACTGGGCGGTCGAGTCGTCGGGGTCTGACCCGATCGCGATGGTCGCCGCGCCGGTGTAGTCGGCGCGGCCGAAGGCGTCGTTCATCCGGCCGTGGGCGGCGATCCAGCCGTCGAGCGGGGTCTGCGCGTCGCGAACGAGGTCGGCGGCGGGGGCGTCGGACGGGTAGTCCGCGAGCAGGGTGCGCAGTTCGGCGACATTGGCATCGTAGGCCTGGTCGTACTCGCCGGTGGTGTCGCGGCGGGACAGCTTGAGCGTCTCCCCCGAGCGGGCCTGCTGGGCGAGGATGCGCGCGTGCGTCAGCGTGGTCAGCGGGGTGTTGCCCTGGTCGAGGGCCTTGCGGGTGTCCGCCGCCGCGACCGACGCCCCGATCGTCATCCAGGCCAGCAGTGCCAGCATCGCGAACGACGCCACGATCATCCCCGGGTTGAACACCCGTCGCCAGCGCCGCAGCAGGTACATCTGGATCAACACCAGTCCCAGTAGAGCCGCCGCGAGCAGTCCGATCGCCGGCCACGGCGGCTGCTCGTAGCGTTGCAGCGTGGTCGAGATCGTCGCCGCGCGTTCCTCGTAGAGTTGCTCGGCGTCCGGCAGGACCGTGCTCTGCATCAGGTTCGACGCCTCGCCGAGGTAGGCGGAGCCGACCGGCAGGCCGAGGCGGTTGTTGGCGCGGGCGGTCTCGATGGTGCCGGCATACACCGGTAGCTGGGTCGCGATCCCGATGAGGGCGTCGCGGGCAGGGGAGCCGGGCTGTTCGTCGCCGGCGACCCCGGTGGATTCGGCGGCGGCGTCGCCGAGTGCCTGCAGGTACGTCTCGCGCACGCTCAGCGGTTCGAGGCCGCCGTAAATGAACGCCGTGCCCGCCGCGGCGTCGGCGATAGACAGCGACAGGTACAGGCGCTGAGCGGAGTACGCGAACGGCTCCGTCTCGGCGAGCTGCACGTCGAGGTTCGCACGACGGTCGCCGGCCGTGACGGCCGTGACGGTTCCGGCGAGCAGGCACAGCACGATCGCGACGACCCCGAGCGCCAGCAGTTTCCCGGGCGACGAGCGCGCGAAGGCGCGGGCGCTGGTGGGGTGGACGTGGTCGCGGAACAGCGCGGCGGCGGCCCGGGGCGTCAGGTTCTCCAGGGCCGGCCCGAGCGTGCGCTCTTCGGCGGGGGCGGCCACGTGCATCTCCTCTTTGCTGTTCGTCTGCCCGAGTCGTCGGCCTGGGTTGTCGGCGACCTACCTATATACAGTCAACACGACGAGCGGCGGCGAGGGAGGCGACACGACGCGATGCGCGGGGACGGCGACGGCTGGTGGTTCTCACCCGACGGAACCCGACAGTGGGGTCGCTTCGGTGCCGCGGGGCTGCTGCTGCGCGCCCCGATGGCGGACGGTCGGCCGGGGGTGCTGCTGCAGCATCGCGCGATCTGGAGCCACCAGGGCGGCACGTGGGCCTTGCCCGGGGGCGCGCGCGACAGCGACGAGACCGCGGTCGACGCCGCCGTGCGCGAGGCCCACGAGGAGGCGGGGATTGGGCCGGGTGCCGTGCGGGTGCGCGCCGAGCGGGTGACCGCGCGCGCCGCGAGCGGGTGGACCTACACGACGATCGTCGCCGACGCCGCCGCGCCGCTGGCGACGAGCCGCAACGGCGAGAGCGCCGAACTGCGCTGGGTGCGCGAGGACGCCGTGTCCGATCTGCCGCTGCATCCGGGGTTCGCGGCGGCGTGGCCGGGGCTGCGGGCGCGTGTGGTCACCGTGGCGGAGGTCGCTGCCGTTGCCGGGGCGGGTGAGGCGCCGTGCACGGTGGTGTTGGGGGATGAGAGTTTCGGGTGGTTGGCCTCCTGAGGGTTGGC
>DATDBL010000393.1:0-5550 GCA_036524855.1 Aldersonia sp. | reverse complement strand
CCCGCAGCGCCGCGGACAGCGTCGAGCCGACGCCGCCGTGCACGCCGCCGTCCTCTACCGTGACGACAAGGCGGAACCGAGCGGCGAACTCGACACGGTCGGCCGCGATCGGCAGCACCCAGCGCGGATCTACGACCGTCGCACCGATGCCCTGACGCGCCAGCCGGCGCGCCGTCTCGATGGCCATGCCCGCGAACGGGCCGACCGCGACGATGAGAACGTCGCGGGCATCGCCGGCGGGCCGGTGCAGTACGTCGATGCTGCCGACGCGGTCGACCGCCGGGATGCCTTCGGCGACCGGTCCCTTCGGGAACCGCAGCGCGGTGGGGCCGTCGTCGATCGCGAGTGCCTCGTTCAGCTCGGCCCGCAGCGTCGCGGCGTCGCGCGGGGCGGCTACGCGCATGCCGGGGACGATGCCGAGCACCGACAGATCCCACATGCCGTTGTGGCTGGCGCCGTCGGACCCGGTGACGCCCGCGCGGTCGAGCACCAGCGTCACGGGTTGGCGCAGCAACGCGACGTCCATCAGCGTCTGGTCGAAGGCGCGGTTGAGAAACGTCGAATAGATCGCGACCACCGGGTGCAGGCCGCCGAGCGCGAGCCCGGACGCAGACGTGACGGCGTGCTGCTCGGCGATGCCGACGTCGAAGGTGCGCTCGGGGAAGCGTTCGGCGAAGGCGGCGAGGCCAGTGGGTCCGGCCATCGCGGCGGTGATCGCGACGACGTCGTCGCGGTGTTCGGCGGCGGCGATGAGTTCGGCGGAGAACACCGACGTCCAATCGGGCGCCGACCCGCTCGAGCCGACCGCCTGGCCGGTGCGCGGGTCGATCGGACCGCACGAATGCATCTGGTCGGCCTCGTGGTTCTCGGCGGGTTCGTAGCCCATGCCCTTGCGGGTGACGGCGTGCACGATCACCGGGCCGCCGAAATCCTTGGCCCGCCGCAGAGCGGACTCGACCGCCTGGAGGTCGTGGCCGTCGACGGGGCCGAGGTACTTGATGCCGAGGTCGGTGAACAGCACCTGCGGGCTGATCGCGTCCTTGATCCCCGCCTTGACGGCGTGCAGCAGCGAGTACGCCGGGCCGCCGATCTTCGGCACCCGCTGCAGCTGGCGCCGGCCGAGTTCGAGCACCTGCTCGTACTGAGGCTGCAGCCGAAGCGAGGCGAGGTGGTCGGCGAGGCCGCCGATCGTCGGGGCGTAGGAGCGGCCGTTGTCGTTGACGACGATGACCACCGAACGCTTCTCGCCAGCGGCGATGTTGTTGAGTGCCTCCCAGCACATGCCGCCAGTGAGCGCGCCGTCGCCGACGACCGCGATCACGTGTCGGTCGCGCTGCCCGGTCAGCTCGAATGCCTTCGCCAGGCCGTCGGCGTAGGCGAGCGCGGCAGAGGCGTGCGAGGACTCGACCCAGTCGTGCTCGCTCTCGGCGCGCGACGGGTAGCCCGACAGGCCGCCCTGCTTGCGCAGCGTGTCGAACTCGTCGCGGCGGCCGGTGACGATCTTGTGCACGTACGCCTGGTGGCCGGTGTCGAATATCACGGGATCGTGCGGCGAGTCGAACACGCGATGGACCGCCAAGGTGAGTTCGACGACGCCGAGGTTCGGGCCGAGGTGCCCGCCGGTCGCGGCGACCTTCTGGACCAGGAAATCGCGGATCTCGTCGGCGAGTTCGCTCAGCTCGCGAGGGGTGAGACCCTGCAGATCGTCGGGCGAGGAAACCCTGCCAAGTACACCCAACGACCGCTCCTTACCGACGAACCTTTCCGCCAGTGTACGGAGCGATCGCCGGGCGGGCCGACCACGCCACCCGCTTTCGGCGCTTAGGGTGAGCCCGTGCGAAACGTCGTGGCCGACCTGATCGAGGACGTGGTCGACCGGTGCCGTCACGACACCTCAGGCTCAGTGGCCGACTATATCCCCGAACTGGCCGCCGTCGACCCGGACGGTTTCGCCCTGTGCGTCGCCACCAGCGACGGGTACGTGTACGCCGTCGGCGACGCGGACCGCACGTTCACGATCCAGTCGATGTCCAAGCCGTTCACCTACGGCCTCGCGCTCTCGGAGTGCGGACGCGAGGCGGTGCGGGCGAAGATCGACGTCGAGCCCTCCGGGGAACCGTTCAACGAGATCAGCCTCGACCCGGTGACCGGTCGGCCGCGCAACCCGATGATCAACGCGGGCGCGATCGCGGCGGCGTCGCTGATCCCGGGCGCCGACGTCGCCGATCGGTTCGACCTGATCCGGCAGAAGTACTCGCGCTACGCCGGACGCGAGCTGTCCATGAACGCCGACGTTTATTTCTCCGAGCACCGCACCGGGCATCGCAACCGGGCGATCGGGCACATGCTGCGCTCGTTCGACATCGTCACCGGCGACCCCGACGAGGCCGTCGACCTGTACTTCCGGCAGTGCTCGATAGACGTGACGTGCCGCGACCTCGCGATGATGGCCGCAACGCTGGCGAACAACGGCCGCAACCCCGCCACCGGCGTCGAGTGCCTCTCGCCGGAGGGCACACAGTGGGTGCTCTCGGTGATGACGACCTGCGGGCTCTACGACGGCGCCGGCGAGTGGGTCGCGCACGTCGGGCTGCCGGCCAAGAGCGGCGTCAGCGGCGGGGTGCTCGCGGTGTTGCCGGGGCAGGTGGGGGTCGCGGTGTACTCGCCGCGGCTGGACCGGCACGGCAACAGCGTGCGTGGCGTGCAGGCGTGCCGGATGCTGTCGCGCGAACTCGAGTTGCACTTTCTGCACGTCACCCGGGAGTCTCGCTCCACGATCCGGTCCAGCTACTCGGTGACGCACAGCCCGTCGCGCCAGCTCCGCACCGACGCCCAGCTGCAGGTGCTGGGCCGCTACGGGCACCGCGGGCGAGTGTACGAATTGCACGGCGACCTGCTGTTCGCCGGCACCGAGATCGCCGTGCGCGAGATCACCGAGCGCGCCGACGACCTCGACGCGTTGCTGATCGACTGCCGCCGGGTGGATGACGTCAGCGACATCGCCACCCGGCTGATCGCGCGGATGCGCCACGAACTGATCGCGCAGGGCTGTGTGACGGCGCTGCTGGACCCCGAGGTGCTGCTCGGGCAGGCGGCACGCGACGACTCCGATTTCACCGACCGCGACACCGCGATCCAGTGGTGCGAGGACGTCGTCCTCGCGCGGCACGGCGGCGACGCGCTGACGCCGCCGCCGATCCGCCTCGCCGATCATCCGCTCCTGGCCGGCCTCTCCCCTGCCCAATTCGACTTGCTGTCAGGTGAATTCGAGATACGGAGGGCGGATTCCGGGTCCGTGATCCTGCACCGCGGCAGCGCGCGGGCAGGGCTGTTCCTGCTGCTGGCGGGCCAGGTGAGCATGATGTTGATCGGCGAAGACGGCTCGACACAACGGATCTCGACGATCATGCCGGGAATGTCGTTCGGCGAGTTCCCGATGCTGACGCACGGCACGGTGCTCACCGACATCCGGGCCGAGACCGACGTCGAGGTCGCGGTGCTGGTCCCCGAACGCTACGACCGTCTCGCTGCCGAGGCACCCGAACTCGAAAGGCGCCTGCTCGAGCGGCTCGCGGCGACCGCGTATCGGCAACTCGACGCGGTGGTGCGGGTGCTGTCGATGCGTCCGGACGTGGGGTGAATTGCACGCTGGGCCGAAAACCACTTGCCGCGCGGGCGTGGCGTCGGGGACCCTGAACATACGCACCAGGGAAGGGGACCGGCGTGTTTGCCATCGAAACCCACAGCCTCGTCAAGCGATTCGGCGATTTCGCAGCGGTCGACGGCGTCGACCTGCAGGTCGCGCGCGGCGGCGTGTACGGCGTACTCGGCCCGAACGGCGCCGGAAAGACCACGACCATCCGCATGCTGGCGACGCTGCTGCCGATCGACGGCGGCACCGCGACCGTGCTCGGCCACGACGTTGCACACGAGGGTGCCGCTGTCCGCGGAAAGGTCGCCCTGACCGGGCAGTTCGCCTCGCTGGACGAGGACCTCTCCGGGCAGGAGAACCTGGTCCTGCTCGCCCGCCTGTACGGCTATTCGTGGTCGGCGGCGCGGTCGCGGGCGGCGGAGCTGCTGGCCGCGTTCGACCTCACCGACGCCAGCGGACGGCAGGTCAAGAACTACTCCGGCGGCATGCGGCGGCGACTCGACATCGCGGCGAGCATCGTCGTCACCCCGGAGTTGACTTTCCCGACGAGCCGACGACAGGCCTGGATCCGCGCAGCCGCAACCAGGTGTGGGAGATCGTGCGCGCGCTGGTCGCGGGCGGCACGACGGTGCTGCTGACCACGCAGTACCTCGACGAGGCCGACCAACTCGCCGACCGGATCGCGGTCATCGACCACGGTCGCGTCATCGCGGAGGGCACGACCGGTGAGCTGAAGGCGTCGGTCGGCGCGGGCGCCCTGCACGTGCGGGTCGCCGACGTCGCCCGACGCGGCGCCGCGGCGCAGGTGCTCGAGCGGACATTGGGCGTCGTCGTCGCCGCCGAAGCCGACCCGGCGGCGCTGACCGCCCGGGTCAGCGACCACGCCCGCGTGGCGGCGGCGCTGCCGGCGCTGCGGGAGGCCGGCATCGAGATCGGGACGTTCGCGTTCGGGCAGCCGAGCCTGGACGAGGTGTTCCTGGCCCTGACCGGCGGGCCGGCCGAATCCGACGAACTAGAAAGGAGTGCATGATGAGCCACGACAACGACCGCCGCACCCCGCCGCGTGACGATCGCGGGCGTGCTGGCGGACGCGCAGCGGCGCCCGCAACCACCCGGCCCGGTGTCGACGGCGCTGTCGTTCGGTTGGCGTGCGTTGCTGCGGATCAAACACATTCCCGAGCAGATGTTCGACGTCACCGTTCTCCCGCTGCTCTTCACGCTGATGTTCACCTACCTGTTCGGTGGCGCGCTGGCCGGGTCGACCGAGGCGTATGTGCAGTATCTGTTGCCGGGCATCGTGGTTCAGACGGTCGTCTTCGTCACGATGTACACCGGTCAGACGATGAACCGCGACATCGAGAAGGGCGTCTTCGACCGGTTCCGCTCGCTGCCGATCTGGCGGCCCGCACCGCTGGTCGGTGCCCTGCTCGGTGACGTGGTCCGCTACTCCATCGCCGTCACGATCACGCTGGTGCTCGGACTGGTGATCGGGTTCCGCGCGCATGGCGGCGTGCTCGGGGTGCTCGCGGCCTCCGCTCTGCTGCTGGTGTTCGCATTCGCGATCTCGTGGATCTGGATCATGTTCGCGATGATCCTGCGTACCGAGCAATCGGTCATGGTCGTCGCCTGGCTGGTGCTCTTCCCGCTCACGTTCGGCAGCAACATCTTCGTCGATCCGGCCACCATGCCGGGATGGTTGCGGGCGTTCGTGGAGGTGAACCCGATCAGCCAGCTTGCCACCGCGGCGCGGGGCCTGATGCAGGGCAGCGTCGATGCCGGTGCCATCGGGATCGTGTTGGCGTGGAGCGCGGCGTTGGTCATCGTCTTCGGGCCGATCACGATGCGTTTGTACAACCGCAAGAACTGAGTCGGCTGCGCCGCTCGTGAGTGGTTGTGGA
>DATDBL010000392.1:0-20051 GCA_036524855.1 Aldersonia sp. | reverse complement strand
CGCCACCTGGTGGTGGGCCGTACTGTCCGCCACCTGGTGGTGGGCCGTACTGTCCGCCACCTGGTGGTGGGCCTTGTTGTCCGCCACCTGGTGGTGGGCCGTACTGTCCGCCGCCCGGCGGTGGGCCTTGTTGTCCACCGCCCGGTGGTGGGCCGTACTGGCCGGGCGGCGGTCCCGGCGGTTGCTGGCCACCGGGCGGTTGCTGGCCGCTGGGTCCTCCGGGATACGGCGGGTAGTCGCCCTCGCCCTCGGGGCGGTCCGGGCCGTCACCGCGGGGCGGCGGAGGATTCTCGGTCATCTGTGCGTTCCCTTCGCGGTTCGTGTACAGGGTTCGTGCGGTGCGCGAGGTCGGTGACGGCGGTGGTACCAGCACTTGGTGATTCAAGCGCTGAGACAACCTGACCATGGAGTAAGTGTCAAGGCCGCCGCGCCGGGACGCGACCGCCGATCTCGTAGGCCGATCGTTGCGCGGTCGTGATCGATCTGCAACTCGGAATCGTCGCAGGTAGGGCATGGTGCCGCTGGCCACGGCAGGCAGACTCGGGGGACAATGACTCGGGGGGCTATGGGGCCGACCAGGTAGGTTGGAATCGATGACTGCACTATTGGCCGAACGGGCCGCCGAGGTGGTGGCCGCTGCGCAGCAATTGCTCGCGCGGCGGATGGGCGCACCGGTAAAACTCGTCGATCCGGTTGAACTCGGGGGAAACGGCCGCACCATCGTGTTGCGCGTGCGCGTCACCGAGAACGCGTACTCGCTGCCGCGCACACTCGTCGCGAAGCAGGTGAATGGGTCGGCGTACCACTCTGCCGACACCGACACCGACCTCGACTCCGCATTTCGGCGGGAGGCGGTCGCGTACCAGTTCGCGACCGCGCTCGGCCCCGAACGGCGGCCGGGTCCACAGTTGCTGGCTTACGACGTCGCCTCACGCCTGCTGGTGTTGACCGACCTCGGCGACCAGTCCCGGCTGAGCACGCTGCTGCGCACGACCAACAAGGCCGGTGTCACGAACGTCCTGATGGCCCTCGCGCAGGCGCTCGGTCGGATGCACGCGGCGACCGTCGGCCGTGAGGAGGACTTCATCGCGTTGTCACGCCGCGCCGGCGTCCCGCAACGTGACGTGCTCGTCGCGCAGGCGGAGACCGCCGTCGAGGCCGTCCCTGGTCTGCTGAAGGCCTACCTCGGGCTCGACGTCCCGGAGTCGATCGTCGGTGGTGCCGCCGCCGCTGCGCGGTTCTTCGAGGGGGGACGGCTGCGGGCGTTCAGCCCGTCGGACCTGTGCCCGGAGAACATCATCTACAACGACGAGGGTGTCCGCTTCCTCGACTACGAGGCCGGCGGCTTCCGCGACGCGAGCCTCGACGTAGCGCAGGTGCTCGTCGGGTTCCCGGGTTGCCTGTGCGAGTACGAACTCGCCCCGCAGCACCGTCAGGCGATGATCGAGGCGTGGCGCGCCGAGGTGTCCGCGGTGTGGCCGCAACTCGAGGACGACGACTGGCTCGCGCGCAAACTCCTTGCAGCCGAACTGATCTGGGTGTGGATGAGTACGTACTGGTTCCTGCCCGAGAACCACGAGCGGATCGCCGAGGTGCGTGAGCACGAACTGTCGATCCGGCGCAGCGACGCACTGGCGCAGCGCTGGCGCAAGCTGGCCGACTCGGCCCGCGAGTGCGACAAGGATGTCGTCGCCGAGTTCGGTGACCGCGTCGCCGAGACGATCGACGCGCGCTGGGCGGTCTAGGGTCCGCATCGAGTCAGCGGTTGTGCACGCATCGGCCGAGTAGATCCGTGCTCAACCGCTGGCTCGATCACAGCGCGTCGAGCTTTCCGAGCAGGAACTCGCGTTCCACCTCGTTCTCGGTGAGCAGCAACGCCGCCTCGTAGGCCGCCCGCGCCTCGTCGAGACGGCCGAGGTCCACGAGGAACGCCGCCCGCGACGCCTCGAAGTACCCGTAGGTCGCCAGCGACGGCTCTGCGACGAGTTCGTCGAGCAGCGCAAGACCCGCCGCAGGACCGTTCGCGAACCCGACCGCGACCGCGTGATTGAGCCGCACCACCGGCGACGGCCACTCCCGCAGGAGCCGTTCGTAGAGGCCGGTGACGACGCGCCAGTTGGTTTGCTCCCAAGTCGGTGCCTCGGCGTGCACGGCGGCGATCGCGGCCTGCAGCGTGTAGCGGTCGGTATGCGGGAGCGCGCGGCGCGCCAGTGCCGTGCCCTCCCTGATCGCGTCGCGGTCCCAGCGGTTGCGGTCTTGTTCGGCGAGCGTCAGCAGTCGCCCCTCGGCGTCGACGCGGGTCGCCCGGCGGGAGTCGGTCAACAGCAGCAGTGCCAGCAGTCCGGCGACGGTGGGGTCGTCGGGGACCAGCGCGCGCATCATCCGGGCGAGTTGGAGGGCGCGCTCGACGAGGTCGCTGCGAACCAGGCTGGATCCCGACGGTGCGGTGTGACCCGTCGTGAAGAGCAGGTGCACGACGGCACAGATCGCGTCGAGTCGCTCGGGCAACTCACGCGCCGACGGTACCCGGTATGGGATGCGGGCAAGGGCGATCTTCTTCTTCGCCCGCGTGATCCGTGCGGCCATGGTCGACTCGGTGGTGAGAAACGCGCGCGCGACCTCGGCGGTCGTGACGCCGCACACAAGGCGCAGCGTCAGCGCGACTCGAGCGTTCGGTGCCAGTGCGGGGTGGCAGCAGGTGCAGATGAGGCGCAACCGGTCGTCGGGGATGGCGTCGACGTCCTCGATGTTCTCGACGGCGAGGTCGGCGGTGTCGCGGACCGGTGGGTCGTCGGCGACCAGCAGTGGCAGCGACCGTCGCATCGTCGACTCGCGCCGAAGCAGGTCGAGCGCGCGGCGGTGCGCGACCGTCGTCAGCCACGCCGCCGGGTTGTCCGGGACGCCGTCGCGTGGCCAGGCGTCGAGCGCTTTCGCGTAGGCGTCCTGCACGCACTCCTCCGCGAGGTCGAAGTCGCGAGTGCGGCGCACCGTCGCGGCGAGCACGAATGCCCACTCGCGGCGGTGCGCCTGCGCGACGGCGTCGAGAACCGACGCTGTCGGGGTCATCTCCGTCAGTCGAACACCATGACCGGACGGACCTCGACACCACCGAACCGGGCCGGGACCTGCTTGGCGATCGCGATCGCGGCGTCGAGGTCTTCGGCCTCGATCAGGTAGAAGCCGCCGAGCGCCTCCTTCGCCTCGGCGAACGGCCCGTCGGTGACGTCGACGCTGTCGCCGTTCTTGCGGATCGACGTCGCGGTCGTGGTCGGCTCCAACGCCTCACCGCCGAGGAGGGCGGCGCCGGCGATCTCGGAGAAGGTCATGTGATCCTGCATGACCTCGTTGAAGACCTCCGGGCTGGCGTCGGCGTAGGCCTTCTCGCTCTCGTAGATCAGGACCAGGTACTTGCTCATCTCGGGCTCCTTCGGGTTGGTGTCGCGCACCGGGTGGCGGCATTCGTACCGACGGACGAGAGTGCGTCGGATCGACACGTTGCCGAGAAAATTCTTGCCCGAGTTTCGTGTGGGTGTCAGCGGCTTCGCGGACATGGTCGGCAGCGGATGCGGTCGACCACGCCGCGCACCTTTTGTACCCGTCGCGCGGGCCAGTACATGCGCGGTGCGTACAGAACCTGCGCGGCGTGACGGCCGGGCCCGGTTCGCGGACGGGAGCGCCTTCTCAGTGCTCCGGCAACTCACCCCGCGCACACGCCGCGGCGCGGTCCAGCAGCAGCGCCCGCTCGGCCTCGTTCCGCGTGAGCGACGCGGCCTGCTCGAACTCCAGCGCCGCCTCGGCGAAGCGGAACAGGTGCGCAAGGAAATCGCCGCGCACGCTCGGTAGCAGGTGGTAGCCACGCAGCGCGGGGTCGCCACGGATCCGGTCGACGATCGCCAGTCCCACCGCGGGACCGCGCGCCATCGAGAGCGCGACCGCGCGGTTGAGTTCGACGACGGGCGACGGTTCGAGGCGCGCCAGGTCGAGGTAGAGCGCGGCGATGCGTTCCCAGTCGGTGTCCTCGGCGGTTGCGGCGCGGGCGTGGCAGGCGGCGATCGCGGCCTGCATGGTGTAGCGGCCGGGGGAGTCGGTGAGCGCCTCGGCGCGGTCGAGGGCGGCCAGTCCGCGGCGGATCTGCAGTTGGTCCCACCGCGCGCGGTCCTGGTCGAGCAGCAGCACGGGTCGACCGTCGGGACCGGTTCGGGCGGACGTCCGAGAGGCCTGGATCTCCATCAATGCGACGAGCCCGTGCACCTCCTCCTCGCGGGACAGCAGGTCTGCGAGGAGTCGACCGAGTCGCAGTGCCTCCGAGCACATTTCGGGACGCAGCCAGTCGTCGCCGGCGGTCGCGGAGTAGCCCTCGTTGAAGATCAGGTAGATCACCTCGAGGACGGAGCCGAGCCGTGCGGGCAGTTCGTCGGCGGACGGAACCTCGAACGGCACCTGCGCCGCGGTCAGCGCGCGTTTGGCCCGAACGATCCGCTGCGCCAGCGTGGCCTCCGAGAGCAGGAACGCGCGGGCGATCTCGGCGGTGGTGAGCCCGCCGAGCAGTTTCAACGTCAGCGCGGTCCGCGCCTCCGTCGTCAGCACCGGGTGGCACGAGACGAACATCAGCCGCAGCAGGTCGTCCTCGATCTCGCCGTCGAGGTCGGCCTCCGCGTCGGCGCCGGCGGTGAGCTGCGTTTCGAGGTCGCGGGCGATCTGGCGGTGCTTGCGATCGAGGGTCTCCTCGCGGCGGAAACGATCGATGGCGCGACGCTTCGCGATCGTGGTGAGCCAGGCGCCCGGGTTTCGCGGGACGCCGGACGAGGGCCACTGCTCCAAGGCGGCGACGAGCGCGTCCTGCGCGAGTTCCTCCGCGAGGCCGACGTCGTGCACCATTCGGGTGAGCGCGCCGACCACCCGCGCCGATTCGGTCCGCCACACCGCGTCGACGGCGGTGCGCGGGTCGACGGGTTCGGCCATGCTGCTATCTCAGCACGCTCACCCGTGCGGGTCGGTGACGACGGTCCGGCGGCGCGACCGGAAGCGTCCGACGGCGAGCAGCATGGTGCTCGACAGAGCGACTGCGGCGGCGACGAGCGGTCGAGATGGAGTCGTCGGACGAGCGGGCAGGATGTCTTCGGACTCGGGGTCCGGGTGATCGGCGTCGGCATCGTCTGCGTCCGGTCGGCCACGCCAGCGCAGCACGAGGGCCAGGTTGGGACTGGTCGGGACGGCGGCGATCAGTGAACGAATGTCCAGCGAGCCTGCCTCGACGGGATCGCCGAACCAGTCCGCATCCGCGCCGCGCACGGCGTCGACCCGCAGCAGGGAACTCGCGGTACGGACTCCGTGTCGCGCAAGTTCCGCAGCGACCGGGCCTCGCCCGGGATCGATGGTCGACTCACGCAAGTAGGTCAGCAGGATCGCCTGGTCCACCCAGTCGATGATCCTTCCGGCCGGGAATCGGGTGTTGACGAGAAGGTCGACGATGTCGGCGGTCGCCATGTTCGGAATGTTCTCGATGTCTTCCTCTTCCAGGCGCGACTGATGCCAGACGGTGAGCCCGTCGAGACCGTCGAGGGTGTACTTCGACTCCAGGTTCGGAACCACGAAAACGAAGAGCTTGGTCGTCAGGCTCCGGATCACTCGCCACACGACCACCGGGAATACCCCGATGACGAATCCGAGCAGGTACAACTGTGATTCGGTGACGTTGAGCGTCGTTGTGTCGGCAATTCCGGTGATCGCCCAGATCCCGATCACCGCGAGTGACACCCGCATCACGATCGCGACGTAGGCGCTGCCGCGGAGGTCGGAACGGACGTAGCGACGGAACAGCATCTGGATGGCGAAGAAGTAGGCGCCGAGAAATGCGAAGGTGACCGGTCTGATCGTCGGGACGAGCGCGTCGGCCCATTCGACGGTGTCCGCGGCGGGCCGATAAGTCGGTGGCAGGGCAACGAGCCACCCGACGGCGAAGACGACCGTGGCGAGGAAGACCGGTACCGCGGCAGTGGAGGTCGGTCGCAGCGTCGGCACGTCGTCGTTGGAGTAATTCTGGTGCCGACCGGCGACGACATCCTGGTGGACTCGGTCCGACAACCGACCGTACGTGCCTTCGAACCGCTGCAGGTAGCTCGCGATCCTCGTGTGCTGGGCGGACTCGGATTCCTGGTATCTGTCTCGCTTTTCGAGTAGACCCAGCCGCTCGAGGTTCGCGAGGAACTCGTTGAGCAGGCTTGCGCGCTGGGACGCCAGGAACAGCCACCACATGATCGCGGGCGTCACCGAGAAGACGATCACCACGACGCAACGGATCGCGATCGCCGCTCCCTCCGGCGGCAACAGCGCCCACGCGGTCCCGAGTCCGATCAAGGCGGTCGGGCATGCGATCAACGCCAGCGCCACCGCTCGTTCCGTGCGACCGCGATTCCTCGACCAGATCGTCACAGCCGTGAGAACGGTGACGAGGGCGACCAGTTCCGAGCCGACCAGTGTCATTGCGACATGCTCGCTGACCCAATGTCTTCGCGATTCGTACCCGAACACCGCGAGTCCGACCATGGACAGAATCAGGACGCCCGCCGTCAGTCCGATCATGGCTTTGGTGCCATGGTCGTCTTGCGCGACGGAACCGGGCAGGACACCTGCCGGCGGCTGGTTCTGCTGTTTCGTGTGTGTCCGCATGACGCCCCCCTGCGGATTGGCGATCGACGTCGATCGCACTCATAGACTCGCGCGTGTCGGCCTCTTCGGCGTGCGTAGTGCACTACCTCATTTGCAGACGACACACGGTAACGTCGAACCGTGACCGAAAGCCTGTTCGACGTGCCCGCCGGGGGCGGTGACCGGCGGGAATCGCCGTTCGGTGGCGTGGCCGGGCGCGCCCCGTTGGCGGTCCGGATGCGCCCCGCGAGCCTCGACGAGGTCCTGGGCCAGCAGCACCTGCTCGGGCCCGGGTCGCCGCTGCGCCGGCTGGTGGAGGGCTCGGGTGCGGCGTCGGTGCTGCTGTACGGGCCGCCCGGCACCGGCAAGACGACGCTGGCGTCGTTGATCTCGCAGGCCACCGGCCGCCGGTTCGAGGCGCTCTCGGCGCTGTCGGCCGGGGTCAAGGAGGTGCGCGCCGTCATCGACCTGGCCCGCAAGCGCCTGCTCAACGGCGAGCAGACCGTGCTGTTCATCGACGAGGTGCACCGCTTCTCGAAGACCCAGCAGGACGCGCTGCTCGCGGCGGTGGAGAACCGGATCGTGTTGCTCGTCGGCGCGACCACCGAGAACCCGTCGTTCTCGGTGGTGTCGCCGCTGCTATCGCGCTCGCTGGTGCTGCAGCTGCGCTCGCTCACCGACGACGACATCCGGACCGTGCTGCGCCGCGCACTCGACGACGAACGCGGACTCGGCGGCAGGGCCACCGTCGCCGACGACGCCCTCGACCACCTCGTCCGTATCGCCGGCGGCGACGCACGTCGCGCACTCACCGCGCTCGAGGCCGCCGCGGACGCTACGGGGAATGGCGAACTCACCCTCGAACTCGTCGAGGCCAGCGTCGACCGTGCCGCCGTGCGTTACGACCGCGACGGCGACCAGCACTACGACGTCATCAGCGCATTCATCAAGTCGATCCGCGGGTCCGACGTCGACGCCGCGCTGCACTACCTCGCGCGGATGATCACCGCGGGGGAGGATCCGCGCTTCATCGCCCGACGACTGGTGGTGCACGCGAGCGAGGACATCGGGATGGCGGACCCGACCGCGCTGCAGACCGCGACCGCCGCCGCGCAGGCGGTGCAACTGATCGGGATGCCGGAGGCGAAACTCGCGCTCGCGCAGGCGACGATCCACCTCGCAACAGCGCCCAAATCCGGCGCGGTGGTCGCGGCGATCGGCGCCGCGATGGCCGACGTCGCCGCCGGCAAGGCGGGCGCGGTGCCGCCGCACCTGCGCGACGGTCACTACGCGGGCGCGGCTCGGCTGGGCAACGCTGAGCGGTCGGGTCGCTCCGCAGGCTCCGCTCCCGCGGACTACCGCTACCCGCACAACGACCCGGACGGCGTTCTGGCGCAACAGTATCCGCCCGAGGAATTGGTCGGCGTCGACTACTACGAACCGACCGACCACGGCGCTGAGCGTGAGGTGGCGGTGCGGGTCGGGAAGCTGCGGAGGATCGTGAGAGGCACCCCTGACCCGTGAGTGGTTGATGAGTGCAGGGACTCTTCAACCACTCACGGGTCCGGCGAGAAGGGAGCGGGATGACGCACACGCGAGAACCCGACTGGGAACCGCGCTCCGACGCCGTGCAGGCCGATCAGGTCGCGTCCTACGGCGCCATGCGAGAACGGTGCCCGATCGCCTACGACGGCAACGACAGTTGGACAGTGTTCGGGCACGCCGACACCGTCGCGATCGTCGACGACGTCGAGACGTTCTCGAACGCGGTGTCGCGGCACCTGCAGATCCCGAATGGGATAGACGGCGACAAGCATCGCCGGTACCGGCGGCTCGTGGACAGCTACTTCACCGACGAGCGCCTCGCCGAGTTCGAACCCGCGCTGCGGCAGATCTGCACCGACCACGTCGCGTCCGTCCCGCGTGGTGAGGACGTCGACTTCATGGCGGCGGTGGCGGAACCGTTCGCCAACGACGTCACGTGTGCGTTCATGGGCTGGCCGGACAGCCTGCGGCAGCCTCTGCGCGAGTGGACCGAGAAGAACCGCCGTGCCGTCGCCGCCCGCGACCGCACCGCGATGGCGGCGATCGCCGTCGAGTTCGACACCTACATCCGCGCGCAGCTCGATACCCGCCGCGACGGCACCGTCGACGATCCCACCGCCCGCCTGCTCGGGGAACGCATCGACGGGCGACCGCTGTCCGACGCGGAGATCGTCTCGATCATCCGCAACTGGACGGTCGCGGAGCTGTCCACGATCGCGGCGAGTGCGGGTGTCGTCGCCGCGCATCTCGCCCGGCATCCCGACGCGCAGCGGACACTGCGCGAAGATCCCACACTGCTCGACGCCGCGACCGACGAGATCCAGCGGATCAACTCGCCGTTCATCGCGAGCCGCCGCCGCACCACCCGCGACACCGATGTCGCCGGCACGATGGTCAACGCGGGGGACTGGGTGTTCGTCGTGTGGGCGTCGGCCAACCGCGACCCGCGCGTGTTCGCCGCACCCGACGAATTCCGCCTCGACCGCGACCCGGAAGACAACCTCGTCTATGGACGCGGCGTGCACGACTGCCCCGGCGCACCGCTCGCGCGGCTCGAATTGCGGGTGCTGTTCGAGGAGATCTTCGCCGCCACCACCAAGATCGAACCCGGCGCCGCCGGGGACGTCCCGGCCCGCTACCCGACCGGCGGTTTCGAGAGCATCCCGGTGCGCCTGAGGTGACGAAACCCGCTGGGCTGCCACGTTAGGCTGAACAGGTGCAGACCCACGAGATCAACCGACGCTTTACCGACCACTTCGTCAAGGCCGGGCACACGGCCGTGTCGAGCGCGTCGCTGATTCTCAACGACCCCAACCTGCTGTTCGTCAACGCCGGCATGGTGCAGTTCGTCCCCTACTTCCTGGGGCAGGAAACGCCACCGTACTCCCGCGCGACGAGCATCCAGAAGTGCGTGCGCACCCTCGACATCGAGAACGTCGGCATCACCACCCGGCACAACACGTTCTTCCAGATGGCCGGCAACTTCTCCTTCGGCGACTACTTCAAGCGCGACGCCATCGCGCTCGCGTGGACGCTGCTCACCGGGAAGGTCTCCGACGGCGGCTACGGCTTCGACCCGGAACGCATGTGGGCGACGGTCTACCTCGACGACGACGAGGCGCTCGGGCTGTGGCAGGAGGTCGCGGGCCTGCCCGCCGAGCGGATCCAGCGCCGCGGCATGGCCGACAACTACTGGTCGATGGGCGTCCCCGGCCCGTGCGGTCCGTGCTCGGAGATCTACTACGACCGCGGCGCCGCCTACGGCGCCGAAGGTGGACCGGAAGCCGACGAGGACCGCTACCTCGAGGTCTGGAACCTCGTCTTCATGCAGAACGAACGCGGGATCGGCCCGAAGGACAACTTCGAGATACTCGGTCCGCTGCCGAAGAAGAACATCGACACCGGCATGGGTGTGGAACGCGTGGCGTTCCTGCTGCAGGGCGTCGACAACGTCTACGAGACCGACCTGGTCCGCCCGGTGATCACCAAGGCCGAGGAGCTGACGGGCAAGGCGTACGGCGTCAACCACGACGACGACGTCCGCTTCCGCGTCATCGCCGACCACGCCCGCACCGCGGCGATGCTCATCTCCGACGGCGTCAACCCCGGCAACGACGGCCGCGGCTACGTGCTGCGCCGCCTGCTGCGCCGGATCGTGCGCTCGGCGAAACTGCTCGGCGCCGAACAGCCCACGATGGGGGCGCTGATGGCGGTGGTGCGCGACGAGATGTCGCCGTCGTACTCCGAACTGAAGACGGGGTTCACGCGGATCGAGAACGTCGCGGTGGGCGAGGAGACGACGTTCCTCAAGACGCTCAGCTCCGGCTCCAAGTTGTTCGAGAATGCGGCCGACGCGGTGAAGTCCAAGAACGGCAAGGTGATCGGCGGCAACGAGGCGTTCACCCTGCACGACACCTACGGTTTCCCGATCGACCTCACCCTGGAGATGGCCGCCGAGGCGGGACTCTCGGTGGACGAGGAGGGTTTCCGCTCGCTCATGGCCGAGCAGCGGCGCCGCGCCAAGGAGGACGCGCAGGCCCGCAAGCACGCCCACGCGGACCTCACCGTGTACAAGGAGTTCGTCGACGAGCATCCCACCGTGTTCACCGGCTTCACCGAATTGAATTCGGAGGCAACGGTGCTCGCGCTGCTGCAGGGCGGGGTGCGGGTGCCGACCGCGACCGCTGGGCAGGACGTCGAGGTGATCCTCGACCGCAGTCCGCTCTACGCCGAGGCCGGTGGCCAGATCGCCGACCACGGCAGCCTCACCGGGGCGGGTCTGCGGGTGCGGGTGAGCGACGTGCAAAAAATCGCGAAGAAGGTCTGGGTGCACAAGGTCAGCGTCGAGGAGGGGCAACTCACCGAGGGGGACATCGTGCTCGCGCAGGTGGATCCGCAGTGGCGCCACGGCGCCACCCAGGGCCACTCGGGCACGCACATGGTGCACGCGGCGCTGCGTCAGGTGCTCGGGCCGAACGCGGTGCAGGCGGGCTCGCTGAACAAGCCGGGCTACCTGCGTTTCGACTTCAGCTGGCAGGGCAAGATATCGAGCCGACAGCTGCAAGATCTCGAAACAGTGAGCAACGACGCCGTCGGCGCCGACTTCCCCGTCAACACCTTCGTCACCGACCTGCCGAAGGCGAAGGCGATGGGCGCGCTGGCGTTGTTCGGCGAGAACTACGGCGACGAGGTGCGGGTCGTGGAGATCGGCGGGCCGTTCTCGATGGAACTGTGCGGCGGCACGCACGTCGAGCACTCGTCGCAGATCGGGCCGGTGACGCTGCTGGGCGAGTCGTCGGTCGGCTCCGGTGTGCGCCGCGTCGAGGCGTTCGTCGGGCTGGACTCCTACAAGTACCTCGCGAAGGAGCGCGCGCTGCTCGCCGGCGTTGCGGCGTCGCTGAAGGTGCCCTCGCAGGAGGTCCCGGCGCGGGTCGAGCAGCTCGTGGAGCGGTTGCGGGTCGCGGAGAAGGAACTCGAGAAGACCAAGGCCGCGGCGGTGCTCGCCTCGGCGGCGACGCTGGCGGAGCAGGCGCAGCGGGTCGGGGACGTGCGCCTCGTCGCGCAGGCCGCGCCCGAGGGCGTCGCCGGCAACGATCTGCGCACGTTGGCGATCGACGTCCGCTCCCGATTCGGGACCGACCCGGCGGTCGTCGTGCTGCTCGGCAACAGCGACGGGAAGGTCCCGTTCGTCGTCGCCGTGACGAAGGCCGCCCAAGATCTCGGCGTCAAGGCAGGCGATCTGGTGGGCAGCTTCGGCCCGTCGATCGCGGGTCGCGGCGGCGGCAAGCCGGAACTCGCACAGGGCTCCGGGTCGAACCCCGACGGCATCTCGGCGGGCCTGGACGCGGTGCGCGCCAAGGTCTCCGACCTGGTGTGATGAGCGAGGTTGACGGCCCTGGACGGGGTCGCCGCATCGGGATCGACGTCGGCAGCGTCCGCATCGGTGTTGCGTCGAGCGACCCCGACGGCATCCTCGCCACGCCCGTCGAGACTGTGCCCCGCGCGAAGGACGACTCGCCACACGGCGCCGACATCCGCCGGATCGTCGAGATCGTGGGGGAGTATGAAGCCGTCGAGGTGATCGTCGGCATGCCGCGTACCCTGCGTGGCGAGCACGGCGCTGCGGCTCAGGCGGCCACCAGGTTCGCCGAGCGGCTGCGCGTCGCGCTCGACCCCGTGCCCGTGCGGACGACCGACGAGCGCTTGACCACCGTGTCCGCGACGCGTGCGTTGCGGTCGAGCGGAGTGCGGGCGAAGGCGCAGCGGAGCGTGATCGATCAGGCTGCGGCCGTCGCGATCCTGCAGGGTTGGTTGGACGAACGGAGCGCACGAGTGGCACGTCAGGACAGCGAGCGGTGAGCGATCGCCGAACCCCGACCATGAACCGACCCGCCCACAAGCCACGCGCGACACCGCTTCGCGTGGGTCGTCGGCGGCGTGATCCCGGGGCGGTGGGACGGAAGCGGCGCGGCAAGGTCGTGCTCGCGCTGGCCGCGGTGTTCGCGATCGTGTTCGCGACCGCCGTGGCGTTCGTCGTCTACAAGTTCGTGAACCGGGTGGAGCCGAACCCCGACTTCGTCGCGGGGGAGGCGGGCCCGTCGACGGTCGTGCGGGTGGAGCCGGGCGAGACGGCGACCGAGATCTCCACGGCGATGGCCGATCAGGGCGTCACCGCGAGCGCAGTGGCGTTCTACGACGCCGCGGTCGCGGACGTCCGGATGAATCAGCTCCAGCCCGGCTACTACGAGGTCCCGACCCACTTGCCCGCGCAGGAGGCGGTGTCGGGGCTGGTGGATCCGTCGTCGCGCGTGGGTGCGCTGACCCTGTCGGAGGGCCGCCAGTTGCACGACACGGGGGACGTCAATACCGGCGCGATCAAGGAAGGCATCTACACCAAGATCGCCGCCGCGAGCTGCCTCGGCACCGGCGCGGACGAGCGGTGCATCAGCTACGACGACCTGAACGCCGCCGGCGCGAACACCGACCTCGACGCGCTGTGCGTGCCCGCGTGGGCCGCCGACGGGGTGCGTGCGGTGCCGGATCGCGACCGTCAGCTCGAGGGGTTGATCGCTGCGGGCAGCCTGGACTTCGACCCGACGAAGTCGCCGACCGAGATCCTCTGCCAGCTGGTGTCCGAGAGTGCCGCGCGCTACGAGGCGACTGGGTTATTGAATGCCGGTGGCGACCTGTCGCCGTACCAGATGCTGGTCGCGGCGTCGCTGGTGGAGCGTGAGTCGCTGCCGCAGGACTTCGACAAGGTCGCGCGGGTGATCCTGAACCGGCTCGCGGTCGGGCAACCACTGCAGTTCGACTCGACGGTGAACTACGCGCTCGACGAGACCGAGGTCGCGACCACCGACGCCGACCGTGAGCGGCCGACGCCGTGGAACACCTACGCGATGGCCGGTTTGCCGGCGACCCCGATCGCATCGCCGAGCATCGCGGCGCTGCAGGCGGTGGAGAATCCGGCCGACGGGCCGTGGCTGTACTTCGTGACTGTGGACCAGCAGGGCACGACGCTGTTCACCGACAGCTACGACGAGCACCTGCGCAACATCGAGCAGGCGATGGAGAGCGGGATTCTCGACAGTGGTCGATGAGGGCGGGATCGATGAGGGCATTTCGGGCGAGGTGATCGGCGACGTCCGTCGCGCCGCCGTCCTCGGCAGTCCCGTCGAGCACTCGCGTTCGCCGCAGTTGCATCTGGCCGCGTACCGGGCGCTGGGGCTCGACGGCTGGACCTACGAGCGGATCGAGTGCACCGCCGAGCAGCTGCCCGGGTTCGTGCGCAGCCGTGGACCGGAGTGGGCGGGGCTGTCGGTGACGATGCCGGGAAAGGTCGCGGCGCTTGACGTCGCGGATTCGCAGTCGGATCGGGCGCTGCTGTGCGGGTCGGCGAACACGCTGGTGCACACGTCGCAGGGTTGGCACGCCGACTGCACCGACATCGACGGCGTGCGCGGGGCGCTGCTGCAGGGCGGGGTGGCGAACCTGGAGGGCGCGTCGGTGGTGGTGCTCGGGGCGGGCGGGACCGCGCGACCGGCGGTGTACGCGCTGGCGGAGTTGGGCGTCGCGAAGATCACGATCGTCGCGCGCGATGCGAACCGGGCGCGGACGGCGATCGAGTTGTCGGCGACGCTCGGCATGCCGGCGCGGGTGATCGACCTCGACGAGCGTTTGGTGGCGGAGGCGTGCGCGGCGTCGCTGGCGGTGGTGAACACGATGCCCGCTTCGGCTGCTGCGGAACTGTCTGGTTCCGTTTCCGAGGCGCCGTTCGTCCTCGACGCGATCTACGACCCGTGGCCGACACCGCTGGCCTCGGCCGTGACCGCGGCGGGCGGGACTGTCGTGAGCGGGCTGTTGATGCTGCTCAACCAGGCGTACGGGCAGGTCGAGCAGTTCACCGGGTTGCCGGCGCCGCGGGAGGCGATGGCGGAGGCGTTGTTGGGGTAGTGGCGGCGCGCTGCTTGGGCAGCATTTATCCACAGCGGTTGTCCACAGTTTGCGCGGGTGGGGTTCCGGCGTCGCTGTTTCGCCTCCATGCTCGTCGTCATGGGGGTTCTCGGTTTCGTTCTCTGGTGTCTGTTGCTCTCGGTGTACGACGTCCGCGAGCGGCGGCTGCCGAACTGGCTGACCGTTCCTGGTGCGTTGGTGGTTCTGGTCGTTGCCGCGCTGTCCGGCCGATTCGCCGTGGCGCTCGTCGGCGGCTTGTTGCTGCTCGTGCCGTACCTGCTGGTGCATCTCGTCAGCCCGCGCGCGCTCGGCGCGGGTGACGTCAAGCTTGCGTTCGGCCTCGGCGCAGCCACGGGGTTGGCGGGAGCGTCGGCGTGGGTGCTCGCCGCGCTGCTCGCGCCCGTGCTGACGGCTCTGGTCGGTGTCTTCGCTCTGCTCGCGCGACGGTCGAGGTTCGTCGCGCATGGGCCGGGGATGTGCGCGGCGAGCGTGTTGGCGGTGGTGGGGGCGGGGTTGTGAGCCCACGTGGAGTCGTCGACAGGCGCGCAGTCGCGCACCTCGAACAGCACGAACTGGATACTGCGGAGCGTTTGGCGACCCTCGGGCTCGACGTGGTGTTTCGGGCTCCGACCGGGCGGCACAGGAGCGATGCCACCGTCAACGAACTCGGCGCCGAGTTCAAGTCCCCGGTATCGCCTCATCGCAACACAGTGTTTCGACGGGTGACGTCGAGACGCCATGAACAGGGTCCGAGGTTCGTGCTCGACATGTCACGTTCGCCGATGACCTTCGACGAAGCGTTGCTGATCGCTACCACGCTGGTTTCTCGATATCGCGAGGACGGCATTTCGTCGATACTGGTCATCAAGCAGTTGTCGGACGGTGACGTTGTGAGCGGATCGGTCGGAGAGGAGGTGCCGCAGTGGCGAACGTAGACGACGTCGAAATCGTGGCGGGAGCGGCCGACATCGACGAGGTTGCCCGCACGGTGGCGTCGGTACTCGACGACCTCCCGGTGTTGACCGATCCCAAGCGTGGAATCCCCTACGTTCTAGTGGAGCCGTATGCGCAGGTGACGTTCTACCCGGACAACGACAACGCGGGAGCGTTCATCGCGGAGGTCTACGCCGGGACCGGCGCGGCGGTTCGACGTGAGATCGCGCTCGGAATCTTCGATGCACTGTCCAAACGGACGCGATGGGATCTGCGACTGACATCCGACGACCAACCGGGCGACGGTGTCGTCGCCGAGCGCCTCGTATCGGCGGTGGGACGGTCGGCCCCCTGAGTAGTCGCGGAGTTACGAGATCCCCCGACCTCTCGACCTGGTCGCAGACTGCGGTACGCGGATCGACTTCGCGTACCTCTTCTCGACTGCACCCATAGCGTGCGGAGCGTCGACCGGGTGCGAAGGTGGCGGATCAGCGCGCGTCGTCTCAGGCGCCGGTCGGTGCAGGAACCGACTTCGCACGCCGTTTCGACGCTTCGCACACCTTGCACGGTGTGCGAAGTGTTCAAACGGCGTGCGAAGTCGGCAGAGATCTGTCCCGCGCGCGGACGTCGGATCCCGCACGTGCATTCGCCGATCCACCAACTCGCAGACGTTGTGAGAGGGCGATGCGCTATCACGGTGGTCCACCCATTGTTGTCCACGCATACGAATCCGACGTCGTCGCGCCCGATCCGCGAGCCGTTTGTGGTGTCCGCGGTCGCAATTCGGAATTTGGATTCGCGAACGCCCGAAACGGCTCGTGGGACGACGCGCGGATCGACCCTCGCCGGGGCGTAGCATCCCGGAACATGCCTGACCCGACCGACGAGCTGATCCTCGAAATCATGCGGTCGCTGGAGATCGACGCGCAGTGGATCAGGTACTTCGATGCGACCGCCGCCGAGGGCATCGCCGCCGCCAGATCCGCCGGCCGGCGCGCGGGTCGTGCCCTGAAGGTCAAGGTCACTACACATCAGACCCCTCCAGCGGCCGGACAGGTCGTCGTCATCGTGGCCATGCGGGAGGTCGCACCCGAAGACAAGGCGCGACTGCTCGAACGGGCCGTTCTCCTGATGGAAGCGGCGTCCGCCCGGAAACACAGGCCGGACGCGGGCAACAACATCGGACCGCCGTAGCCAGAATGCGCCAGCGTCGCGCGCGGGCCGAGGTTCGTCGTGGTCCACATAGCGCGACGTCGACGATCCTTTGGTCGCGACTACCGCACGGACGAGCGACGCAGGAGACGACGCGCGCTCTGCATCACCGATGATGCAGGTATGTTGCGCACCGTGCGGACAACCGTCGACCTGCCGGCCGGCGTTCATCGTCGCGCGAAGCAACTCGCCGCGTCGCGGGGGCAGTCGCTGTCCGCGGTCATCGCCGAACTGGCAGCGCGTGGCCTGGCGCAACTGGACGAACCCGTGGTCGTGTCGACGGACGAGCGGTCGGGATTCCCGGTGATCAGCGTCGGCCGGCGAATCACTTCCGGCGATGTCGCCGAGGTGTTGGACGACGAGTGACGACGACATATCTACTCGATGCCAACGTCCTCATTGCGCTCACCGTCGCGGAACACGAACACCATGAGCGTGCATCGGCGTAGGCCGCGACGATCAACCGGTTCGCAGTGTGTCCCATCGTCGAGGGCGCCCTCGTCCGGTTCCTGGTCCGAACCGGCGAGGGAGTAGGTACCGCAGTGGAGGTGCTGCGTGCGTTGCGCGACGTGCGCGGCTACAGCTTCTGGCCCGATACCGTCTTGTACGCCGACACGCGGCTCGACTGTGTGCAAGGGCATCGCCAGGTCGCCGACGCCTATCTGGCAGCACTCGCGGAGCACCACCCGAATGCTTGCGTGGCCACGTTCGACGGAGCGCTGGCAGCCGAGTTGTCCGCGCGTGCAACGCTGATCCCCTGACCGCGGCGCACGGCCAACACCGACTCGGCAATTCCAGCGTCGATCTGGGCGTGGGCGCCGGCGACGCAGGATGCCCCGAGCGCCACCGCTTACCAGCCACCCACCCGTGACATGGGAACATTGATCACGTGCTGCGTTGGATAACTGCCGGAGAATCGCATGGTCCCGCCCTCGTCGCCGTGCTCGAGGGGATGGTGGCCGGCGTCGAGGTGACGTCGGACGATATCGCCGCGCAGCTCGCCCGCCGCCGACTCGGTTACGGCCGCGGCGCCCGGATGAAGTTCGAGGCCGACAAGGTCACCATCATCGGTGGTGTCCGGCACGGCAGGACGATGGGCGGACCGGTCGCGATCGAGGTCGGCAACACCGAGTGGCCCAAGTGGGAGACGGTCATGGCCGCCGACCCCGTCGACCCGGCAGTCCTCGCCGACCTCGCCCGCAACGCACCGCTGACCCGCCCTCGCCCGGGTCACGCCGACTACTCCGGCATGCTCAAGTACGGCTTCGACGACGCCCGAAACGTGCTCGAACGCGCCAGCGCCCGCGAGACCGCGGCCAGGGTCGCTGTCGGCACCGTCGCCCGGCAGTTCCTTCGCCAGGCCCTCGGCGTCGAGGTGATCTCGCACGTCGTCTCCATCGGCACCGCCGCCGCACCCGCCGGCGTAGCGCCGAGTGCAACAGACATCGAGGCCATCGACGCCAGCCCCGTACGCGCGTTCGACAAGGACGCCGAGGCCGCGATGATCGCGGAGATCGAGGCCGCGAAAAAGGACGGCGACACCCTCGGCGGCGTCGTCGAGGTGATCGTCGAGGGCCTGCCCGTCGGCCTCGGCTCGTTCGTCAGCGGCCCCGACCGGCTCGACTCCCGCCTCGCCGGCGCCCTCATGGGAATCCAGGCGATCAAGGGTGTCGAGGTCGGCGACGGATTCGAGACCGCGCGCCGCCGCGGCAGCGCCGCTCACGACGAGATGAAGCCCGGACCCGACGGGGTGCTGCGCTCGACCAACCGGGCCGGCGGCCTGGAGGGCGGCATGACCAACGGCGAACCGTTACGGGTGCGCGCCGCGATGAAGCCGATCTCGACCGTGCCGCGCGCGCTCTCGACCGTCGACATGACCACCGGCGACCAGGCCGTCGCGATCCATCAGCGTTCCGACGTGTGCGCGGTCCCCGCCGCGGGCGTCGTCGCCGAGACGATGGTGGCGCTCGTCGTCGCGCAGGCGGCGCTGGAGAAGTTCGGCGGCGATTCGCTCGCCGAAACCACCGCGAACATCGCGGGCTACGTCAAGAACGTCGCCGCGCGCCCGCCCCGGTGACCCGTCGACGGCACCGGTCGCAGCCGCGGGTGGTGCTGGTGGGTCCGCCCGGCGCCGGCAAGTCGACCATCGGGAAGCGGTTGGCGCGGGAGCTGGGCGTCGAGTTGTTCGACACCGACCACGCCATCGAGGTCGAGACAGGACGCACCATCGCCGACATCTTCAGCCACGACGGCGAACCCCGGTTTCGAGAGATCGAGGAATCCGTGGTGCGCCGAGCGATCCTGCACGAGCGCGGCGTCGTGTCGCTGGGCGGCGGTGCGATCCTGTCCCGCAACACCCGAAACCTTTTGCGCGGCCGGACGGTGGTGTCGCTCGAGATCAGCGTGGCCGAGGGTCTGCGCCGAACCGGCGCCAACACCAAGCGCCCCCTGCTCGCCGGCCCCGACCCCGGCGCGAAGTACAGCGAACTGATGCGACGACGCCGACCGCTCTACCGCGAAGTCGCCACCATCCGCGTCCGCTCCGACGGGCGCAGCCCTCGTCGCGTCGTCGACCAGATCCTCGCGAAGCTCGACGCGGAACAGGCACGCAGAGCTGCGGCGCGGCAGTCGCAATTCCAGCAACCACAACCACAGCAACCCGAGGAGCAGCACACGTGACCGAACCCGTCACCGTCGAGGTCCGCACCGCGAGCCCGTACCCCGTGATCATCGGCCGCGGACTGCTGCGCGAACTCGTCGACGAACTAGCCGGCATCCGCACCATCGCGATCTTCCACCAGCCGCCGCTCACCGATACCGCCGAGGCGGTGCGGAAAGCGCTCGCGGAGAAGGGGATCGACGCCCACCGCATCGAGATCCCGGACGCGGAGGCCGGCAAGGACCTCGCCGTCGCCGGATTCTGCTGGGAGGTGCTCGGCCGGATCGGGCTGACCCGAAGCGACGCTGTCGTCAGCCTCGGCGGCGGCGCGGCCACCGACCTCGCGGGGTTCGTCGCGGCGACGTGGATGCGCGGCGTGCGGATCGTGCACGTGCCGACCACCCTGCTGGCGATGGTCGACGCCGCGGTCGGCGGCAAGACCGGGATCAACACGGAGGCGGGCAAGAACCTCGTCGGCGCGTTCCACGAACCGGCCGCGGTGCTCGTCGACCTGGCAACGCTGGAGACGGTGCCGCGCAACGAGATCGTCGCCGGCATGGCGGAGATCATCAAGGCCGGGTTCATCGCCGACCCGGTGATC
>DATDBL010000391.1:0-6164 GCA_036524855.1 Aldersonia sp. | reverse complement strand
AACGGGTGCCCCGAACGTCCTGATCGTGTTGCTCGATGATGTCGGCTTCGGGGCCTCGAGTGCCTTCGGTGGTCCGGTGGCCATGCCGACCGCTGAGCGGTTGCAGCGAAACGGCCTGACGTACACCCGGGTCCACACGACGGCCCTCTGCGCACCTACGCGAGCTGCTCTGCTCAGTGGTCGAAACCACCACTCGGTCGGCATGGGCCTGATCACCGAGACCGCGACGTCGGCACCTGGGTCGAGTGGGCTTCGCCCCAACTCCAAGGCAGCTCTCGCGACCACGCTGAAGCTCAACGGCTACTCGACGTCGCAGTTCGGCAAGTGCCACGAGGTGCCGCCCTGGCAGACCTCCCCGGTGGGCCCGTTCGACGCCTGGCCGTCCGGTGGGGGCGGGTTCGAGTACTTCTACGGCTTCATCGGGGGCGAGAACAACCAGTTCTACCCGGCCTTGTACGAAGGGACCACCCCGGTCGAGCCCGAGCAGACGCCGGAGGAGGGGTACCACCTGACCGAGGACCTGGCCGACCGGGCGATCGGGTGGGTGAAGACGCAGAAGGCGCTCGCCCCGGACAAGCCGTTCTTCATGTACTTCGCGCCGGGCGCGACCCACGCACCTCACCACGTGCCGCTGGAGTGGGCCGACAAGTACTCAGGGCGTTTTGCCGGCGGCTGGGACGTGCTGCGGGAGGAGACCGTCGAGCGTCAGCGAGCGACGGGCATCGTCTCGCCGGACGCGGACCTGACAGCCCGGCCGGAAGTGATTCCGGCGTGGGAGGACATGGACGACGCCCTGCGACCCGTGCTCGAGCGCCAGATGGAGGTCTACGCCGGGTTCCTCGAGCACACCGACCACCATGTGGGTCGCCTCGTGGACGCCATCGAGGAGATCGGAGCCCTCGAGAACACCCTCGTGTACTACATCATCGGCGACAACGGAGCCTCCGCTGAGGGCACCGTCAACGGCGCCTTCAACGAAATGGCCAACTTCAACGGGCTGGCGGCCATCGAGACGCCCGAGTTCATGGCGGCGATGAAGGACAAGCTGGGCACGGTCGATGCCTACAACCACTACTCCGTCGGCTGGGCCTGGGCGATGTGCGCGCCCTACCAGTGGACCAAGCAGGTTGCCTCACACTGGGGCGGCACCCGCAACGGCACAATCGTGCACTGGCCCGCGGGATTCGATGCCAAGGGTGAATACCGGTCGCAGTTCACCCATGTCATCGACGTGGCGCCGACCGTGCTGGAGGCGGCCGGGATCCCCGAACCGACGTTCGTCAACGGCGTGCAGCAGTCCCCGATCGAGGGCACGAGCATGCGGTACAGCTTCGATCAGGCCGACGCGGCGGAACGGCACGATCTGCAGTATTTCGAGATGGCCGGCAACCGCGGCATCTACTACAAGGGCTGGAGCGCGGTCACCCGGCACAGCACGCCGTGGTTGCCGAACGAGGTGCTGTCCCCGCTCGACGAGGATGTGTGGGAGCTCTACGACGGGTCCAGCGACTGGACCCAGGCCCACGACCTCGCCGCCGACATGCCCGACCGGCTCGCCTCGCTGCAGCGGCTGTGGTTGATCGAGGCCGTGAAGTACAACGTGCTGCCGATCGACGACCGCCGGTTCGAACGACTCAACGCGACCATCGCCGGGCGGCCGCAACTCGTGACCGGCACCAGGCAGGTACTGTTCGCTGGGATGAAGCGGCTCAGCGAGCACAGCGTAATCGACATCAAGAACCGCTCGTTCACAGTCACCGCGGCGATCGAGACATCGAAGGAGGCACCCACCAACGGCGTCATCATCGCACAGGGTGGGCGCTTCGGCGGATGGGCTCTCTACGTCAAGGACGGGAGGGCCAAGTTCGTCTACAACCTGCTCGGCATGACGGAGTTCTCGGTCGGCGCGACCGAGGACCTCCCCACCGGCAGTCACCAGATCCGAGCCGCGTTCGCATACGACGGTGGTGGTCTCGCGAAGGGCGGCGACGTCACCCTCTACTACGACGGCCGTCCGGTCGGCACCGGTCGGGTCGATCGGACTCAGCCGCTGATCTTCTCGGCGGACGAAACCACCGACATCGGGGACGATTACGGGATGCCGGTCAGCGCCGACTACTTCGGGTCGAGCCGATTCACCGGTCGCATCAAGGTCGTGCAGATCGACGTCGGCGACGACGATCACTCGCACCTGATCGATCCCGCCGAGGTGGCGCGGGTCGCCACCTCACGCCAGTGATCGACAGACCCGTGAGTGGTTGAAGAGTCCGCTGGGGCGAGCGAAGCGACGGGGATTTTCATAGACTCGGAAACCACTCACGGGTGGTGGGGCTCAGACGAACAGCATGCCGCCGTCGATGAGGACGGACTGCCCGGTCATGTAGTTGGAGTCCGGCCCCGCGAGGTAGGACACGAAGGCGGCGACGTCGGCGCCGGTGGAGACGCGCCCGAGGGTGATGCCGGCGGCCATGGCTTTCATGGATTCACCCTTCTCCATGTCGTTGATGGCGCCGAGGTCGCGGTCGACCTCGACCCACATCTGGGTGTCGACGATGCCGGGGCAGTACGCGTTGACGGTGATGCCGTGCTGCGCCCATTCCTGGGCGGCGGCCTGGGTGAGGGCGCGGACCCCGAACTTGGACGAGCTGTAGACCCCGAGCAACCCGAATCCCTTGTGACCGGCGATGGAGGCGGCGCCGATGATCTTGCCGCCGTGGCCCTGTTTGATCATCTGGCGGGCGGCCTCGGTGTAGCACAGGATCACCCCGCGCCCGTTGACGGCGTGGACCCGGTCGTATTCGTCGGGTGTGGCGTCGAGCAGCGCTTTGGTCTGGGCCACACCGGCGTTGGCGACGAAGACGTCGACGGATCCGAGTTGGGTGGCGGTGTCGGCGACCAACTCCCGGACCGAGTCGGGGTCGCAGACGTCCCCGGTGAGGGCCGCCGAACGTACGCCGAGGGCTTCGATCTCCTTGCGGGTGAGTTCGAGTTCGTTGCTCATCGAGCGAAGGTCCGACACGGCGACGTCGTGCCCGTCCTGGGCGAGGCGTAAGGCGATGGCTTTTCCGATTCCGCGGGCGGCGCCGGTGACGTGTGCGACGGTCATGCTTGTGCTCCTGACGGTGGATGGGGGAGTGCGGTATCGCTCAGGCGGTGGGGTCGACGAGCAGTTTCATCTTGCGTCCGGCGCGCAGTTGCTCGAATCCCTGCTCGATCACGCCGGACAGCGGGATCGTCTCGACCCAGCCGGTGGTGTCGTAGTGGCCGCGGGCCATGAGGTCGATGACGGCGCGGTAGTCGTCGCTGGTATAGCAGATCGTGCCCTGGATGCGGCGTTCGCGCAGAACGAGGTTGATCAGCGGGGTGGGCAGCGGCTTGTCGTAGATGGCGACGCTGATCAGCGGGCGGCGTTCCCCGATGCAGGCGAGGGCGGACTCGATCGCGGGGGTGACGCCGGCGGCGTCGAAGGCGGCGTCGAGGCCGTTGCCGTCGGTGCGGTCCGCGATCAGGGCGGCGACGTCCACGCTGGTGGGGTCGAGGGTGCGGGCGCCGAGTGCCTCGATGGACGCGCGGCGGGTGGGGGAGGGTTCGACGACGTCGATCTCGGTCAGGCCCATGCCGCGCAGCGCGAACCACAGTCCGATCCCGATCGGGCCGGCACCGTAGATCAGTGCGCTGCTCTGGTCGCCGACCTCGCCGAGGCGAGCGGCGTGGTAGGCCACCGACATGGGTTCGACGAGTGCGCCCAGTTCGAGTGGCACGGTGTCGGGCAGTATGTGTACCTGATCGCGGGGTACCACGGTGTATTCGGCCATGCCGCCGTCTTCCATCAGGCCGTGGAATCCGATGACCGTGCACAGGTGGTAGTTCCCGTCGCGGCACGGCCGGCACCGGCCGCACCGGTAGATCGGTTCGATGGTGACGCGGTCGCCCTCGTGCACGTCGCTCACCCCCGTGCCGACCTCGGTGACGATGCCGGAGAACTCGTGTCCGATGACGAGGGGCGCGTGTTTGCCGGTCAGCGGATGCGGGTCGGTCGGTGGGATGAAGATCGGGCCGTCGTAGTACTCGTGCAGGTCGGTGCCGCAGATCCCGTTGCGCGCGACCTTCACCTTGACCTGACCCTCGCCCGGCGAAGGCTCGGCAACATCTTCGATCTCGAGCTTGTGGTTACCGTAGTAGACCGCAGCGCGCATGAGCTTCTCCTGTGAATGTTGTTGGCCGTCCGGTACGGAATCGTGATGGCGGGAACGGCGCCATCGGTGCGGGGTGGGTCAGGCGATCCGCACGAGCTTCTTGTTGGCGAACTCGTCGAGGCCGAACCGGCCGAGCTCACGCCCTATTCCGGAGTTCTTGACCCCGCCGAACGGAAGGTCCGGGGCGCTCTTGATGGTGGTGTTCAGGCCGACCATGCCCACGTCGAGGCGATCGGCGACCCGATCGGCCTGGGTGGGGTCGCTGGTGAACACGGCGGCGCCGAGCCCGAACGGCGAGTCGTTGGCCAGCTCGATCGCCGCCGCCACCGAGTCGACGCGGTGCAGAACCGCGACGGGCCCGAACAGCTCCTCGCGGTAGGCCCGCATCGCGGGGGTGACACCGGAGAGCACCGTAGCCGGGTAGAACGCACCGGGGCCGTCGGGCACCTTCCCGCCGGTGTGGACGGTCGCACCCTTTGCGATCGCGTCGTCGACCAGTTCGGCGATCTCGTCGCGACCCGCTACCGAGGCCATCGGGCCGAGGCGGGTCTGCTCGCTGCGCGGGTCACCGGTCCGCCAGTCGGCGACGGCGTCGAGGAACGCGGTGAGGAACCGTTCCCACACAGAGGATTCCACGATGAGTCGCTTCGAGGAGGTGCAGGCTTGGCCGGCGTTGCCGAACCGGCCCGCGACGGCGGCACGTACGGCCTGGTCGAGGTCGGCGTCGGGGAGCACGATGAACGGGTCGGAGCCGCCGAGTTCGAGGACGCACTTCTTGAGGTGCTGTCCGGCGAGGGACCCGACGATGCTGCCCGCGCGTTCGGACCCGGTCAGCGACACCCCCTGCAACCGCGGGTCGGCGATCAGCGCCGCGATCTGGTCGCTGCTGGCGAACACGTTCTGATACACCCCGTCCGGAGCGCCGGCGGCGGCGAGGAGTTCCGCGATCCGCAGCGCCTGCTGCGGGCAGCTGCTGGCGTGCTTGAGCAGAACGGTGTTGCCCAGCAACAGGTTCGGCGCGACGAACCGGGCGACCTGATAGTAGGGGAAGTTCCACGGCATGATGCCCAGCAGCACACCGATCGGGGCGGTCCGCACGAGGGCGCGACCGGCGCCGGCGATGGCGAGTTCCTCGTCGGCGAGCAACTCCGGTCCGGCGGTGGCGTAGTAGTCGTAGATCGCCGCCGACAGTTCCACCTCGCCGCGGGCCTGGGTGATCGGTTTGCCCATCTCCAGGGTCATCAGCGTCGCCAGCTCGTCGGCGTGGTCGCGGTGTAGCTGCGCCACCCGGGCGAGCAGGCCCGCCCGGTCGGCGAGATCGGTTGCGCGCCAGGTTAAGTAGCCCCCGTGCGCCTGGCCGAGGGCTTGTTGCGCGTCGGCGTCGGAGATCGTGGCGAACTCGCGCACCACCGTGCCCGTCGTAGGGTCGACGGTTGCGTACTTGCTCATGGTTCGTCCTTCGTCACTGGTTGGAGCATCGCTGGACCCGGTCGAGACGATCCGCGCGCCGCGGGCCGTCCCGACCGGGTCCGGGGTGGTGCAGGTCAAGCCACCTGCTCCTCGGCCAGAGTGTCTTCGCTGGTCTCGAAACTGGGGTAGCCGCTCGCGGCTTCGGTGCCGGTGATCTCGCGGTACTGCTTGATCCCGCCGAGGTAGAACATGACGGTCCGCTTCTTGCCGGGAATGTTGGCGCCGAAGATCCAGGACGCGGCCTTCGGGAACAGGGTCGCATCGGCGATCTCGGCGCACACCTCGGTCCACTCGGTCTCGGTGTCGGGCTTGACGTCGATCCAGCCCAGATCGCTGGCCAAGACGTGGGCGATCGCGTCGGCGATCCACTCCACCTGGGTCTCGATCGACGGCGGCATGTTCGCAAACGGTCCGTTCGGGCCAAGGATCATGAACAGGTTCGGGAAGCCGCTAGTGGTCATACCGAGGTAGCTTGTCGGGCCGTTTCGCCAGTGCTCT
>DATDBL010000390.1:0-19534 GCA_036524855.1 Aldersonia sp. | reverse complement strand
GGACGAGGACAGGCTTGGTTGTCAGGTCATGTGAGCCCCTGCCGGCTCGAGGTTGCGGTGTCCGAGGCGCGCGTGCCGGCGCCCAGCCTTATCTGGGTCCGCGGACGAGACAGGGTCCGGTGACATGATGATGGATGGGGTGTGCCCGGCATTCGGGCGGTCCGTGGTGCGCGGCCGTTCATTCTTTCCGGGACGCCCACCCCGGGGCGGGGTGGCGTCAGGAACATCTCGGGAACCGGCCGCAGGCATCACTGAAGTCGTGGGCAGGGCACGTGCGATCCTCGGCATGATTCAGGCGGCCCTCCGTTCGGGGACGGCGACCACGGCGGCATCGCCGAGATCGCGCAATGTGTGATAGCAGCGGCGCAGCAGCTTGCGCTCCACCGCCAGCACCGGCCGTTTACCGTCCAGGACGTCGGCGACCTTGTGGTAGTAGGCGTAGTCCGGCGAACCGCGGCGAGCCGCGCAGCGGGCGGCCTCGAAGGCGGCCCACCGCAACTCCGGTGAACCCTGCCGCGACAGATGCCCGGGTGAGCGTTTGCCGTCCGAGGAATACACGGTGATGTCGAGGCCGGCGAAGCGCACCACCTGATCGGCGCGGCGGAACCGGCGCACGTCCCCGATCTCGGCCCAGATGATCACCGCACACAACCAGCCCACCCCGTAGTGCCGCGCCTGCAGCGCCACGCACCCGGGCTGGCGACGGGCGAAGGTCACCAACTGGCGGCGCAGCGGATCGATCTCCTCGCCCAGCGCGTCGATGCGCCGCATCGCGGTGTCCACGTACTGCCGCCCCGCCGGGGACAGCTCCGCGGTCACCAGCGCCTCCCGCCCGACCTCGGTCAACAACCCCCCGATCTTCGGGGCACCCTGGTGGAACAGCTGCGCGTGCACGCGTTGCTGCCACCCGCGCCGCTCCTCCATCAACGCGCAGTACAGCCGGCCCAGCGTGCGGATCTCCACCACCTGCGGCGAGGGGATCCACGAGTCGGGCAACCGGCCCTCCCACAACAACGTCCGCAACAGTCGCGCATCCGCACGGTCGGTCTTGGCCCGCTTCTTCGGCCCGCGCAACCCCGCCGTCTCCGCCGGATCGGCCAGATGCGCCACCACACCCGCGGCGGTCAACTCCTCCACCACGAACCGCCACCCGGTGCAGCCCTCCACCGCGATCTCCCCGCCACCGTCGGGGCAGTGCTCACCCAACCACCGGCGCAGCACATCCCGCGTGGCCGGGCGAATCTGACCCGACCGGACCACGCCCGTGTCGATGTCTACGTAATCGAACGTGATCTGCTGTCGATGCACGTCGAAACCACCTACGATCGTCATTGGGACCTCCTCACGCTCCCGAAAACTCAATGACGCACCTCCAGCGTGCGCCTGAGCTGAGGGGGTCCCCATCACATGTCATCTTTCGTGGTTTCTTCTGTGGGGGTTGGTGAATCGTGTTGGATCAGTGTGCAAGCGCGGCAGTCGGAGTCCGGGCGAAGTCGCTCGGGTCGACGCTGCGCGGCGTGGCCGTGATCAGGATCGCGAGGACGACGGCCGAGGTCGCGGCCGATGCGGCGAACGTCCAGAACAGGGTGGTCGGATCGGCGCCCGAGGAGAGGACGACGCCACCGAGCCAGGGCGATGCGATCGCGCCTATCCGGCCGATACCGTTGGACCAGCCCAGTGCGGTCGCGCGGATCGCGGTCGGATAGAACTCGGCCACCGCGGCATTGATGAGGTTGAGCGCGGAGTGCGCGCCGGCGCCCATGACCGCGATGAGGGCGAGCAGCACCACCGCGGCAGTCGTCCCCGTGGCCGTGCCCACGATGCCGACCGCCGCAACCACGCTGGCCGCCAGTGCGGCGCGGCGCGGGCCGAAACGGTCGCCGCCGAAGGCGAACAGGAACGACCCGACAATCGCGCCGACGTTCAGCGTGAGCGAGAACTGCAGCGCAGACGACAACGGGTAGTCGAGGTCGCGCATGAGGGTGGTCAGCCAGGTGTTGAGGCCGTACCAGGTGAGCAGGTTGGTGAACGCGGCCACGGCGAAGAGGACGGTCGCGAGGATCATCGGCCGCCCGAACAGTGCACGCATGGGAGGGCGGACGGAGGTGGCGCGGAACTGCGCCGATTCCGGCAGCAACAGCCACGCCGCAACCAGGATCAGGGCCGAGATCGCCACACCGATCAAGAACATCGCGCGCCACCCGTGGCTCGGGAGTACGACGATGCCGAGCAACGCCGCCGTGGAGCCACCGATCGGCACCCCGGCCATCAACACGGTCACCGCCAGGCTGGTCCGTCGGGCCGGCGTGTACTCCTTGACCAGCGCGAGCACGCACGGCATGACACCGCCCATACCGATCCCGGCGAGCAGTCGGAACAGTCCCAGCTGCCAGGGCGAATCCGCCAACGCACAGGCTGCGGTCCAGACCAGGAACCAGCCGACACAGGTCAGCACCAGCGCGCGCCGCCCGTATCGATCCGAGAGGCGGCCGCTCAGCAGTGCACCGACGAGCATGCCGACGTAGACAAGGCTGCCGATCGTGCCGGCGGTGCCCTTTGTGAGGTTCCATCCCGGCTCCCAGCAGAGATGGGATCAGCGTGCCGTACACGATCAGGTCGTAGCCCTCCGCGACGACCACAAGCGCACACAACCCGATAACGGTCGGGAATCCGGCGGACGTTCTTGCCGATCTGCGCAATTCGATCTCCTGAGATGGGGAACCGGACACGCTCCCGATGCGAGCCGTCCGAGTGAGGTACCGCGATGTGCGGCCAGTCACAAGGCTGAAGTCTCGTTTGACGAAAGTCAACTCCTATTTATCAGGACGTTGAATGGCCGCCACAAATCCGGCGAGAGCGCACCTTCTGTCGCAAACGTCGAGTGACGGCGGCAGGAAGTGCGCTCCCGGCCAGATCCCGGCCGCCTAGAGTCCTATTCATCAGGAGTATCTTCCTATTTTACGGGACACCTGCTAGCGTGTGCTGCACACCACAAACTTCGAACCGACAGGGGGACGGCCGTGAAGCCGACTTCGACAATCCGCCACTACGACGTGGCCGTGTGCGGCGCCGGACCGGTGGGGATGACCGCCGCACTGCTGCTGGCCGCCCACGGTCTCGACGTCGTCGTCCTGGAACGGCGCACCACCACCAGCGACGAACCCAAGGCGATCAGCATCGACGACGAGGCCCTGCGCGTGTATCAGATGACGTATCGGTGCAGTCTCTTTCATCGATACGTCACAAGGATGCCTCGCCTGAGGACCGGCTGGGGGCGGGCCCGGTGGAGGCGCGCACGATCAGGTCCGGGTCGAACAGCACTTCGTCGTGCCCGACCGGCCGTTTGTGGACGAGCCGCGCCACGACCGGTGGGACGGCCTGGGCGAGCCGTTCGATCGGTTGTCGGACGGTCGTCAGCGGTGGCGCGACGAATTCGAGCGGATGCACGTCGTCGTATCCGACGACGGAGACGTCGGCGGGGACGTGCAGCCCTGCCCGGGTGATGGTTTTGAGCGCGCCCAACGCAATGTCGTCGCTTGCGCCGATGATCGCCGTGACGTTCTCGCCCAGCAGCTGCCGCGCGGCGGTCGAGCCGCCCTCGACGCTGTACGCCTGGTGAACGACGGTGCCCTCGCCGCCGCATCGTTCGATCGCCGCGCGGAAGCCGGAGACCCGTACGGGATGCCGCGGGCGTCGAGGAACCTGTGCGAGCGCGGGTCGGCGTCGGCGAGAGTGTTACTGGCGGAAACGAACACGACCGCAGCGATACCGATGTCCGCCATGCTCACGATGTACTCGTACTCCTGCTCGCCGCCGACCGGCGCCGATCCCACGACCGCGCGTTGTCCCTGACTGCTCAGAGCCGCGGTGATCCGGTCGCTGAGGTGCGCGAAGAAGGGATCCGAGAGACTGGGCACGATCAGAGGCACGGTATTGCCGGTCGCCGAGCGCGAGCTGTACCCGACGCGGCGCACCGCGTCCTCGACCGCAAGGACGAGGCCCGGACCTGATGCGGGCCGAGAGCGGCAAAACCACCGCGACGCCTTCCTCTCCGCCGCGTGACAACGACGGAAAGAATGCCGAACTCAGAGCATCCGAGTCGGATCCCGGCTGCGGTGCACCACGGCCGGTGATGTTGACGCTCGTTGCACGGGCCACCGTCGGTGTGAACGAAACGAACGCAAGCGTGACTCGGCTCACGATCCGCAGCAGCATGTCATTCACAGTGATCGGCCTCACGTCGAGCATCTTGAGAGGAACCCCCGATGAGCACCACCACGACGCCGGACCAGGTCCCGGCGAAGAAGCGGCGACACGACCGCACCCACTGGCTCTACATCTCGGTGATCGTCGCCGTGGTCGCCGGCGTGCTCGTCGGGTGGCTGTTCCCCGAGGTCGGCAAGGACCTCGCCGTCCTCGGCACCCTGTTCGTCAGCCTGATCAAGATGATGATCGCGCCGGTCATCTTCTGCACGATCGTGCTCGGCATCGGCTCGGTGCGGGGCGCCGCGAGCGTCGGCAAGATCGGCGGCCTCGCGCTGGTCTACTTCATCGGGATGTCCACCATCGCGCTGGGCATCGGGCTGGTCGTCGGCAACCTGCTGCAGCCGGGCAGCGGGATGAACCTGTCCGCGAACGCGGACGCCGGCGCCGGGCTCGCCGAGACGGCGCACGCCTCCGGCGGCACCATGGACTTCATCGCGCACATCATCCCGACGTCGCTGCTGTCCGCGCTGACCGAGGGCAACGTGCTGCAGACCCTGTTCGTCGCGCTGCTGGTCGGCTTCGCGCTGCAGGCGATGGGCAAGTCGGGCAAGCCGATCATCACCGCGGTCGGCCTGGTCCAGAAGCTCGTGTTCCGCATCCTCGTGATGATCCTGTGGCTGGCCCCGATCGGTGCCTTCGGCGCGATCGCCGGTGTCGTCGGTGCGACCGGTCTGGACGCGGTCAAGCAGCTGGGCATCCTGATGCTGGCCTTCTACATCACCTGCGCGATCTTCGTCTTCCTGGTCCTGGGCACGCTGCTCAAGCTCGTCTCCGGGGTCTCGATCTTCAAGCTGGTGAAGTACCTGGCCCGCGAGTACCTGCTGATCGTCGCCACCTCGTCGTCCGAGTCCGCCCTCCCGCGGCTGATCGCCAAGATGGAGCACGTCGGCGTGCAGCGCTCCACCGTCGGCATCGTCGTCCCGACCGGCTACTCGTTCAACCTGGACGGCACGGCGATCTACCTGACCATGGCCTCGATCTTCATCGCCGACGCGATGGGCATGCCGCTCTCGCTACCCGAGCAGATCTCGCTGCTGGTGTTCATGATCATCGCCTCCAAGGGCGCCGCGGGCGTCAGCGGCGCGGGCCTGGCCGTCCTGGCCGGCGGCCTGCAGAGCCACCGCCCGGAACTGCTCGACGGCGTCGGCGTGATCGTCGGGATCGACCGGTTCATGTCGGAGGCCCGCGCGGTCACCAACTTCTCCGGTAACGCGGTCGCGACCATGCTGATCGGCAGCTGGACCAAGACCATCGACAAGGGTCGGGTCGACGAGGTGCTCAGCGGGAAGCTCCCGTTCGACGAGGAGACCATGATGGACGACCACCTCCCCGAGGACGACCGGCCGAGGCCGGCCGAACCCGCCGCGACGGTCGCGCAGAACAACCTCCCCCAGCAGCCCAGGAGCTGACCCAACCGAAAGCCACGGCGGCCCGAAACAGCGAATCCCGGACCGGTTTTCACAGGATTCGCTGTTTCGCCGATGGTCGTTGCGACCACGCGGCGATCAGGATGACTGCCACCCGATGTCCCACCACTGAACCTCGCCGAGGATCCAATCCTCCCTACTACCCCGGATCGGCGACCGTGACCGAAGAACTCGCGCCTCCACGAACCGACCCGACCGACGAGGAGATCTTCGCCGGCCATCTCGGTGGCAAGCTGTCGGTCGAGTCGACCGCGCCGCTGGACACCCAACACGACCTGTCGATCGCCTACACCCCCGGCGTCGCCGAGGTGAGCCGGGCGATCGCCGCCGACGCGACGTTGACCGAGCGCTACACCTGGACCGACCGCCTGGTCGTCGTGGTCAGCGACGGGTCTGCGGTGCTCGGATTGGGCGACATCGGCCCGCGGGCGTCGCTGCCGGTGATGGAGGGCAAGTCGGCGCTGTTCAAGAAGTTCGCCGGACTCAACTCCATCCCACTCGTGCTCGACACAAAGGGCCCCGATGAGATCGTCGAGACCCTGATCCGGCTGCGGCCCAGCTTCGGGGCGGTGAACCTCGAAGACATCTCCGCGCCGCGCTGTTTCGACATCGAGCGCCGAGTGATCGAGGCACTGGACTGCCCGGTGATGCGCGACGACCAACACGGCACCGCGATCGTCGTGCTCGCCGCGCTCAAGGGCGACGCCCGGGTACAGGGCCGCTCGGTCGAGCCGTTGAAGGTGGTCGTCTCCGGGGCCGGCGCGGCCGGGGTCGCGTGCGCGAACATCCTGCTCGCCGCCGGGGTGTCCGACGTGGTGGTACTCGACTCGAAGGGCATCATCACCCGCACCCGCACCGACCTCAACCCGATCAAAACCGAGCTGGCGGCGCGGAGCAACCCACGCGGGCTCGCCGGTGGGGCGGCAGCGGCGCTCGCCGGCGCCGACGTCTTCCTCGGGCTCTCGGGCGGCACAATCCCCGAAGAGCTGATCGCGGCGATGGCGCCCGAGGCGATCGTGTTCGCGCTGTCCAACCCGGATCCGGAAATCCATCCCGACACCGCCCGCCGCCACGCCGCCATCGTCGCGACCGGACGCAGCGACTACCCCAACCAGATCAACAACGTGCTCGCCTTCCCCGGCATCTTCAGGGGCGCACTCGACGCCGGCGCCCGTCGGATCACCGAGCCGATGAAACTCGCCGCCGCCGACGCCATCCTGTCCGTCGTCGCCAACGACCTCACCGCCGACAAGATCGTGCCCAGCCCGCTCGACCCACGAGTCGCGCCCACCGTCGCCGCCGCCGTCGCCGCCACCGCACACACCGACATCGCCACGTGGTCGCCCCAGCCGGTCGCAACACCATCGGCCACCACATCGTCCACCAGCACCACACCTCAACCAGTCACCGCCAGCTGACCCCAGTCGACGCGCCCTCCCCACCACCACCTCATTGCACCCGGCCGCGGGCGCTGGATCGGACGTGGCGTATCTCAGACTGGTCAGCCGCGATCCTCGCGCAGCCGCGCGAGGATCGCTGGTTCCTCGGCGTCGGAGCGTTCCACGTCGTGCAGTACCCCGGCCAGGTCTGGCTTGGCGCCACCACCACGCCGTTCGCGTCGGCGAGGACGATGTCGCCAGTGGCGATCCTGACGCCGCCACACACCTTCGGCGCTCCCCAGCAGTGGCCGGTTCGTGGTGTCTTCTTCGTCGTGGGCAGCGTCGTCCCGCGGGCGAAGATCGGCGTAGAGCGCGTCCGCGTCCGCGCCCACGACGCGCACGGTGCGGGCGGTACCGACCAGTTTCCGCGGTGCGGCGACCGCACGGATCGTGGCGTCGAGGAAGCCGGTCTAGAGGTGGGCGGCGAGTCGCCGCGCAGCCGGTGGTTGTTCGGTGGGCATGGCGCCGCTCACCGCGCCTGACCGTCGACCAGCGAAGGGTCGTCGTCCGCGGGCTTGCCGATGTCTTTGCGCACCGTCTCGGTCAGCGGCAACGCGAGAATAGACACGGTCGATGCGCCGTTCATGAACCACGCGACCCAGGATCCGTGTCCGATCGCGGCGAGCAGCGCCGTGGTGACGACGGCGGTGGCCGCGCTGCCCAGCAACCCGGACAGCATGTAGCTGATCGAGGCCCGAGTACCGCATTTCGGTGCCGAACAACTCCGCGAGGAAGGTCGCGATCGGCCCGTAGTTGGCGGAAGCCGATCATCAGCAACAGGTAGCCCGCCAACATCAGCGGCACGACCTTGGTGTCGAGCATCGCGGCCGTTGGCCGGGTCGGTGTCCTTCCAGAACGGCCGATCCACCACGACGAAGGTCTTCGACGCCTGCATGTAGTGGCTGCGGCGCCGCCGAGGTTGCGGTGGTCGCTGTCGGCGTCGGGCATGCTCCGGGTACCGAACCAGAACTGTCGCCGCGAGCGACCATGTGCCGAGAGGCCGCAGCCAGCACCGTCATTCCACCCCACGGCCTGAGACGACATCCGCGGACCTCGCATCAGCCGACATCACCTGGAACGGCTCACTTGTCGCTCTCGGGCGCGTTCGGGAGGTCGAGGCCTTGCCGGTCGGACCGACGGGGCTTGGGACGAAATGCCAGCCCGGCGGGGTTCGTTCTCTGTTCGGTTGGGGCACGGCATCTCACGGTGTCATCGCGTATCGCGACCGAATCGAGACAGGAGCACGTACCGCATGGTCGACGCGAACCTAACACTCCCGAAGCTGTTGGATGACAACCAGATCACACCCTACGTTCGACGGGTCGCCCTTCCGGGGTTCGCGTGAGTAGTGCCGCGGCGTGGCACGCGCGCGAGTTGCGTTGGTGGCGTTCGGCTCATCGATGGATCGGCGCGCCGGTCTGCAGGCACTGCCGGGCCGTGCGGCGGGCGGCGACGATGTCGGCCTCCCAGGAGGCGAGCAGCGTCCGGACCTCACGGCGCACGTCGGGGGGGTGCCAGCCGGGACGGGCGTGCGAGACGGCGGCCCAAGCGCAGCGGTACACCTCGTCCACGGTGTAGCCGTCCTGCGACGGCGCGTAGCCAAGCCGGCGCATCCATTCCCGCCCATCCCTGCCGCTCTCGTAGAGGTAGAGCGCACGCGCCCACGTGAGTACGTCCTGGTAGCTGATTTCGACGTCGGTAGTCATCCGCGCTCCGTCCCCGCCGTGCCGGTCGAACAGACCGGTATGGTGCAGGTACACCGCGATCGCAGGACGAACATGCCGGTTGCGGGTATCGGACAGACAATCTGCGGTATCCGCAGCACGTGCGGGGGCGCGGCCGCGGTCGTGCCGTGGATCTCGTGGCCGAGGCGGGCCGCACCCTGCTCCCTCGATTCCGCGGCCATGTAAGTGTGTGCGATGCCCGGTGGGCACGACGTCACGGCTACGAACCTCATGTCACGCGCCTTTCAACAGTTCGTTGTCGAACCGCATCCGATGCGACGAGCGGTCGAGGCTGCCCTGCCTGATCCTGCGCCGCTGTGTGAGTAAGCCTGCAGACAGTTATAGATGTGACGCGGCCCTCATGTCAATATATACGGGCTCAAACACATACATTCGGGCATTCGATGAACAGATGAAACCACACGCCGGAGCGGGTGCTCACCTGTCGCCAGTCGCTGACCGTAGCGGCACGACGCTTCGGGGTGAGCCGCGCTGGCACGAACGAACCATTCCCACAGCACATTACGCGGATACAATGGCTAATTGCCTGGCGCCAACGGCTGTTCCGTTGTTCCCCGACGCAGGTCATGGGGTGGGGTCGGTGAGCGCTTCGCGGCGGGTGCCGAAGGCCATGTCGGCGGCGCGCGCTGCTCCGACGAGGCCGGCGGTGTTGAGCAGGCGTGTCACTGCGACCGGAGTTCGGACATTCAGGTGGGGGATCCATCTGTCGGCGTGGGTGCTGATCTCGCCGCCGAGGACGAATGTGCTGGGCCAGAAGAGGTCTTCGATGTGGCGCAGGACGCGGGTCACTCGGGCTGCCCAGCCGGGATAGTCGAGTCCGTCTCGGTTCTTGACAGCGGCGGCGGCGAGATGTTCGGCGCGGGCGTCGTCGAGGAGGAGGTGACCGAGTTCGCTGTTGGGCACCAGCACGCCGTCGTGCAGGATTGCCGATCCGATTCCGGTGCCGAAGGTCAGCACGACGACGAGGCCCGGCCGGGGGAGTCCGTATCGGTGTTCGGCGATCCCGGCGGCGTCGGCGTCGTTGATCACGACGACTCTGCCCTCGCGCAGACGATTCCTGCACAGGCTCGCGACATCGGCCTCGATCCAGGATCGGTCGACGTTGGCGGCCGAGCGGGTGACACCGGTGGTGACGACGGCGGGGACCGCGACCCCGATGGGGCCCTGCCACGCGAAACCGGAGGCGATGTCGGCGATGGCGCCCACGACCGCGCCGGGCGTCGCGGGTTTCGGGGTCGCGACGGTGCGCCGTGGTCCGGCCAGGCGGCCGGATCGGAGATCCACGACGCCGCCCTTGATGGTGCTGCCGCCGACGTCGATCCCGAGCCCGAGGTCCGGGTGTGGCCGATGGTGATCGTTCATGCCTGTCGTGGTCCTTTCGGGACTGTGTTCCGGTGGCATTGAGCCGGGGAGCTTGCCGCGGGGCAGGGGCGGTGGGGTGGTGGTGCCGGGTCGCTGAGGATGCGGGCGGAAGCGTCGTGTTCGGCTCGGGCGACCCGCAACTGGGAGGTTGCTTTACCGCGACGTGGCGGGCGAGGTGTGTGCAGGACACCACGTCACGCGCTCACCGATCACCGGGCCCTTCGCGCTGTCGTGCAACAGCGGCGACAAGTCCGCGGTCGCCGACGCCGTGGTGGCCGAGTTCCGTGGCGACAGCCGCGTGGTCGGGATCGCCGGGTGACCGTGCCCGGGCCTCCCAGGGCCTAGGCGGCGAGCCGGCGACCGTCGCCGTCGCTGGCGAAGAAGTGGGCGTGGCTCTGGTCGATGTGCACATGCACGCGGTCGCCCTTGGCGGGGGGTTCGCGGCCGTCGATGCGGGTGACCAACGGGTGCCGGGTGCCGTTGATGTCGGCGCGGCCGAAAACGAATGCCTCCGAGCCGAGTTCCTCGACCACGTCGACGTCGAGCGGCAGGCCCGAGTCGGACAGCTGGATGTGCTCGGGGCGAATGCCGAACGTCAACTCGGTGCCGCGCTCGGCCGCCAGGACCCCACGCGGGATCGGGACGATCTGCTCGCCGAGCACGACCCCGGCGTCGCTGAGCGGCAGGGTGATCAGGTTCATCGCCGGGGAGCCCATGAACCCGGCGACGAACACGTTGGCGGGCGCCCTGTACAGCTCGCGTGGGGGTGCGCACTGCTGCAGCACACCGCCTTTCAGCACGGCCACGCGGTCGCCCATGGTCATCGCCTCGACCTGGTCGTGGGTGACGTAGACGGTGGTGGTGGCGAGGCGGCGCTGCAGCGCGGCGATCTGGGTGCGGGTCTGTACTCGTAGCTTCGCGTCGAGGTTCGACAGCGGCTCGTCCATCAGGAACACCTGCGGGCTGCGGACGATGGCCCGGCCCATGGCGACGCGCTGGCGCTGCCCACCGGAGAGCGCCTTGGGCTTGCGGTCCAGGTACTCGGTCAGGTCGAGGATGCGCGCCGCCTCGGCGACCCGGGTGGTGATCTCGTCCTTGGAGTGCTTGGCGAGCGCCAGCGCGAAGCCCATGTTCTCGGCCACCGACATGTGCGGGTAGAGCGCGTAGTTCTGGAACACCATCGCGATGTCACGCTGCTTGGGCTGCGCGTGCGTGACGTCGTCGCCGCCGATGAGGATCCGACCGTCGTCGACCTCCTCCAAGCCGGCCAACATCCGCAGCGAGGTGGACTTGCCGCAGCCCGACGGTCCGACGAGGACGAGGAATTCGCCGTCCGCGATGTCGAGGTCGAGTCGATCCACCGAGGGCGTCGGGGCGCCCGGGTAGTGGCGCGTGACCTGCTCGAAGGTGATCGGTGCCATGATGTTTCCCTTCACCGGCACCGACGTGCCGGGTTTCCGAGTGGTGGGGTGCCCGGCGATCGAGGCGCCGGGCGAGACGGTCAGCGGCCTTGCTGGATCCACACCGTGGTGTCCGGCGGGACGACGTCGGTGCAGACGAGCGTTTGGCTGGCGATGAGGAATCTGCCCTTCGGCGCGGCGATCGGCTCGGTGCCGAAGTTGGTGACCGACACCCATCCGCCGGGGCGGTGGAACGCGATCACGTCGGGTGCGGCGGCGAGCCAGGTCAGCTCGTCGCCCGCGGGCAACGCGCTGCGCAGAGCCAGCGCGCGCCGGTAGAGCTGCAGGGTCGAGCCGGGCCGGCCCTCCTGCTCCTGCACCGCGTACTCGCCCAGCCATTCCGGTTGCGGCAGATGCGATCCCGCGCCGCCGAAGCCGAAGGACGGCCCGTCGGGGGTCCACGGCAGCGGGACTCGGCATCCGTCGCGGCCGATGTCCGCGCCGCCGCTGCGGAAGTAGGTCGGGTCCTGGCGCGCCTCGGCGGGAATCGCGGCGACCTCGGGCAGCCCGAGTTCCTCACCCTGGTACACGTAGGCGCTGCCGGGCAGCGCGAAGGACAGCAGGCTGACCGCGCGCGCCCGCCGGGCGCCGAGCGCGCGGTCCTCGACCGGGCTGGTGCCCCCGCTGAGCAGCCAGTCCTTGCCGTCGGCGCCGCTGGTCGACCGCGCGCCGTCGACGAGCCCGTACCGCGTGGCGTGGCGCACGACGTCGTGATTGGAGAACACCCAGGTGCTCGACGCGCCGGAACGGCGGGCGAGGTCGAGGTTCTCGGTGATGATGGCGCGGAACTGCTCCGCGTTCCAGGTGGCCGCCAGCAGGTCGAAGTTGAACGCCTGCCCGAGGCTGTCGGCCCGTGCGTAGCGCACCCGCCGGTCCGCCGGCACCCACGCCTCCGCGACCGCGGTGAGCGGCGGGTCGTAGCAGTCGAACACCGTACGCCACTCGGCGTAGATGTCATGCACCTCGTCGCGGTCGACGGTGGGGTGCTGGCCGGGTGGATAGGCACCCTCCCGCTTCAGCTCCGCCTCGCTGGGCAGCTGCTCGGGAAGGTTCTTGGCCAGGTGGTGCGCCACGTCGATGCGGAAGCCGTCGACCCCGCGGTCGCCCCAGAACCGCAGTGTATCGAGGAAGTCGGCGCGCACGTGCGGGTTGGACCAGTTCCAGTCCGGCTGCTCCTTCGCGAACGAGTGCAGATACCACTGCCCGGGCCGGCCGTCCGGCTCGGTCACGCGAGTCCAGGCGGGGCCGCCGAAGATCGATTGCCAGTCCGCCGGCGGCACCGACCCGTCGGGGCCGAGGCCGTCGCGGAAGATGTAGCGGGCCCGCTCCGGCGAGTCGGGCCCGGCGGCGAGCGCGGCCCGGAACCAGGCATGCCGGTCAGAGCTGTGATTGGGCACGATGTCGACGATGATCTTGATCCCGACCTTGTGCAGCGCGGCGGCGAGGTCGTCGAACTGCTCGAGCGTGCCGATCCGGGGGTCGACGTTGCGGTAGTCGTCGACGTCGTAGCCGCCGTCGGCGAGCGCGGACGGGTAGAAGGGGGACATCCACACCGCGTCGATGCCGAGGGCGGACAGATAGTCGACTCGGGACGTGATGCCGACGAGGTCGCCGATTCCGTCGCCGTTCCCGTCGGCGAAGCTGCGCGGGTAGATCTGGTAGACGACGGCGTGGCGCCACCAGTCCGGGTCGGTGTCGACGCCGGTGGGGAAGGACGGTTGTGCGGTCATGAAGGTTCTCTCCCTCACTGGAAAGTGGATGCGTGACGACGGGCGCGGCGACGGCTACTTGACGGCGCCGCGCATGACGCCGGAGAGCACCCAGCGTTGCGACAGGACGTAGGCGACCAGGGTGGGCGCCAACGCCATCAGGTAGGAGGCGAACGCCAGGTTGAACTCGGTGTTGAACTCGCCCTGAAACAGGTTCTGCACCACGGGCAGGGTCTGCAGACTGGGGTCGGCGATGATCATCTGCGGCAGCAGGAAGTCGTTCCAGGAGGCGAGGAAGGCGAAGATGCCGACGGTGGCGTTCATCGGCCCGAGCAGCGGAAAGACGATCTTCCAGAACACCTGCCAGGTGGAGGCGCCGTCCATCCGCGCGGATTCCTCGAGCTCGGCGGGGATCGACCGCAGGAACGCGGTGTAGAGCAGCGAGTTGAACGCGATCCCGCCGACGATGTGCATGATCGCCACGCCTGCGGGGTTGGCGAGACCGAGGATCGCGGTCTGCTTGATCAGCGGCAGGATCACCACCGGGAACGGGATGAACAGCCCGGCGAGCAGGTAGATGTAGGAGTAGCGGAACAGCCGTTGGTTCCAGTTGCGGGCGATCGCGTAGGCGACCATCGAGCTGGCGACGATCGAGCCCAGCACGCTGACGACGGTGACCACGGCGGTGACCAGCAGCGAGCGCCCGAATCCGACCATCTCCCATGCGCGCGGGAAGTTGTCCCACGCGATCGGGTTCGGCCACTCGAGGCCGGTGCCCACCCCCACCTGCTCCGGCGTCTTGAGCGCCATCACGACGGTGAAGTACAGCGGAACGAGGATGGTCAGCGATGCGGCGAGCATCAGGATCGTGACGGGCCAGCTGACGCCGCCTGGGGTGCGGCGCCGCCGCTTCGGGCTCCGGGGTGAACCCCGGGGGCAGCGGCTTCGCGGAGGTCGGCGGGGGCAGTCATCACAGGGACACTCCCTTGCGCTGGAGGAATCGGAGCTGGATCAGCGAGATGGCGACGGTGATGGCAAAGAACACCACCGAGTTGGCCATCTGGTAGGAGTAGTCCCCTCCGCTGAACCCGCTGAAGATGCGCATCGCGACGGTAGTGGTGGCGTCGCCGGGTCCGCCCGCGGTGAGGGCGAGCACGATCTCGTAGGCGCCCAGGAAACCCTTGAACCCCAGGATCATGTTGATCACGACGTACCCGGTGACGAGCGGCAGGGTGATGCTGCGGAACCGGCGCCAGGCGCCCGCCCCGTCGAGGCTGGCGGCCTCGTAGATCTCGCCGGGCACGGCCTGCAGGCCGGCGAGATAGATGATCGTCGCGCCCGGAATCGACTGCCAAGCGGTGACGATGACGATCGCCACCCAGGCCCACCGTTCGCTGGCCAGGATGCTCGATGCGAGCGGCGTGAGCCCCGCATTCTCGGCGAGCATGGGCAAGGTGATGGAGAACAGGTAGTTGAACACGTAGGCGACCACGATCGCCGAGAGCACCATCGGGACGAAGTATACAGTTCGAATTCCATTGCGCCACTTGATCTTCGCGTTGAGGCCCAGCGCGATGGCGAGCGCGCAGACGTTGACCACGATCACCGTGACGACGGCGAAGAAGAACGTGAAGCCGTAGGCCTGCAGGATCGCGGGGTCGTCGAGCATGGCGAGGTAGTTGCCCAGGCCGACGAACTCCCACGGCCCGTAGCCGGCGTAGTTGGTCAGGCTGAAGAACATGCCGAACGCCGTCGGCACGACGAGGAACAACGTGAACAGCACGAGCGCCGGCACGAGCATGATCAAATAGGCGCGGTCGGTGCTCCGACGCCGGGGCCGTGGCGGCGGGGCTGTTGCGGTGGCGGGACGCGCCAGCATGGATTGGGTCATCGTGGATTCTCCGCTAGTTGATTTCGCGATAGTCGTTGCGTCGGGCGATGCGTTGCCACTCCTCGTCGAGGGTGGCCAGCAGCGCCGGCCCGTCGCCGTCGAGGGCGTAGGACTGCACGTGACCCAGGGCCTGCGTCGAGGGCGACAGGTAGGTGTTCGCGCCCTGGTAGTACCGCCCGGCGTCGACGTAGGGATCGAGTTCGGCGATCCGCTCGTCGGTTTGCGGCGGCGCGTCGGCGAGGGTGGAGAACGCGGCGTTGTCGGCGTTGTAGGCGTTGATGACGTCGCCGCGGAACAGGAACTCGACGAACCGGCGCGCCTCCCGCGGGTGTGCGGCGCCCTTGGGGATCGACACCGCCATGTCGACGTTCACCCGTACGCGCCGGTCGTCCGGGTTGTCGGTCACCGGGAGCGGGAACGTGCCCACGCGGACGTCCGGGTTGGCCTTGGCGAGCTCGGTCAGCGCCCACGGTCCCTGCAGGTACATCGCCGCTTCCCCGTTGGCGAAGGCGACGTTGCCCTCCGGGTAGCCCCGCGAGGGCGCGTTCGGCTGCACGCTCGTGCGCAGGTAGTCCATCACCGGCAGCGCCGCCGCAAACGTGTTCGCGAAGGTGGCCGCGCCGGGCCCGGGGTTGGAGCCGCCGGCTTCGAATGCGGAAAAGAAGTCGGTGATGTCGGTGACGCCGCCGGTGGCGTAGTCGAACACGCCCTGCGCGACGGTCCACGGCTCCTTATACGTGCCGTAGATCGGGGTGACACCCGCCGCCTTGAAGTTCTCACACGCCGCGACGAACTCCGACCACGTGGTCGGTACCTCGACGCCGTGCTGCTCGAACAGGTCCTTGTTGTAGATCACACCCGCGGCGGTCAGCGAGAACGGAAGCGCGACGGTCGCACCCTGCTCGTGCCGGCCCCACTCGTCGACCAGCGCCTGCACGCGCGGATCGATCAGGCGGGCGGCCTGCAAGTCGGACAGATCCTCGAACACGTCCTTCTTCGCAATGTCTGCCGAGGCGAACGCCCAGCCCCGGGTGGTTACATCCGGGGGCGAACCGCGGACGAGAGAGGGCACGAACCCGGCCTCGTTGTTGTCCTGCACGACGTGGATGTCCGGGTTCTCCCGCTCGAAGCGCGCGATGACCTCGTCGAAGTAGTCGATCACCTCGCGCTTGTTCTGCATGAACCGGATGGTGACGCGTTCGTCGCCCCCGCCGTGGCCGGCGCAGCCCACCACGGTGGCGAGCAGCAGCGCGGCCAGAACAGCCAGGGCAGCTGCGGCGCGGAGGCGCCCGCTGGCACGGTCCGGTGTCGGTGCGGGCGCGCCCGCGTCGGTGTGGGCCTGCGCGGCGCGGTACTCAGCCATCAGCCGAAACTCCTCGAGCTGGGGGGACGGGGACGTGAAGATATAATTCGGACTCTAAATTTTTGATGTGAATTATTCTGGACCCAGGGTGTGACCTACGTCAAGTGGAGAGCGGGAATGCGTCGAGATTCGATCGCGGCGGGCAACGGGGCCGGCACGTCGCCGCAGCAGCTGCGACGGTCCAATCTGCGTGTGGTACTGGACATCTTCTGGGCCGCGGCGCCGGGAACGGTGCTCACGGCAGGAGACCTCATCGAACGCGCGGGGCTGACCCGCGCCACCGTGCTCGGCGTGTGCGACGACCTGATCGAACTGGGATGGATCCAGGAGATCGTGCCCGCCACCACCGGTCCCGCGGTGCGCGGCAGGCGGGCCCGGCACTTCACGTTCCGGTCCGACGCCGGGTATGTCATCGGCATCGATCTGAACTTCGTCTCGGCCACCGCGGTCGTGGCCACCCTCGACGCAACGCTGCTCGGCCGCGGACGACGGACCTTCGCGGAGGGTGACCTCGAGGCCGACCGGCTCGACAACGTGCGCGCGGCGGTTCGCGACGCGCTCACGGAGGCCGGGGTGACACCCGAGCGCATCATCGCCCTGTGCATGGGCGTCGCCGCCGCGGTCGACCGGCGCGGAACCGTGCCCTCCGGCAATCCGTACTGGGAATCCGTCCATGTCGACCCCTCACAGGTCCTCGACGGTGGCCCCGTCTGGCAGGCCATCGTCGACAACGACGCGAACCTCGCCGCGCGCGCGGAGGAACGATTCGGGCCGGTCGACCTCGGCGACAGCTTCGTCACCATGCTCGCCGACGAGGCGATCGGCGCGGGGGTCGTATCGCAAGGTGTTCTTTTGCGCGGGCACAACGGAGGAGCCGGCGAATTGCGGTGCGCTGAGCACCTGAACGGAGTCGGGACGACCGACGGAATCGCCTACCTTGCCCGCCGCTGGGCCGCCGATGCACTCGCCGCAGGAGAAGCCTCGACACTCGCGGCGACCTGGAAGCCGGACCGGGACCTCCCCACCGCGGAGGACGTGTTCGCCGCCGCCGCACGCAACGACCCACTCGCGCTCGACATCGTGGAGCGGCTCGGCGAGCGTTTCGCGATCGTGATCGCGACGATCGCCAGCCTGATCAACCCACAGACGGTCGTCGTCGCGGGCGGGGTGGCGCCCGTGTGCGGAGCGGTCATCACCGCCATCGAATCACGCATCGGTCGCTACACGGACGTCGCGCCGAGGATCGTCGCATCGCAGCTCGGATCCGACGTCGTCCTCATCGGCGCCGTGCACGCGGCGATCGACTACGTGCGTGAGCACGCCCTCGACACCGCGATGTGAGGCCAGCCGCGGTGCATCTCGCCGCCCACGTGCGGGGCGACCTCACCATCGACCAGCACCTCGCCCTGCGCACCACCGCCACCCGGTGGCAGAACGAGTTCGCCGACACGTTCGGCGAGGAGACACTCGGCTTCTTCACCCACCCCCGCGTGACCATCCCACCCGAAAGGCCACCCGATGAGCCCCACCCCCAGCGTGCTGTTCGTCTGTGTGCACAACGCCGGCCGCTCCCAGACGGCCGCCGGATTCCTCACCGCGCGTCGAAGCACTGATCGCCGAACTGATCCCCACCCACGCCTGACACGGCCGGGTTCACCACGTCGACTCGTCGAGAATCCTCGAACCCGCTCGCTTTTGCAGGTATGCCGCGGCCCCGCCGCGCCGCCACGCGTCCTTGGCGGTGCCGGCCTCGAACGCGCTGAGCACCGGCGCCAGGGCCAGCACCTGGGCCGCTGGTGTGTAGTGCTATGCAGTCACGGGTCGGAGTGACGGTGGGTGCGGTGGGGAATGGAAGCGGGGTCGATCGAGACGCGGGTCTCGTACTTGCTCGTCGTGGAGTGGGAGCGGCTCGTCGAGGAGATCGGCGCCTACCCGGCGCCGCACATGCAGGGGCGCGCCACCGATCGGCGACGGCGGGGTGTTCGACACCGACGTCCGGGCACGTACGGTTCGCACCCGCTCACGCACGCACGGACATGGACCTCGTCACCGACCCGCACGGACCGGAACACGCCTTTGGACACGCCCGTGTTGCTGCGGCGGTGGTCGGTCGACCCCCACCCCGCCGAGGACATGCGCCGCCGCCGCGTCAGTGACGATCGCCGAGCAGCTTCACCAGTTCGTCGCGGCTGTTGAGCCCGGTCTTCTGGGAGGCGCGGAACAGGTGGCCTTCGACGGTGCGGACGGACATCACGAGCCGGTCGGCGATCTCGCGGTTGGTGAGCCCGGTCGCCGCGAGGCTGATGATCTCTCGTTGGCGTCGGGTGAGCGGAACGGGCGTCGACGCGGCGCGGATCGCGGGGGTGCGCGCCCAGGTGGCCGTCGCGAGCCGGTGCGCGGATGCGGCGGCGGTGAGGGATCGGCCGCGAAGGCCGGCGGCCCGAAATGCCGTGGCCGATTGCGCGGCGGCGTCGCCGGCCGCGACCCGATCGCCGAATTCTTCGTAGAGTTCCGCGGCGGCCGACAATCCCTCCCCGTCGTTGTCCCGCAAGGCGGCGGCGTGGGCGCTGGCCGCGTGAACCCGGGGACCCTGCACCGCGGCGGTGAGGTCGCGCAGCCGATCCGCCCCGCTGCAGTCGCCGAGCTGCGCGGCGGTCTGCAGGCACACGACCTCCCGAGCCGGGCGCCCTGATCGCCGGAGCCGCTCGGCCGCATCCTGCAGAATCGCGATCATGATGAACGAGGCGCGAATCGGTGTGGGACTGGCCGCGACTGCACTGGGGTACACCGCGTATCTGCAATCGCTCGACTACGCGCGCACCCGCATCCAGGGTCGCCCCCTCGGCCGACCCGACAACGAGCCGGTGCCGAT
>DATDBL010000389.1:0-3320 GCA_036524855.1 Aldersonia sp. | reverse complement strand
CAACCGCCCGACCGCGACGAGCTGGACGCCACCTACACCAAGCTCAAGCAGGTGCACGCGGCAGCCATTGACTGGGACCCGCCGGATGTCGAAGGATTGGAACGCCTTCCGTCCAACCGCATGCGTCAGTATGTTCGGGCATGGATCAACGAATGGGACCTCCGACGCCTCGACCCGTCCTATGTGCCGGATATCTCTGCCGGCGACCTGGTCGTCGACTACTCCGACGCGCTCGAGGGTGTCGACTCCGATGACGGGTTCGGTGTCGGCGGCGGTTCAGGTGTTGCCGTCAGTTCGGACGGCGCCGGCGATGCGGGTACCTCGAGCGTGGACGGCGCCCCACCTGGCCCGTCGTGACCGAGTTGGACGAGGTGACCGCCGCGGTCGGCACCGGACGACGCACCGTCACCCAGGTTCGTGACGCGCTCAGAGCCTCCGGTCGGGTGTCGATCACCACGGCCGACGTGCTGCGGGTGCTCGGCACCCACCCGCACCGGTTCCGAGCCGACGACGGCGATCCGCCACGGTGGTGGCCTGCTGCTGACGCACAGGGGTCGTCGGCGCCGCGGCCGGTGGTGCAGCCGGTTTCGGGATCCGCCGTGGGTGCCCGCGGTCCGGCGGGCGAGCTCTACGCCTGGCAGATCGAGGCGCTGGACGCGTGGCGACGGCGCGCCGGCCGAGGTGTGATCGAGGCGGTCACCGGGACCGGCAAGACGATGGTCGGCATCTGTGCCGTCGCCGAAGAAATCGCGCGGGGTGGCCAGGCGTTGGTGCTCGTGCCGACCTGCGAACTGCTGGAGCAGTGGGCGAAGGTGCTGGCGCGGCATGGGCCGAATCACCTCCGGATCGGCCGTCTCGGCGGCGGCCATCGTGACGATCTCGGCCAGTGCGACGTTCTCGTCGCGGTCGTCAACTCCGCCCGTGACGCCGACCTTCGACCCCGCCGCCCTGGGGGACTGCTCGTCGCCGACGAGTGCCACCGCTACGGTTCCGACGGCAACAGGGTCGCGCTGCAGGCCGACTTTGCCCGCCGGCTCGGCCTGAGCGCCACCTACGCCCGGACCGACGAGGGGCATCGCACCTGGCTCGACCCCTACTTCGGCGGCACCTGCTTTCGGATGGGTTACCGCCGCGCCATCGGCGACGACGTGATCGCACCTTTCACCGTTGCGCTGCTGGGCGTCGAGCTCAACTCCGCGGAGCGGGCCACCTACGTCGAGCTGACCACCACCATGTCGGCCGCCCGGGCGAAACTCGTTGCGTCCGGCCTCGTTCCCGCCGAACCCGTTGGCGCCTTCTTCGCCGCCATCGCACGCCTGGCCCGAGGTGGCGATCCAGGCGACGGCGCGGGACTCGCCCGCCGGTATCTCTACGCGCTGCAGGAGCGGCGCCGGCTGCTGTCCGAAACACCGGCCAAGTCCGATGCGCTCACCAGTCTGGTCCCGGCCCTACAGTCGTGCGAACGGGCGATCGCGTTCACCCAGAGCATCGTCGCAGCGCAGCGGGCTGCCGCCCTGCTGCGGCGCAGCGGTCTGCAGGCGGCCGCCATTCATTCGCACCTCGACGCACACGAGCGCCGCACCGTGCTGACGAGCTTCGGGACGGGGGCACTCCGAGTCGTCACCGCACCACAGGTCCTCGACGAGGGCATCGACGTGCCCGCCGCCGACCTGGCCGTCATCCTCGCGTCGAGCCGCAGCCGTCGCCAGATGATTCAACGGATGGGTCGCGTGCTGCGCCGGAAGTCCGATGGGCGGGCCGCTCGTTTCGTCATCGTCTTCGTGGTCGGCACCGTCGAGGACCCAGCGTTCGGTGCCCACGAAGGATTCCTCGACGAGATCACGTCGGTCGCCAATGCTGTGCAGGCGTTTCCGCCCGGCGAGCCGATGGAGTTGAGCGCGTTCCTCATGCCGGCCACCGGTGCGGTCCGCAAACCCGATGGCTGGCAAGTATCCTCGGAAGGACTCCCCCTCCCCAGCGAGGTCATCCGGGGAATGCCGGTGCACTGAAGTCCCTCCAGCGGCGGCTGTTGCTACTGAGCATCGTGATCGCGGCCGACGAGGACGATGGCGGTCGAGCTACCCGTGGCCTCGGTGTTGACATCCGGGTCGGCGCCGCCGCGCGCGCGTGCGTGCGTGTGGCCGCGCCGCGTGGGCGGACCGAGAGCGGTGGATCACACCTGGACTGTGCCTGCGACCGGTCCGCCGAATCCGTCGCCGGTCGGCTCGAGCCCACCGGGGATTGTCAGTGCCCCTCGCTACCCTCCGATTCGAACAAGCGTTCCGACTCGATAAGGGAGACCCATGGCGACCGATGCAAGCCTGCGCAAGATCCTGCGGCAGATCGACGAGTACGGCTGGGCGGTGATTGGAGTGGGCGGCGGCACCTGCGACACACCCGGTTGCGGCGGCGGCCCCGACGACGACGGCATCGAGTTCGCCTACACCATCGGACTATCCACACTGGGCTTCCCCGAGATCATCACCTACGGCCTGCCCCAGCAGGTCGCCCATGCCTGCCTGAACTTCCTGGGCCAGCGAGTCAGCGCCGGCAAGCCACCAAAGATCGGCTGCCCGATCGAACAGGTGTTCCGAGGTTCCCGGGGGTGCCTGATCGACGTCGCCGACACCTCCGACCTGATCGTCGTCGGCCAGATCTATCCGGAAACCGTGGCCACGCAGTTGATCTGGCCCGACTGGCGCGGACGGTTCCCCTGGGAATCCGGATACAATCGTTGGCGGTTCCCACAGCCGCTGATGGGCCCGCCGCCGGCGCGTCGCGTGGGCTGACCGGCTGCGCTGGGCAGGGCATAGACACGGTCGGCCAAGACCCGACACCGGTGCGACATCGAACGTCGCCTCGACAAAGCGGGTCGGGCCGGTGGCGACGGGTAGTCGGGGTCAGGCCGCCTTGGGCGGCGCAGGGGACCCGCGTGAAATGGCGAAAGTGGGCCGCCGATCGACGAGTTCACCGAGGCGACGACCGAATGGGCGGCGCAGCATCGCTGGGGCCCGCAGGCCGCGTTGAGGTGGTTGATCCGGGACGGCGGACCCACCGGCGGCGGGGTCAGCACTCCGACAGTGCCGCCGCGTGCGGAGCTCCGCGGCGCACGAGGTCGATCGGCTGGTCGAAATCGAGCTCGACCTCGACGGGCAGCGTGATCGTCCTGCTCGTGACGATGTTGCCCTCCAGTTCGAACGAGCCAGTGGCCCGGCAGTGACCCAAGCTGACCCGCGCGAGGCAACCGCCCCGGATCACCGCCTCGATGGTGGCGACGTCGAAGGTCACTGTGGCCTTGCCCTGGAAGTCCGCCTTCCAGA
>DATDBL010000388.1:0-10069 GCA_036524855.1 Aldersonia sp. | reverse complement strand
GGCTGCGGGGTGACTGGACCAGCACCGCCGCGCCGGGTGCCCACAACGCCGATCGCGGTTAGCGTGACCCCGTGGCCGCAGATCCCGAACCGACCGATACCGGGGACGCCGAGAACGAGAGCACCGTCACCGTCGTGCTCGCGTTCGTGGCGAACGCGCTCATCGCACTCGCAAAAACGGCCGCGGCGGCGCTCACCGGATCGGCGTCGATGGTGGCCGAGGCCGCCCACTCCTGGGCCGACACCGGCAACGAGGTGCTACTGCTGATCGCGAACCGCCGCGTGCAGCGCCGGCCCGACCCGGCTCACCCCCTGGGTTACGGTCGTGAGGCCTACATCTGGTCGATGTTCGCGGCGATCGGGCTGTTCGCCGTCGGCGCCGGGGTGTCGGTCACCCACGGGGTTCAGGAACTCATCTCACCCGAGCCCGCCTCCGATTTCGGAATCGCCTACGCCGTGCTCGCGATCTCCGCAGTGCTGGAAGCTATCTCGTTCCGGCAGGCCTATCGTCAGCTGAGGCACGAGGCCGAGGACGCGCAGAGGTCGCTGCTGACCCACGCGCTGCGGACCTCGGACCCGACGACACGCGCGGTGTTCGCCGAGGATGCCGGCGCGCTGATCGGCCTCGCGATCGCGTTCGTCGGCGTGCTGCTGCACGAGGTGACGGGCTCCCCGGTGCCGGACGCGCTCGGCTCCATCGCCGTCGGCATCCTGCTCGGCGTGATCGCCGTCGTGCTGATCGACCGCAACCGCCGGTTCCTGCTGGGAGAGGAGGCCGCCCCGGTTGTGCGTGAGACCGTGTTGGATTGGCTGGTCGAGCAACCGGAGGTCGAGCGGGTGACCTACCTGCGGATCGAATACCTCGGTCCACGACGGGTGTCGCTCGTCGCGAGCGTCGACCTCGTCGGCGACCTGCCCGAGCACGACGTCGCGGCGACGCTGCATGCGCTGCGGGCACGGCTCGAGGCCAACCCGGCGGTGCTGCGCGCGCTGATCGGACTTGCCACCGCCGACGAGCCGAGCCTGCGCGTCTGAACGGCGCCCCGATCGTCGGGTGCGCGCCTAGACTTGCCGTGCCCTGACCGTGAAACGGAGGAACGTATGCCCACCGCTCTGCAACTGGACAAGATCGGTCCGGTCGACGTCGCCGTCATCGTGTTCGAGGGCAATCAGTTCAGCGGACAGGTCGCGCCGGCGCTGCTCGACCTGCACCGCAGCGACGTCGTGCACATCATCGACCTCGCGTTCGTGGCGAGAGCCGAGGACGGGTCGACGATTGCGCTCGAGATCGAGGATCCGACCATCGCCGAACACTTCGGCGGGATCGTCGAGGATCCTGTGGATCTGCTCAGCGACGACGATCTCGGCGACATCGCCGAGGGTCTCGAGCCGGGCAACTCGGCGTTGGTGATCGTCTGGGAGAACTCGTGGGCCGCGGCCTTCACGACGGCGGTGCGGAACTCGAACGGTGAGGTGATCCTGCACGACCGGATTCCACGCGAGATCGTCGAGGCGGCCGTCGCCGCCCTCGACGAGGAATAGGAGGAAACGATGCCACTGGTAGGACGTCGGGTCGGCCGACCCGGACTGCTCGGACTCGCGGCGCGAACCGCGGTGGTCGCGGGGACGGCGTCGGCCGTGTCCGGTTCCGTGAACCGCCGGCAGGCCAACAAGGCCGCCGAGAAGCAACAGGCCGCCGATGCCGAACAGCAGGCCGCCTACGAGCAACAGCAGGCGATGGCGCAACAGGCCTCCGCGCAGCAGGCGGCGGCGCAACAGGCGGCCGCGAGTTCATCGGTCGACGACCGCATCGGCAAGCTCAAGGAACTCGCCGAACTCAAGAACGCCGGCATCCTCACCGAGGAGGAGTTCGCCGCGGAGAAGGCCAAGATACTCAACAGCTGAGTGGGAAGGCCGCCGTCCGCTCGCAGCGTGTGTGTTGGGGGCGTTGGGTTTTCGCTCCGGATGCGGTGTCGGTCCACACCCGGAAGCAGCCGGCCGAGGTGAGGGCGTCGTGTTGCAGGGCGGGGTCCTGGTGCGCCGGAGGAGACGCGGGGGGTAGCCGAGGCGATCGTTCACACCGGGCATTGCCCCCGGTACTCACCGACGAGTCCCGGCGTGGGATGCGGGCGTTGGGACGGGTTTTCGGCGGCGTTTCCTGACCAACCCGTCGCGACGGACCAACACCCGCGGGAGTGCCGTGCGCTGGCTCGGGGTCGGGAATCGACATCTGTGGCATGTGCGGATCGACCGATGTCCGCGTGAGCGTCGTCGAGGGGCGTCGCCGCTACCGCTGCCGCAACCGGGTCAAGGGCGACCAGACGCCGCACGTCGGGCGTGACGCGACGCGCTTGGACGACTATGTCGACGCGCTCGTCGTGGCCGGGTTATCCGACCCCGACCTACTGGCCCTAATGACGCCGACAGCGGAGGATTTCGACCTAACGGGTCTACGCAGCGAGCACGAGGCCGCGCGCCTACGACTGGACGAGGCGGCGCAGATGTTCGCGGCGGGGACGATCGACGCCGCGCAGCTAGCGACGATCAGCGCCTCGGGGCGCGCGACTCGTAGCGATCGAGGACCAGCTCGCCGCCGGCGTGCTTCGGAATCCGCTCGCCGCGATCAAGGAGGCCTCCTCGAAGCGGTGGACGTGGCCGACCCGAAGGCGCGCAGGCGCTCATGACGGCGTCCGCGATCGCTGCCGACAAGCACGATCGCCTGACCGACGCCGAACCGGCGGCGGAGGGTATCTCGATGATCGGAACCCTGTTCGCCGGCCTACAGGCCAATTACGCGGCCCGGCATGCCGCCACGCCCGCGCGCGCTTTAGACAGCGACCGAGCGCCCGACCACACCGGATGCCGTGCCCCGCCGCCGCTGCGGTGTCCGGGTGTCCCGCGGGTGTCCCCGGAACCGTTCGATTTCGGGCGGAAGCTTGGCTCTCCACTGGACCCGGATCCGAAACGTGCCAGAGGCCGGGAGATGCGCAGAGCTCAGTCGAAAAGCTCCTTGCGGAGGTCTTCGACAGTTGTGCGCTCGCCGTCGTCTTCTGCGATTGCTTGTTCGAGCGCCGCGGTATCGCGCGCGTTCTCCAGAGCTTCCAGCAGGTCGAGATCGTCGGCCGGGATCACTGCGGCGATTCGCTTTCCGTGACGGGTCACGACCACTCGTTCACCCGCGTAAGCGGTGCGATTCAGCACGTCAGCAAGGTGACCGCGCAGATCCCCAGAGGTCACTTCTCGGGTCTCAATGATGGCGGCCATGGTCCCAAGGTACGTCTGTCAAGCGCCCCAAGTCAAACGAAACGTACTCATAGTACTATCTGTACGTTTTGTACTAATGAGCGTTGGATCACTATTGCCCATAGGACCTGGATGGCAACCAACCGATACGTCACGTTTGCCAGCAGCGCGAAGCGGGACTTGAAGAAGATCGCGAAGCACGACCGAAAGCTCGCCAATGACCTGCTTGATTTCGCCGAGGAACTCGGCGGCAATCCTCGACCACACGGCTGCACGAAACTTATCGATCGCGAGGGGTACCGGGTCCGCTTCGGCGACTTCCGGATCCTGTACCTGGTCCTCGACAAAGAGGTGGAGGTCCACGTCTTTCGCGTCGGGGACAGGAAGGAGGTCTACTGAGCACGCCATCACCTAATGCCTTGGCCGGCGAGTACCTCGATTGCCCTCGGCAACAGCGAAGGCTGTTCGAGGATCCGGACCTGGCCACCCCGCCAAGCGGTGGAGCCCCGGCGACGCCCTCGGCCTCGAGACCGAGGGGCGCCGGAAAGCTGGAAACTACCCCAGGCGCTGCTTGAGCGCCTCGAACTCGTCGCGGACGCTCGACGGGAGGCGGTCGCCGATGAACTCGAACCACTCCTCGATGAGCGGGATCTCCTTCTTCCACTCCTCCGCGTCGACCGCGAGCGACTCGTTGACGTCCTCGGCGTCGACGTCGAGGCCGTTCAGGTCGAGGTGCGCGGCGGTCGGAACGTTGCCGATCGCGGTCTCCGCCGCGTCCGCGCGGCCCTCGATGCGACCGACGATCCACTCCAGCACGCGCGAGTTCTCGCCGAAGCCCGGCCACAGGAACCGGCCGTCCGCACCGCGACGGAACCAGTTGACGTAGAAGATCTTCGGCAGCTTCGACTCGTCGGCGTTCTTGCCGGTGTCGATCCAGTGGCCGATGTAGTCGCCGACGTGGTAGCCCATGAAGGGCAGCATTGCCATCGGATCGCGACGCACGGTGCCGACCTTGCCCTCGGCCGCAGCGGTCTGCTCCGACGACAGGGTCGCGCCCATGAACACGCCGTGCTGCCAGTCGAACGACTCGGTCACCAGCGGGACGGTGGTCTTGCGGCGGCCGCCGAACAGGATCGCCGAGATCGGCACACCCTGCGGGTCGTCCCACTCGGGAGCGAGGATCGGGCACTGCGACATCGGGGTGCAGTAGCGCGAGTTGGGGTGCGCTGCCTTGCCGTCGTTCTCCCGCGGGACCCAGTCGTTGCCCTTCCAGTCGACCAGGTGATCGGGCTCGCCCTCGAGACCCTCCCACCAGACGTCGTTGTCGTCGGTGAGCGCGACGTTGGTGTAGACGGTGTTGCCCGCCTCCATTGTCTTCATGGCGTTGGGGTTCGACGACCAGTTGGTCCCGGGCGCGACGCCGAAGAAGCCGAACTCCGGGTTGACCGCGTAGAGGCGGCCGTCCTTGCCGAAGCGCATCCAGGCGATGTCGTCACCGAGGGTCTCGGCGCGCCAGCCCGGGATGGTCGGCTGGATCATCGCGAGGTTGGTCTTGCCACACGCCGACGGGAACGCCGCGGCAATGTAGTAGTTCTTGCCCTCCGGGCTGATCAGCTTGAGGATCAGCATGTGCTCGGCGAGCCAGCCCTCGTCGCGGGCCATCGCCGAGGCGATCCGCAGCGAGTAGCACTTCTTGCCCAGCAGCGCGTTGCCGCCGTAGCCCGAACCGTACGACCAGATCTCGCGGTCCTCGGGGAAGTGAGTGATGTACTTCGTGTCGTTGCAGGGCCACGGCACGTCTTCCTGGCCCTCGGCCAGCGGGGCGCCGAGCGAGTGCAGCGCCTTGACGAACGGCCGGTCGGTGCCGAGGACGTCGAGCGCCTGCTGGCCCATCCGGGTCATCACGCGCATCGAGACGACGACGTACTCCGAGTCGGTGATCTCCACGCCGAGTTTCGGGTCCTCGGCGCCGAGCGGGCCCATGCAGAAGGGCACGACGAACATCGTTCGGCCCTTCATGCTGCCGCGGTACAGCTCGGTCATCGTGGCACGCATCTCGGCGGGATCGACCCAGTTGTTGGTCGGCCCGGCGTCGGCCTCGGTCTTCGAGCAGATGAAGGTGCGCGACTCGACGCGGGCCACGTCGGAGGGATCCGACAGCGCCAGGAATGAGTTCGGCTTCTTCTGCTCGTCGAGCTTGGTGAAGGTGCCGGCCGCGACCAGCTGGGTGGTCAGGCGGTCCCACTCCTCGTCCGAACCGTCCGCCCACACGACCTGATGAGGCTGAGTCAGCTCGGCGATTTCCTGGACCCAGGCGAGCAGTTCGGCGTGCTCGGTGGGCGGCTTGCCTGCGGTTCCGCTGATGCCCGATACGGTCGCTGAGGTCATTCGATCTCTCCTGGTGTGGGACGCAGAACGCAGAAAACGCACATTGCGCGAGCTGTGCCTGGCTCGCGCGTTGTGCCTTCGCGTCCCGCATCCCCGAGGGTGGCGGGCGGCAACTCGGTCGTTCACCGGGGGTTGTGGCCTCGGGTGGCGGACTGAGCGGCCGGATTTCTTGTGACCACAAGGGTAACCCTGTGTCGGCACGCACGGGCAACCGGATCATGTCCGATTTCTCACAGCAACACGGCAATTTGACCCGATCGTGGGGCCCGAACGCTCAGATGCCGCCCACAGTACCGCGGTTTGTGCGTTCCCAGCGCGTCGACCCGTCTTCTGCTGTGCAGAATTCCCAGCTCGCGAACTGGCCCGCGTGATCGACGACAGTGAGACGTTCAGCCAGTCCGTCGTGATCGTGGTCACCGAGCACGACGAGCCCGTCTTCGGTGTCGATCGATGTCATCTCACCGAGACCGTCGCCGTCGATGTCGACAGCGTGGTCGACAGCGTGGTCGAGGGCCCAGTCGAGTTGGCCGTCGAGATGGACACTGCCTAGGTCGGTCAGGTCGGTCGACGGGTTCAGGTCGATATCGGGCAGGGGATGCGGGCCGTCGGCGATCATGCCGGGTTGGACGCAGCCCCACGCGCCCCGGTTCCGGCGAGTTCACGGGCGTGGCGGGCGAGCACCTCGAGGTCGCGGGCGCACGCCGAGCGCTCGGTTGTCCGGCGACGCATCTCTGCATCGACGGTGGCGAGGCGATCCTCGATGTCGACGGTTCGATCCGCGGCCCGCACGGCCAGCCTGTCCGCAATATCGGCCTCGACCGCGAGGAGTCGGCCGACGGACCGCTGTTCGAGTTGCGCCTTGAGGTTCGCCAGCGCGTCGCTCGCCCACTGCCGTAACCTCGCGCGGTCGGCCATCTGTGCCCGCGACCGGGCGAGCCACCACGCGCCGAAGGCTCCGATCAGCAGCGTCAGCGGCATGGCGGCCACCTCGAGCGCAGGCAGATTCGCCAGCGGCGCCACGGCGAACCGGCCGAGCCCCAACCCCGCCGATGCGCCCAGCACGATCGTCATCCGGTCCTCGACGCGGCGGCGCACGGGTTCGGGCGGGGCGCCCAGGTCCGGCGGCGGCGCGGGCGCCGCAGGGGCCGGCGCGGTGCCGAGCAGACTGCGGTGCAGGTCCGCGAGGCGCCGTTCGGTCGCGCGATCGACCGCCGCTGCCGCCTTGTGGACCGCCTCGCCGAACCGGTCGAGGAACCCGGACTGCCCGCCGTCGGCATCGGCGCGCGCCGCGGCATTCACCGCGCGCACACGCGTCCCGACCTCGTGGGCCAGGTCGACGCGCGCCTGCTGGACCGCGGCACGCAGCGCGGCGACCGCCTCGGTCCGACCGCCGTCGCGCGCCCCGAGCAGGCGGGCGCGTTCGCGCTGCAGCGCGGCGGTGTCGGTGTCGGCCGGGACCGCGGCGGTGATCCGGTCGCGGGTCTGCGCGAGCAACGCCGGCAGCGGATCGGTGGACGGCTCGTCGCAGGCTCTGCGGACGACGCCGGCCAGGTCTTCGATTCGCGATGCGTCTCGGATCCGCTCGTCGGGCAGTTCACGGGCGAGCCGCGCCAGTCGGGAGGACACGACGAGACCGGACCCGCCGCCGTCCGGGTTGTCGTGTACCAGCAGTGCCGGGCGTCCGGCCGCGGCGAACTCGGCGGCGAGCGCGGCCTCAGTGCGGCCCGGGGCGGTGCCGGCGTCGAGCACGATCAGCGCCGCCGCGGCGCGGGCGGCGTCCGTCGCGACCAGTACGCCGACATAGGCCAGTTCGCGGAGCACGGCCTGGCTGGTGACGAAGACGCCGGCTCGATGGACCGGCGGCGGTTGCGGGTCCCACCGATCGAGGACGTCGTTCAGGGCGGCGTCAGACATGGGCCGCCGCTCGGACGAAGCGCTCCACCGGCTCGCAGCCGGTTCGCGCGACGATCGCGGCGAGATCGGCGTACAGCACGTCGCGGCGCGACGCGCGGGCGGCGGCCACCCGGGCCGACAGCTCGGCGGCCACGGCATCGACACCACTGGCGGAGCGCAGGATTCGGTGCAACCGTGCGGTATCCAGGCGGTGATCGCGGCGCAGCGCCGTCACAGCGCATGCGACCCCGGCGAATCCCCATCGCTGCAGCAACGCGACGCGGTCGTCACGTTTCACGTCGGCTTCGGCGGAGCCGAACAACGGCTCGGCGAGCAGCAGCGTCGCATCCTCCGACTGCGCGAGTGCACGGAACCGCTCGAAATCGCCGCTGGTGACCTCGTGCCGCGCGGTCGTGAGCGCGAGCGTCGCGACCATCGGGAGTCCGTCGCCCCGGATATCGGACAGGTCGACCTTGTTGCGTACCAGCAGGGTCCGTTCCTGTGGCGGCTGGTCGGCGGGATGCGGCGCGCCGGCGACGACGTAGACGACGACGTCTGCGTCGAGCGTCGGGTTCGGGCGACCGATCGCATCGACCGGCGTCGTCACTGTGTCCGGTGCCAACCCCAGCGCCGCCGCGACGCTCGTCCTGCCGACACCGGCACGGCCGGCGACCTGCACGACGATCGGCGCACGGCAATGCTCGAGCGCAGCATGGATCTGCTCGGCCACCGGGCCGTCCAGTCCATGGACCGACGCCTCGAGTTCGTCGAATTCCCCCACGACTACCTCCCCCCGGCGCAGATTGTGGCAGATGCGACCAGGGATGGGTACAGGCCGCCCGCCCGGAATGCGGTAGTGCGCTACTCGGGCCGCGACGGGCAGCCATAGACATCATTCCTGACATTCAGGATTATCCTTGGTGCCATGGCATCGAAGACATCCAGCGGATACCGCGAACGCAACAGCACGGCCGACCGGGCGTTGACCATCCTCGGCCTGTTCACCGACGACCGCTTGCAAGTCAGCGCCGCCGACGTGGCCGAAGCACTGGACTGCGCCAGATCGACGGCCTATCGGTACCTGCAGACGCTGGTCTCGACATCGTTTCTCGAGGAGGCGCCCGGCGGCGGCTTCCGGCTGGGCTTGCGGGTGATGGAACTCGCCCGGCTGGCCCGCCGCAGCTACGGGCTCACCGAGATCGCGCTGCCCGTGATGCGTTCCCTCGCAGCCGAGGTGGGTGAGACCGTGCTCCTCACGCGGCGGGTCGACGACGTCGTGGTGTGCATCGAGCGCTGCGAGGGCCCAGGTCAGCTGATCCGGCTCAGCTACGAGCGCGGCAGCCGGCTACCGATCAACGCGGGCGCCTCGGCGCTGGCACTGCTGGCCTGGATGCCGGTCGACGAGGCCCGGGAATTGTTGTCACGACATGAGTTACAGCGGTTCACCGACAACACCCTTACCGACGTCGAAGACCTGCTCTCGCGGCTGCGCCAGATCCGAACCGACGGCTACAGCGTGACGATCGCGGAGGTCGATCCGGACGCGATGGGCATCGCGGCACCCGTATTCGAGGACGAAGGCAGCGTTGCGGCGGCGCTCAGCATCGTTGCCATGCGCCGCCGCGTACCGCCCGAACGAGTGCCGGCCCTCGTCGCGTCCGTGCGGGACGCCGCCGAAGAGGTCTCCCGACTCCTCGCGATCGTGACCTCGTGACCTACTGAACCGGTTGGTATGCAGGACCTTCCGACGCCAGCAGTTCCTCGGCCTGGGCGAGGATGTCGGCGGGGTCCTGGTCGAGGTTGAGGGTCTTTCGGAACGGCTGGCGCACGTCGCGCTCGATGCGCAGGTACACCTCGTTGCGGTTGCCCTCGGGGTCGAAGAAATAGATCCCGATCGCGTTGCCGTGGGTGACTTCCTGCTGCACGGCGATGCCCTCGGCGCGGAAACGCCTGTGGAACTCGATGATCGACTCGAGGCTGTCCACCCGCCAGGACACCTGGTGGGTCAGCTTCACCCCCGCCGGTGCAGTGCGACCACTCTGCAACACGAACTCGTGATGCTCCTCGTCGGGACGCGACGAGAAGAAAACGATCTCGAGGTCCTCGTCCTCGTCGGTGACGGTGAGGCCCATGACGCGCGTGTAGAAGTCGCGCATCTTCTCGAGGTCGTCGACCCAGAATCCGGTGTGTCCAAGTCCGGTGATCATTGTTGGTTCCTTATCTGTGGTGGGGACCCCGGTCAACCCGGGGATCCTGGTTTGTTGGTTGGGTTTGTCTCGTTTCCCCGGTCCGTGCACCCGTCGGTGGATCCGTTGGAGGGGTCAAGGTGGAGCGCCCGCAGCGAAGCGAGGACGAACGACCTTGACGCCGAAGAGGATTCGCCGCACGCTTTGGCACGTCGGGGAGGACGAGGACAGGCTTGGTTGTCAGGTCATGTGAGCCCCTGCCGGCTCGAGGTTGCGGTGTCCGAGGCGCGCGTGCCGGCGCCCAGCCTTATCTGGGTCCGCGGACGAGACAGGGTCCGGTGACATGATGATGGATGGGGT
>DATDBL010000387.1:0-3010 GCA_036524855.1 Aldersonia sp. | reverse complement strand
GACCCGGCGTCTCGTTCTCCAGGTCCTTCTCGGTGAACTTCTCCGCGCCGTCGGGGAAATGACCGCAGAAGATCACCGTGTTCGTCCAGACGTTGCGGATCACATTGGCGGCGAAGTTCGCCGTGAACGTGGCCGGGAACGCAAGACCGGTCAACGCCGGATAGTAGAGGTAATCCTTGAGCGTCTGACGGCCGATCTTCGCGAGCACCTCGCGGCCCCTGCGCTGTAGCTCCGCGCGCCCGATGCGCCCACCGATGACCTCGGCCAGCTCCAGATGCTGCAACGCCACACCGTATTCGAAGAACAACTGCAGCACCAGGTTGTAGAGGGGGTTGCCGATGTTCAACGGGTTCCAGCGCGGATCGCGTGTCACGCGCAGCACGCCGTAGCCTACGTCGTCGTCCATCCCGAGCACGTTGGTGTACTTGTGGTGAACGTGGTTGTGGGTCTGCTTCCAATGCTCCGAGACACCGGCGATGTCCCACTCCCACGGCGACGAGTGGATCTCCGGATCGTTCATCCAGTCCCACTGCCCGTGCATCACGTTGTGGCCCAGCTCCATGTTCTCGATGATCTTGGCCGCCGCGAGCATCGCCGTGCCCACAACCCAGGCGGGCGGGAACAAACTCGCGAAAAGCACCGCTCGACTACTCATTTCGAGGGACCGCTGCAGCCGGATGACGTTGTGGATGTAGCGGGCATCGCGTTCGCCGCGTGAGGCTTCGATATCGCGGCGGATCGCGTCGAACTCGCGGCCCAGCGCCTCGACATCTGCCGCGCTCAGGTGCGCATACTGCTTCACATCCGAAATCGCCATGCGGTTACGCTGCCGAAAGTTACCAAACAGTAGGTTACCGGTGGATGAGATGCCGACGTACACGGGGACGGGTTTCGGCCGGACCCGCCCGCAGGTGCGCTTGACCGATATGCCACCGGGCCCCGGTCGCGATCCACGCTCGCCCGGGTCGCGAACGGTCGGCGTGCGGGGAACACCGCGGTGAGATCGCGCTGCCGGCGGGGCGGAAGCGACGCTCGGGTCGGCGTCGACGCGCCGAACGATGGCGGGCAGTCGCCCGCCGCGGGTTCCGACCGCTTGTGCGGCAACCCGGGCGCCCGCGGCTCGGAAGCGAGCCCGCCGTATCGATCAGGCGGCGTGAGCCACCGAACCGTCGGTGCGGTGGTGTCGGGGCGATCGCATCTGATGCGGCAGAACATGATCGGTCACATCGGGCGGGTTTCGACCGGCACGCTGCGGGCGGCTGTGTTTGGCTCGACGAGGAACAGTGGTCCGCGGACGAGAGGACACGGGTCATGGCTGGGAGCTGCTTCGTCGTGATCGGGGACACGTCGGTGGCGCGGCGGGTGTGTTCGTCGCTGACGCAGCGGGGCCACGACGTTCGACACGCCGTGCGACCCGACGACGCCGAACTGTCGCAGGCGCTGGACGGGGCGCGGGCCGACGGGATCGCGATCCTGCTGCAGGACGACGTGGTCGCGTTGCGCTACGCGCTGGCGGTCGCCCACATCCAGCCGGCGGTGCCGATGGTGGTGACGATCTTCGACCGAGCCATCGGGGATCAGCTGGCGCGCTTCCTGCCGCACTGCGTGGTGACCTCACCGGCGGATCTGGCGGCGCCGTCGCTGGCCGGTCCGTGTGTGCAACCCGGGTTGCTCGCGCTGACCCCGGCCGGTGATCGGCCCCGGGGGGTGCGCAGCGTGGGCGCGGTCCTCGACGAGGTCCCCGTCGAGATCCGGACCCGCCCACGGTGGCGGGCAGCGCTCGCGGCGCTGGCCGGGCTGCTCGGCTCCCACGACACCGGAACCCGGATCCTGCTGATCGGGTTGCTGGGCATCCTGGCGGTCCTGCTCGGCGACTGGGTGTGGCTGATGCTCGGCGAAGGACACGGTGTCGCCGAGGCGTTTCACGACGCGGTGCGGGTGGTGACCACGGTCGGGCCCGCCGCCGACGCGCACGGCAATTCGGTGTACGCGTTCCTCGCCTCGTTCGCGATGCTGTCCACGATCGTGTTCACCGCGATGTTCACCGCCGGTGTGGTGGATCGGCTGCTCGGCCCCCGGCTGACCGCGCTGCTCGGTGCCCGGGCGCTGCCGCGGTCCGGTCACGTCATCGTGGTCGGGCTCGGACAGGTCGGGCTTCGGCTGTGCCGGGAGCTGCGCGCGCTGGGGATCCCGGTGGTCGGGGTGGAACGCGACATCGACGCCCGCAATCTGCGGTTGCTGCGGGAATCGAAGATCCCGGCGGTGATCGGCCACGGCGGGGACCGTGCCCTGTTGGAGCGGATCGGCATCCACCGGGCGATCGCGTTGGCCGCGGTCAGCTCCGACGACCGCGACAACGTCGCGGTGTCCCTGGCCGCGCAGGCGATTGCACCGCGGCTGCGTTTGGTGTTACGGGCCGGGGAACAGGAGGTGCTCGCGGAGACCGGGTCGCTGCTCCCGCTGGGCGTGACCCGCGACGTCACAAGCCTCAGCGCGACCTACGCGCTGGCCCGGCTGCTCGGGCTCGATCCGCGCGGCGTCATCGCCGGCGAGACGCACGTGCACCTGCGGCGAGCCGACGGAGAATTCGAGGAGATGCCGATCTCCTCGCGCAGCGCCTGCCGCCACACCCACGCCGCCCGAACCGCCGCGGGCACACCCACCCCCGTCGCGCAGCCGATCCCCGAATGAACCGACCCGGTCTCCGCCCACGCGACCCTCTATGCCGGTCGTGCTGTGCGCGCTGGCGGACTGTCCCGCAGCGGCGTGACGTGTCGGGCACCGGGCACGGGCCGACCGTGACGTGGCAGGTGCTACGAGGAACCGAAGACGGGGCCGGTCGGCGCCCGCCACGGTCCGGTGATCGCCAGCGTCAGCCCCGGAGACTGGATGTTGACGAACAGGGTCGTTCCGTCGGCGCTGAACGCCGCACCGCAGAACTCGCTGTCGTTCAACTCGTTGCGGGCGATCGGGAACGGTTCACCGGCCGCGGTCACACCGATCAGGTGGT
>DATDBL010000386.1:0-6951 GCA_036524855.1 Aldersonia sp. | reverse complement strand
GACGCTGGACAACGTCGACAGACGTTCTCACGGGTCAGGGGCCGTTTCGGCGACGGCTGGCAGGGCTGAACCCTGTGCTTACACGTCGAAGTACAGCGCGAACTCGTACGGGTGCGGGCGCAGGTTGACCGGCGCGATCTCCGCCTCACGCTTGAGCTGGATCCAGGTTTCGATCAGGTCCTCGGTGAACACGCCGCCCTCGGTGAGGTACTCGTGGTCCGCCTCGAGCGCGTCGATCACCTTGTCCAGCGAGGTCGGTGCCTGCGGGATGTTCTTGGCCTCCTCCGGCGGAAGCTCGTAGAGGTCCTTGTCGATCGGGGCCATCGGCTCGATCTTGTTCTTGATGCCGTCGAGGCCGGCGAGCATCTGCGCGGAGAAGGACAGGTAGGGGTTGCCGGACGAGTCCGGCGCGCGGAACTCGAGCCGCTTGGCCTTCGGGTTCGCGCCGGTGGTCGGGATGCGGACCGCGGCGGAGCGGTTACGGCCCGAGTACACCAGGTTGATCGGGGCCTCGTAGCCCGGCACCAGGCGGTGGTAGGAGTTGACCGTCGGGTTGGTGAACGCCAGCAGCGACGGCGCGTGGTGCAGGATGCCGCCGATGTAGTGGCGCGCCAGATCCGACAGTCCCGAGTAGCCCTTCTCGTCGTAGAACAGCGGCTTGCCGTCCTTCCACAACGACTGGTGCACGTGCATACCCGAACCGTTGTCGCCGAAGAGCGGCTTCGGCATGAAGGTCGCGGTCTTGCCGTTCTTCCACACCGTGTTCTTCACGATGTACTTGAACAGCTGCAGGTCGTCGGCCGCGCGCAGCAGGGTGTTGAACTTGTAGTTGATCTCGGCCTGGCCGGCAGTGCCGACCTCATGGTGCCCGCGCTCGAGTACGAAGCCCGCCTTGAGCAGGTTGGTCGAGATCTCGTCGCGCAGGTCGACGTAGTGGTCGTACGGCGCGACCGGGAAGTAGCCGCCCTTCGGACGCACCTTGTAGCCGCGGTTCGGGCTGCCGTCCCACTCGGTCTCGACGCCGGTGTTCCACGCAGCGGAGATCGAGTCGATCTCGTAGAAGGAGCCCTTCATGGTCGAGTCGTAACGCACCGAGTCGAAGACGTAGAACTCCGCCTCGGCGCCGAAGTAGGCGGTGTCGGCGATACCGGTGCTGGCCAGGTACGCCTCGGCCTTGCGGGCGACGTTGCGTGGGTCACGGCTGTAGGCCTCGCGCGTGTACGGGTCGTGCACGAAGAAATCCATGTTGAGCGTCTTCGCCGCACGGAACGGGTCGAGCTGGGCCGTGCCGTAGTCCGGCATCAGGATCATGTCCGACTCGTGGATCGACTGGAAGCCGCGCACCGACGAACCGTCGAAGGCCAGGCCGTCCTCGAGGGTGTCCGCTTCGAACGCCCCGGCGGTGATGGAGAAGTGCTGCTGGATGCCGGGGAGGTCGGTGAACCGAATGTCCACGAACTCGATGGCCTCGTCGGCGATGAACTTGATGACCTCTTCGGCATTCGTGAACGCCACGCTTATTGCTCCTTCGTTAGTAACCCAGCCGGTATCGACTGCGGCGCGCTCGTCGGTCGAGACGGTATGGACCCGGTGTTGCGGCGCAGTCATGGCTGCGTTGCGCCAGTGTTACACGTCGGTGCTCGACGGGTTTCGGCCCGGCCGTTGCGGTCGCGCGTCCAGAATCGTGCCACCGAATCGGTGCCGGCGCGACCGGTAGGTGCGCCACCTATCCTGGGGACATGCCTCGTATGACCGGATCCTGGCTGTCGGGCCCCTCGGCGGCGCTGCCCCCGCCCGACCCCACGAAACAAGACGCCTACCGCGGGGAGAGCCTCGGACTCCCGGCGCGGGGACCGGGGTCGCTGGTCGGCATGGGTCGGCGGGTGCTCGCGATGTTCGTCGACTGGTTGATCGCGTACGGCCTCGCCGCCCTCGTCCTCGGCGGGCTGGACACCAAGATCGGCGAGGTGACGCTGGCGATCTGGTTCGTTTTCGGCGTCGCGACCGTGACGCTGTTCGGGTTCACGCCGGGGCAGTACTTCACCGGGACGACCGTGATCCGTGTCGACGCGCCGGTGCGGGTGGGTTTCGTGCGGGCGCTGGCGCGGTCGTCGCTGCTGGTGTTCGTCGTCCCGGCGCTGTTCACCGACAGTGCCGGGCGGGGCATGCACGACCGCGCGACCGGAACTGCGATCGTGCGGAGCAGGTAGCGCGCTCAGCGGCGGCGGACCGTGCGCTGCACGCCGCGCATCTTTGCGCCACCGGGGAGCGGGCCCTTCGGCAGCGCGGGGCCGCCGCGGGTGCCGAGCGCCGACAGCCGGGACTCGATCGTGTCCATCCGCTTGGTGTCGATGTTGCGGGGCAGCTTGTTCAGGTACTTCTGCAGCTCTTTCAGCGTGACCTGACCCTCTTCGTTGCCGACGACGACGTCGTAGATGGGGGTGTCGCCGACGAGGCGCGCGGTCTTCTTCTTCTCCTGGGCCATCAGCGGTCGCAGGCGTTGCGCCGACCCCTCACCGACCAGGATGACGCCCGGCCGACCGATGACGCGGTGCACGGCGTCGAGTTGCGTGGTGCCCGCGACGGCGTTCGTGACCCGCCACGAGCCTTGCATGTTCTCGAGCGCCCACGCCGCGGCGCCGGGCTGGCCCTCGGCCTTGCCGTAGACGGTCTTCTGCACGCGGCGGCCGAAGATGATGAAGGCGACCAAAGCGCCCGCCACGATGCCGAGCGGCAGCAGGAACCACTGGAGGCCGAAGATCAGGCCGATGAGAAAGAACAGCACCCCGAGGCCGACGATCGCGCCGATCATCAGCGGCAGCAGCAGTTTGTCTTCCTTGCGCTGCAGGTTGAACGCCTGCCACAACTGCGACCGGCGCTCCTTCGAAGCAGCCCGCTTCGCCGCCTTCGCCGCGGCCTTCTCTTCCTTGCTGGGCTTGCCGCCCTTGCCAGTCGCCATGAATCAAATTCTATGCCTGCCGGGTGCTGCCGATCCGCGGGTTCCGCGGCGTCGTCACGCGGTCAGTATGCGTATCGCGCGAGCACCGAACTGGCCTCCTGAGACGCGGTGCCCCCGTCGGCGAGGTGGGCCATGGTGGCGGGAAGGTCGCGGCCGTGGTGGGCCATCGCCTGCGCGTACAGCCGGCCGGCTCGGTAGGAGGAGCGCACCAGTGGCCCGGCCATGACGCCGGCGAAGCCCATCGCCTCCGCAGCCTGCGAATGTTCGACGAACTCCTCCGGCTTCACCCACCGCTCCACCGGGTGGTGCCGCGGCGACGGGCGCAGGTACTGGGTGATGGTGAGGATGTCGCAGCCCGCGTCGTGGAGATCCTGCATCGCGACCGTGACCTCCTCGGGCGTCTCGCCCATGCCGAGGATCAGGTTCGACTTGGTGACCAGTCCGTCCGCGCGGGCGGCGGCGATCACGTCGAGGCTGCGCCGGTAGCGGAACGCGGGGCGGATCCGCTTGAAGATCCGCGGCACGGTCTCGACGTTGTGCGCGAGCACCTCCGGCCGGCTGGAGAAGACCTCGGCCAGCTGCTCGGGCAGCGCGTTGAAGTCGGGGATGAGCAACTCGACGCCGGTGTTCGGGTTGAGCCGCTTGATCGCGCGGACGGTCTCGGCGTAGAGCCAGGCGCCGCCGTCGGGAAGATCGTCGCGGGCGACGCCGGTGATGGTGGAGTAGCGCAGCCCCATCGCCTGGACGGACTCCGCGACGCGGCGGGGTTCGTCGCGGTCGAGATCGTCGGGCTTGCCGGTGTCGATCTGGCAGAAGTCGCAGCGCCGCGTGCACTGCTCGCCGCCGATGAGGAAGGTGGCCTCGCGGTCCTCCCAGCACTCGTAGATGTTGGGGCAGCCGGCCTCCTCGCACACGGTGTGCAGGCCCTCGCGGCGCACCAGGCCCTTCAGCTCGGTGTACTCCGGACCCATCTTCGCGCGGGTCTTGATCCATCCCGGCTTCTTCTCGATGGGCGTCTGCGCGTTGCGCACCTCGAGCCGAAGCAGCTTGCGGCCCTGCGGTGCGGTGCCGACGGCGGGCTGGCCGGCTGCGGTTTCTGGTGCGGAAGTCACGACGCTGATGCTACCGGGGTGGGGGTTGCATCGACGTTTCCTGGGACCGGGGTCACCGCCCGCGCGATGTCGTGCGTCGTCACGGGCAACCCGCCGTCGAGCGCCGCGAGAATCGCGACGGCGGTCGGGTCACGCACGTCGTCGATGGTGACCTCGCGGCCGAGTTCGGCGCTCAGCGACGTCACGCCGGCGTCGGTGATCCCGCACGGGACGATCGCGTCGAACGCAGTCAGGCGTGAATTGCAGTTGAGCGCGAAGCCGTGGGAGGACACCCCGCGTGCCACCCGCACCCCGATCGCGGCGATCTTGCGTTCTGGGCGCCACCGACCCGCCGTCGGGTCTACGCCGGCGGGCAGCCACACGCCCGAGCGGCCCTCGACCCGCCCGCACGTCAGGCCAAGATCGGTGCACACCGCGATCAGCGCCTCCTCGAGTCGGCGCACGTAGCCGGGCAGATCGATCGGTTCCGCGAGCCGCACGATGGGGTAGCCGACGAGTTGGCCCGGGCCATGCCAGGTGATCTTGCCGCCACGGTCGACCTCGACCACCGGGGTGCCGTCGGTGGGCCGGTCCTCCGGCTGGGTGCGCCGTCCCGCGGTGTACACGGAGTGGTGCTCGAGCAGCAGCAACTCGTCGGCTCCGCGGCCGGCGGCGCGTTCGTCGGCGACGGAGCGCTGCACGTCCCAAGCCTCGAGGTAGTCGATCCGGCCGAGGTCGCGCACCAGCACCGGGTCGGTCGAATCACGGATTGAGGCGTGCGGGTCGGTCATTCCCGTGAGGTTACGCTGCCGAAGGTTCGCTGCATGAGCGTGAGGTCGAGCCAGCGGTGTCGCGGATCCGGGCGCTCATCCCAGCGCCGCCTCGAGCGCCTCGCCGATCGTGTTGTGGGCGAAGCGGAATCCGGCCTGCTCGAGCGCGAGCGGGATGGCGCGCGGCGCGCCGAGGATGCCTTCGGAGGCGAACTCGCCGATCACCGCGACCAGCGCGGGGCCGGGCACGTACCAGGGCGCGGGCCGGTGCATCGCGTGTGCCATCGCCTTGTTGAACGTCGCGTTGGTGACCGGTGCGGGCCCGACCAGGTTCAGCGGTCCGCGCACCGAGTCTGTGGTCAGCGCGAACTTGATCGCGTCGATCTCGTCGTGCAGCGAGATCCACGGGAAGTACTGCCGCCCACTGCCGAGGCGGCCACCGAGGCCGATGTTGTAGAGCAGCTTGAGTCTGCCCAGGATGCCGCCGTGTCTGGCGAGCACCGGTGCGCTGCGCAGCAGCACCACCCGGGCGCCCGCGGCTGCCGCGGGTGCGGTGGCGGCCTCCCAGTCGCGGCACAGGGTCGGCAGAAACCCCTTGCCGACGGGGGCGGATTCGTCGACGACGCGATCGCCGGTGTCGCCGTAATAGTGCACGCCGCTGGCGTTGACCAGCACAGGGACGGCCGTGTCGGCGACCGCGGCAGCGAGCACGTCGGTGGAGGTGATCCGGCTGTCGCGCAGTTCCTGCTTGTAGGCGCCGCTCCACCGCTTGTCGCCGATGCCGACGCCACACAGGTTCACCACGGCGTCCGCATCGGCCAACGCTGCCTTGTCGAGACCCCCGTCCTCGGGTGACCAGGCGAACTCGTCGGCGGCGGCGGAGCGACGACGCACGAGGCGCGCGACGTCGTGCCCGTCCGACCTGAGCGAGGCGACCAGTGGCGTCCCGATCAGGCCGGACGAGCCCGCGATGACGATCCGCATACGCCGGCTACAACCCCAGGTCGGCCTCGAACGCTGCGCCCTCGAGGCGCTGCCGGATGGTGGTGAGGAACCGTCCGGCGTCGGCGCCGTCGACGAGTCGGTGGTCGTAGGTCAGCGGCAGGTAGCACATCGAGCGGATGCCGATGGACTCCGCGCCGGTGTCGTCCTTGACCACCACCGGGCGCTTCACGATCGCGCCGGTGCCCAGCATCGCGGCCTGCGGCGGCACCAGGATCGGGGTGTCGAACAGGGCGCCGTTGCTGCCGATGTTGGTGATGGTGAACGTGCCGCCGGCCAGCTCGTCGGGCTTGAGCTTGTTCGAGCGGGTGCGCCCGGCCAGGTCGGCGATGGCACGGGCGAGCCCGGCGAGTGAGAGGTCGCTGGCGTTGTGGATCACCGGCGAGAGCAGGCCCTGCTCGGTGTCGACCGCGATGCCGAGGTGCACCGCCGCATGGTAGGTGATCTCCTTCGCGCCCTCGTCGTAGCTGGCGTTGATGTTCGGGTGCGCGCCGAGAGCCTCGACGACGGCCTTGGCGAAGAACGGCAGGAACGTCAGGTTCACGCCCTCGCGCTCCCGGAAGGACGCCTTCGCCTTCGCGCGCAGCGCGGCGATCTTGCTGAGGTCGGCCTCGTGGACCTGGGTGAGCTGGGCGGTGGTCTGCAGCGACTCGCGGGTCTTCACCGCGGTGATCTGCCGGATCCGGTTGACCTTCTGTGTCGTGCCGCGCAGGTGGGCGAGCGGGGACGGCGCGGCGGGCTTCGCCTGGGCGACGGGCGCGGCGGCGGCGGGAGCGGCGGGGGCCGACTTGGCTGCTGTGGCCTCTGCCGCGGCGAGGACGTCCTGCTTGCGGATGCGGCCGCCGACCCCGGAGCCCTTCACGGTCGCGAGGTCGACGCCATGGTCGGCGGCGAGCTTGCGGACCAGGGGAGTGACGTACGGCGAGCCGTCCCCGCTGGGTTCCCCGGCGGGGGGGCGGGCGGGTTCGGCCTTCGGCGCAGGCTTGGGTGCCTCGGCCTTGGGTGCCTCGGCCTTGGGTGCTTCGGCCTTGGGCGCTTCGGCCTTCGGTTCCGGCTTCGGTTCGGGCTTGGGTTCCGGCTTCGGCTCGGCCTTCGCCGCGGGCGCGCCGGAGCCGATCACGGCCAGCTG
>DATDBL010000385.1:0-12186 GCA_036524855.1 Aldersonia sp. | reverse complement strand
TCGGCCGACTTCGCCGACGGGAAGGACTCCCGCAGACGCCTGGCGACGGGCGCCTCCACTGTGGAGGACGCCGACTTCACGAACTCGCCCTGCTCCTTGAGCGTCGCGAGTAGTTGCTTGCTGGTGACACCGAGTTCTTTGGCCAACTCGTGCACACGGGCCTTGCCTGCCACTGCTCTCCTCACTGGTGAGGCCGAGCACGACTGCCCTCAACAGGGGCGCCCGCACGACCTCGGGTTATCTCCGATGGACGTTCATCGCTGATGCTTCACGGTGTGCTCATGAGTGCTCGTGCCTGTCTCTAGATCGTGCCTGTCTCAAGGTCGTGCCTGTCTCAATGAAGCGCTGCAGGTCCGAGGTATCCGGTTGCCCGGACACTCGTAACGCTCTGCCGAAAGCTCGGCGCCGCTCTGCAATGCTCAGGCAGCTCGGGTCGGGGTGCAGCCACGCACCCCGGCCGGGCAACCTGCGCTGCGGGTCGGGGACGAGTCGGGCCCCGGGGGGCTGGTCGACCCGTGCAACGATCCGCAACAGCTCGGTGGCCGGCTCACGCTCGCGGCACCCGACGCACGTTCGCACCGGGGTGCGGGCGTGTTCGGCTGCCGACGCCGCACGCCGACCATCGACCACTGTACCGCTGTCGGGCTCTATTCTCCGCATCCGGGCGGACTCCGCATCCCAGTTCTACGCCCGCCCAGCCGGGCGGTGCGGTGCAGGACCGCTCTGGGCGCTGCCGACCGCCGCGTCGCTGCGGATGTCGATCTTCCAGCCGGTCAGCCGCGCGGCGAGGCGGGCGTTCTGCCCTTCCTTGCCGATCGCGAGCGAGAGCTGGAAGTCCGGAACGACGACCCGCGCCGCCTTCGCGTGGGGGTCGACGACCGTGACTGAGACAACCTTCGACGGTGAGAGTGCATTCCCGACGAACTTCGCGGGGTCCTCGTCGTAGTCGATGATGTCGATCTTCTCGCCGCCGAGTTCGCTCATGACGTTGCGCACACGCTGGCCCATCGGCCCGATGCATGCGCCCTTCGCGTTGAGACCCGGGACGTTGGAGTGGACCGCAATCTTGGAGCGGTGCCCCGACTCGCGCGCGACCGCCACGATGTCGACGGCGCCGTCGGCGATCTCCGGAACCTCGAGCGCGAACAGCTTGCGCACCAGGTTCGGGTGGGTGCGCGACAGCGTGATCTGCGGCCCCCGCTGCCCGCGCGACACCCCGACGACGTAACACTTGATCCGTTCCCCGTGCTCGTAGTTCTCGCCGGGCACCTGCTCGGCGGGTGGGATCAGCCCGTCGGCGCCGTTGGCGTCGCTGCCGATGCGAACCACGATGATGCCGCGCGCGTTCGCGCGCACGTCGCGCTGGATCACCCCACCCACGACCTCACCCTCGTGCGTCGCGAACTCGCCGAACGTCTTCTCATGCTCGGCGTCGCGCAGCCGTTGCAGGATGACCTGCCGTGCCGTGGTCGCGGCGATCCGGCCGAAGCCCTCGGGGGTGTCGTCCCATTCACCGACGACGTTGCCGTCCTCGTCGGTCTCGGCGGCCATCACCCGCACGACGCCGGTCTTCGAGTCGATGTCGATCCGCGCGTTCGGCTGGTGCCCGTCGGTGTGCCGGTACGCGGTGAGCAGCGCGGTACCGATCGTGTCGATCACCGTGTCGATCGAGATGCCCTTGTCGAGTTCGATCGCACGCAGCGCGGCCATGTCGATGTTCATGCGTGCTCCTCTGCTCGGTCTCCGGGCGCGGGTCGGCCCGCCGCGACACCGCCGGCGAGTTGGAGTTCGCGGGGGTTCGGCGCGGAGAACTCCACCTGCACGACCGCCGTACGCACGTCCGCCAACGGGACGGACACGACGACGGGTTCGCGGCGACCGGGGACGACGAGCGTGACGGCACCGGCATCGAGCGCACCGACGCGCCCGTGGATGCTGCGTCCGTCGGCGAGGCTGACGCGGACCTTGCGCCCGCGCGCCCGCCGCCAGTGCCGTTCCTGGGTGAGCGGTCGGTCGACGCCGGGGGTCGTGACCTCGAGGGTGTAGGGGGCCGCGCCCATGACATCCGTCTCGTCGAGGGCGGCGGAGATCTCGTTGCTCAGCTCGGCGATGGCGTCGAGGTCGACGCCGCCGTCCGCATCCACCAGGATCCGCAGCGTGGTGTCCTTGCCCGCGGGCAGGATCTGCACGCTCTCGAGGTCGTACCCTCGGCGCGCGACGAGTTCGGTTGCGAGGTCGCTCACCCTTTCCTGCGTCGGCATCTGCGCGGCTCCCGGTTCAGTTGTCGGTCGAACGATCAAGCTTAACCCGCAGGTCGAGACTCGCGTCCCGGTTGCGGATGCGTCGGGCCGGGAGCCCCGCACTTCGTGGCACCATGTAGCCGTGCCCGCCGACCTCGACCGCCGCGCCGCGTTGCGGCTGTTCGGCACGGCCGGTGCAGTGGCGTTCGCCGCAGTTGCCGCGTCCACGACAGCCGGCTGTGGGACCGACGCCGACGACGAACCCGAACCCGTCGACCCGCTGATCGCGCAGGCCGCTGCCGCCCGCGCCGACGCGGCCGCCGCCCTCGCCGCGATCGCCGTCAACCCGGACCACGGCGGCGCGCTGCAGGTGGTCGCGGACCAACGCACCCTGCACGCCGACGCGCTGGACGCGGAGGTCGCCCGCACCGCCGGGACCTACGCCGACGGCAGCACCCCGGCGGTGCCGTCAGCGTCGTCGGCGACCGTCACGACCAGCCCGGCGCCGGTGCCCGCCCTGCCGCTGCCGCAACTGCGCGACCGGATCGCCGCGTCGCAGGCGAGCGCGGCGGGATTGGCGCGAACCCTGTCCGACCACCGCGCCGGAATGCTCGGTTCGATCTCCGCCGCGTGCGCGACCTACGTGGGTGTGCTGCTGGCATGAGCGATCCCGGACCTGAGCAGCAGGCGCTGATCGACGCGCTGAACGCCGAGCACGCGGCGGTGTTCGCCTACGGCGTGGTCGCGGCGTTCTCCAATCCGGAGCGCACCGACCTGATCGCCGCCCACAGCGCCGCGCACCGCGCCCGGCGCGACGCGACCATCGACGCGCTCACCGCCGCCGCCGTCACGCCACCGTCCGCGCAAGCGGGCTACACCGTGCCGTTCCCGGTCGGGGACCCGATCACCGCGGCGCAGTTGGCGGTGGCGATCGAGCACGACACCGCGGTGGCGTGGCGGTCGGTGATCGAACGCGCACAGTCCGAGCCGACCCGTCGCACCGGGGTCGAGACCCTCACCGACGCGGCGATGCGGCTGGCCACCTGGCAGACGATTCTGGGAACGGCGCCGCCGACGGCGCCGTTCCCAGGTCAGCCCTGAGGCCTAGCGTTCGCGCCCGGTGCGACCGGGGATCGCGAGGGCGGCGAACACCGCGAGCCCGACCGCGACCGTGCCGACGAGCAGCGCCGGCTGCAGCGCGTCGGTGTAGCCGGTCGGTGTCAGCGACCCGCCGTGACCCAGGAACACCGCGGTCAGCAGCGCGACACCCAGCGTGACGCCGACCTCCCGGACCGTCGAGTTGGTCGAGGAGGCGGTGGCGTGGTCGGCCTCGGCCATGTCGGCGAGCACCGCTGACGCGCTGGGTGCGAACGTGAGGCCCATGCCGACGCCGGCGAGGACGAACGCCGGGACGAGTTGGGTGTACTCGACACCCGGTTCGACCAGCAGCGTCAGCCAGCCCAGCGCCGCGGTCTGCAGCACCATGCCCGTCGCGAGCAGCGCGCGGACCCCGACCCGGGGCACCAGCAACCCGGCGATCGGTGCGACCAGCATCGGCGCCGCCGTCCACGGCAGCGTGCGGATCCCTGCCTGCAGCGGCGTGTAGTTCATCACGATCTGCAGGTACTGCGCGAGCAGGAACACCGCACCGAACATTCCGACCGAAAAGGCAAGGGCGACAACGTTGGCCATGCTGAAGCTGCGGGAGCGGAACAGCCGCAGCGGGACGACGGGATGGTCGGTGCGGGTCTCGCGGACCAGGAACGCCGCGAGCAGGACACCGGCGCCGATCAGCGATCCGAGGACCGTCGCCGACGTCCAGCCGTCGTCGTTGCCGTGCACGATTCCCCACACCAGCGCGAACACCGAACCGCCCGCGAGCAGCACGCCGAGCACGTCGAGAGACACACGGCGGCCGTAAGATTCGCGCATCGCGAACAGGATCAGCGGCACCGCGATCACCGCGACGGGCACGTTCAGCCAGAAGATCGCCTGCCAACTCACCCCGTCGACAACGGCGCCCCCGACCACCGGACCGAGTGCGACGCCGAGTCCGGCAACGCCTCCCCACACCCCGATCGCCAACGCGCGCTTGGCTTCCGGCACGCTCGCGGCGAGCAGCGCGAGCGAGAGCGGCATGATCGCCGCCGCGCCGACGCCCTGGACCCCACGCGCCGCGATCAGCATCGCCGGCGTGGTCGACAGCGCCGAGGCGATCGACGCGGCGGTGAACACGGCGATGCCGGCGAGGAACATCCGACGCCGTCCGATCCGATCCCCCAGCGTCGCCGCGGGGAGCATCAGCGTGGCGAAGCACAGGGTGTAGGCGTTCACGAACCATTGCACCTGGCTCACGTCGGCGTGCAGATCTGCCGTGATCACCGGCAGCGCACTGGTCATCACCAGGTTGTCCAGCGTCGCCATGAACATCGGCACGGAGGCCGCGAGCAGGGTCAGCCAGACCGGGACCACGCGAGCGGCGCGTGCCGCCCGAGTGGGTAAGACAACGGCGGTCATGAGAGTCTCCCGATTTGTAAGCATCGAATGATTACTTGATGTCCCGAGACTAGTAATCAGGTGATAACCTGTCAACCGTGAGATCCTCCGCAGCGAAGCGACCCGCCACCCGAATGAACGCCGACGAGCGCCGCGAGCAGGTGCTCGACGCCGCGATGAGGGCATTCGCCCGCTCCGGGTACGCGGGCACCAGCACCGACGCGGTGGCCAAGGAGGCGGGGGTGTCGCAGCCGTACGTGGTGCGGATGTTCGGCACCAAGGCGGAGTTGTTCCGGTCGGTGTTCGCCCGCGCGCTCGACTCGGTTCTTGCGACGTTCGAGGCCGAGTTCGACGCCCTCGACGCAAATCCAGTGCCGGACAACGAGGAGTACTGGCAACGGCTCGGCCGCGCCTACGGCGAACTGATCGTCGACCGCGACCTGCTGCTGGTGATGATGCACGGCTTCACCGCGGGCGCGACGCCGGAGATCGGCGCGCAAGCCCGCTCGGCTATGACGGCGATCTACCGGTTGCTGCGCGACCGATCGGGTGCGGACCCGGACCGCGTCCGGTCGTTCATCGCCGAGGGCATGCTGCTCAATGTGCTGCTCGCGATGCAGGCGCCCGAGAATGCGGCATCCGAACCCGCGCTCGGCGAGTTGTGCGTCTGCGCGTTCGGCGACGAGTTGACAGAGCAGATGGCGGCCGAGGCGGGGTAGCGCAAACCTAGTAGTCGTCGCGCACCAGCGCCACCGCGATTCCGTCCCAGCCCTTGCTGCCGACGGTCTGCAGCGCGGTGGCGTCGAGGCGGGGGTGGGCGCCGAGCAGTTCGAGCACCGCGCGACTGCCCAGCGTGGTCGCGTCGGTGCAGTCTGGGTCGACGATGCTGCCCTTTCGAACGACGTTGTCCACCAAGATCATTGCGCCGGGAAGCGTCAGCCGCAGCGCCCACTCGACGTAGTTCGCGTTGTTCTCCTTGTCCGCGTCGATGAAGACGAGGTCGAACGGTCCGTGGATCGACGGCAGCGTGTCCAGTGCGGCACCGACGACGATCTCGACGCGGTCGCCGACGCCGGCGCGGTCCAGGTTGGCGCGCGCGACCTGCGCGTGGCGCGGTTCGTACTCGAGCGTCACCACCCGGCCCTGCTCCCCCACGGCCCGCGCCAACCAGGTCGTGCTGTATCCACCGAGCGTGCCGATCTCGAGCACGCGCCGCGCGCCGATCGCCCGCGCGAGCAGGTTCAGCAGCTTGCCCTGCGGCGGCGACACGTCGATCGCCGGCAGGTCCGCGGCACGGTTGGCGGCCAACGCGTCGGTGAGTGCGGGATCGTCGTCGAGCAGGGTCTCGACGAGGTAAGCGTCGACGTCGGAAAAGTTGGGCTCCACGACTGCGATTGTGCCCCGCGGCACCGGGTTCAGTACCGATACCACGCCAACCGCGGCCGACGATTCCCGTCGTCGGCGGCGGCGACCAGCGCCGGCACCAGCTCGCTGGTCACGAGACCGTGCACGGCAGTGAGTTCGTCGACGATGCCGTCAGACCGGCGTATCGACGGATGGGGGCGTCGCAGAAGCACCCGTCGCTGTCGCAGCGCTCGTGGAAGCCTGTGTCGTCGCCATATTCCGGGCGAGGTCCTCGACGTTGACCACCACCATGTTGTTGTCGATGGGATCGCCGTCGCGACCGAGTCCGTCGACGACGGTGTGGTAGTCGTTGCCGTTGAGGATCGACTGGTATCGGAAGTGGAAATGACCGTGCCACAACCTGCGCGGTCGCACGGCATCGACGATGTGGCGCAGTCGGTCACGGTTGCGCTCTGATTCCGCGAGCGCCTCCGGCGGGTAACCGTAGCCGCGTCGCGCCAGTACCGGGTTCGCGACACCGGTCGGGCAGTCGTGACAGAACATCACGTCGGCGCTCCCCGCCGCGGAGATCACGCGGATCTGATCGTCGGTGATGGTTTCCTGTGGCCACCAGGTCTCTCCGGGCGTGCGCAGGAAGCGGTCGATCGAATACGCACCGCCGACGGCCAGACACTCGATACCGGCCCATACCCAGCGGAATCCGCGCGGGATGTGCACGATGCGCTCACGCAGATACCGCAAGCCGTCGCTCGCGACGGGGATCGCGAGCAGCCGGTCGAAGTCCTCGTGGTTGCCGTCGACGAATCCCAGGATCAGGTCGTCGTCAGCCAGTGCGGCGTCGAGTTCGTCCAGGTACGTGTCGAGGAAGCGGAACCCGAAGTCGCCCAGTTGGATCACGACGTCACTGTCCCGCCTACGCGCGTGCCGGACCGCCTCCACCGCGTACGCGGTGTTGGCGTGCCAGTCGCCCGCGAGGGCGATGCGCAAGGGCGGGGCGAGGAAACCCGCGGTTGCGGTGGTCACCGTCGCGCCTGTCCCGTGGCTCGGTCGGTTGACGCGCTCTTCCGGACAGCCACAGTGAACCTCCCGAGTCGTTGGCCCGACCGGTAGCGAGACTTGGGCAAGGATCGTCCCGGCCGAGCGCAATTACATGCTCGTTGCCAGGGACCGTTGGCGCACCGAAATCGTCGATCTCGGTGCGCGGTTTCGGCGAGCCCCACCGCCATTCTCGCCGCCAGCGTACCAGCAGGTCAGCGGGCACGACACCGTTTACCGACGCTCGCCGATCAGTCGCCCGTCCCGGCCGCGCTGGCCCGGCGACCAGTCCTCTAACCACTCCACTCTCCGCCCACCGGGAATGCGCCGCTCTTCTGCTCGTCGCGATCGCCCGGTCAGCATTCGTCGGTTCGGGAACTACAGACTTGCGCAATTACCCTGCAGGGGTATAGTAAGAATATACCCCATGGGGGTATAGATTGAAGCTGATGTTCCGGCCGCAAGTTCGGGAAGAGCAGGAGAGATAGGGGTACATGACCGTGACCACCGCGAACTACACCGTCACCGGCATGACTTGCAACCACTGCGTCGTGTCCGTCACCGAGGAGGTCGGCGACGTCCCCGGCGTGACCGACGTTGACGTCGACCTCGCTACCGGGCGCCTCAGCGTCACGAGCGACGCGCCGATCGACGAGGCACGCATCCGCGCGGCCGTGGCCGATGCCGGTTACGCGGTCGCCGCGGAGAACTGATTTCGCGAGGAGTACCTGTGAAGACCCCACTCAAGCTCGGCGGGTTCATCGTGGCTCTCGCTGCGGTACTCGCCCTCTCCTTCGGGATCGGCAACGCTGTCGGACCCGTCGGGCAGGCTACCGCGAACACCCATTCCACAGGGGAGCACGACATGACGAACGACGAATCCAGCGACGACGAGGCAGGGCCCGCTGGCCCCGGCGATAGTCTGCCGGGCGGTCTGATGGTCTCCGACCAGGGGTACGCCCTGGACCTGGACTCGACCATCCTGGATAAGAGCCGCACGGGCGTGAAGTTCCGCATCCTCGGCCCCGACGGGCAGCCGCTCACCGATTTCGAGCCCACCCACGATGCGAAACTGCACTTCTTCGCCGTCCAGCGCGACATGTCCGGATTCCGTCATCTGCACCCGACGATGGACGAATCGGGTGCGTGGAGCATCGACGTCGACCTGACGCCGGGCGTGTGGCGGCTCCTTGCGGACTTCCGCCCGGCCGGCCACGAGACCATCACGCTGGGTAGAGACGCGTTCGTCGCCGGCGCCTACACTCCGCAGCCACTGCCCCCGGTCGGTCACACGGCGGCGGTCGGTCACACGGCGACGGGCGACGACTACACCGTGACGTTGAACGGACAGCTCGTCCCGGGCGAGTCGAGCGAACTGACCCTGACCGTGAATCGCAACGGCCGTCCGGTCACCGATCTCGAGCCCTACCTGGCGGCCTACGGGCACCTGGTGGCGCTGCGATCGGGAGACTTGGCCTATCTCCACGTCCATCCCAAGGGCGAACCCGGCGACGGCACCACCGCGCCTGAGCCGGACGTCACGTTCTTCGCTACCGCCCCGTCGGCCGGCGCCTATCGCTTGTACCTGGACTTCAAGCACGACGGCGTCGTCCGGACCGCCGAGTTCACCGCGCAGGCCGCGGGGACAGCCCGCGGTTCGGGCGAGACCACACCGGTGAGGCCAGAAGACGAAAGCCCCGGCGACCACGAACACAACTGAGCATAGAAGGGACGGGCGATGAATGCGCTCGATGACGTGACGCCGTCGGCCGGCGCCGGCAATCAGGTCGAACTTGCCATCGGGGGGATGACGTGCGCCTCCTGCGCGAACCGCATCGAGCGCAAGCTCAACAAGCTGGACGGCGTGACCGCGACCGTCAACTACGCCACCGAGAGGGCCAGGGTCACCTACGACGACGGCGTCGATCAGGCGGCTCTCGTCGATGCGGTGGAGCAGGCCGGCTACACCGCGCAGCTTCCGGAGCCCCCGACACCGGCGGTCACAGATGGCGACAGCGACGAGGACGCCCCGGTCCGGGCATTGCGCAACCGGGTCATCATCTCGGCGGTGCTGAGCGTTCCGGTGATCGCGATGGCGATGATTCCGGCACTGCAGTTCACCTACTGGCAGTGGCTCTCGCTCACGCTGGCGGCTCCGGTGATCGTGTGGGCGGGCTTCCCGTTCCACAAGGCGGCCTGGACGAACCTCAGGCACGGTGCGGCCACGATGGACACGCTGATATCGATGGGCACCGGCGCAGCCCTGCTGTGGTCGCTGTATGCGCTGTTCTTCGGCACGGCCGGCGAACCGGGGATGACGCACCCGTTCGAGTTCACCATCGCCCGAGGCGATGGTGCGGCCAACATCTACCTGGAGGTCGGCGCCGGGGTGGTGACGTTCATCCTGCTCGGCCGGTACTTCGAGGCCAGGTCCAAGCGTCGCGCCGGAGCCGCACTGCGGGCTCTGCTCGAGCTCGGCGCCAAGGAGGTCTCGGTCCTGCGTGACGGGCGCGAGAAACGCATCGGCGTCGACCAGCTGGTCGTCGGCGACCGCTTCGTCGTCCGCCCCGGCGAGAAGATCGCCACGGACGGCAGGGTCGTCGAGGGGTCGTCCGCTGTCGACGCTTCGTTGGTCACCGGTGAATCCGTGCCGCTCGAGGTCGGCCCCGGCGACGGCGTGGTCGGCGCCACCGTCAACGCGGGTGGACGGCTGGTGGTCGAAGCGACCCGGGTCGGTGCGGACACCCAGCTGGCACAGATGGCCAAGATGGTCGAAGACGCGCAGAACGGCAAGGCCCAGGCACAACGGCTCGCGGACACCATCTCCGGCATCTTCGTCCCGATCGTGATTGCCTTGGCCATCGCGACGTTCGGGTTCTGGGCCGGTACCGGGGGTGCCATCGCCGCGGCGTTTACGGCGGCGGTCGCGGTCCTGATCATCGCCTGCGCCTGCGCCCTCGGACTGGCCACCCCGACCGCGCTGATGGTCGGCACGGGGCGCGGAGCGCAGCTGGGCATCCTGATCAAGGGTCCGGAGGTGCTCGAGACCACCCGCCGCGTCGACACCGTGGTGCTCGACAAAACCGGCACCGTCACCACCGGACAGATGACCCTGATCGACACGATCGTCGCCGCCGGTGAGGACGAGCAGGAGCTGCTCCGGCTGGCCGGCGCACTCGAGGACGCCTCGGAGCACCCGATCGCGCAGGCGATCGCCAAGGGCGCCACCGAACGTGTCGGTGCTCTGCCCGCGGTGCAGGACTTCGCCAACATCGAAGGCCTCGGCGTTCAAGGCATCGTCGCCGACGGCGACAACAGCCGTGCGGTCCTCGTCGGCCGCCCCCGCCTCCTGGCCGACTGGTCTCAGCACCTCACCCCCGAGCTGGAGATCGCGATGACAGCCGCGGCGCAGAAGGGCCAGACCGCCGTTGCGGTCGGCTGGGACGGGAAGGCACGCGGCGTCCTGGTAGTCGCCGACGCCATCAAGCCGACGTCGGCCGAAGCCATCGCGCAGCTGCGTGATCTCGGGCTGACCCCCGTGCTGCTCACCGGCGACAACACCACCGTCGCTCGCGCTGTCGCCGCATCGGTCGGCATCGACGCGGAGAACGTGATCGCCGAGGTGATGCCTGCCGACAAGGTCGCTGTCGTCAAACGCCTCCAAGACGAGGGCAAGCAGGTGGCCATGGTCGGCGACGGTGTCAACGACGCCGCCGCGTTGGCCCAGGCCGACCTCGGCCTGTCGATGGGCACCGGCACCGACGTGGCGATCGAGGCCTCCGACATCACCCTGGTCCGCGGTGACCTACGGGCGGCAGCCGACGCGATCCGGCTCTCCCGCCGCACGCTGGGCACCATCAAGGGCAACCTGTTCTGGGCCTTCGCCTACAACGTCGCCGCCCTCCCGCTGGCCGCAGCAGGCCTGCTCAACCCGATGCTCGCCGGGGCGGCGATGGCCTTCTCCTCGGTGTTCGTCGTCTCGAACAGCCTGCGGCTGCGCAGCTTCACGGCGGCCAACACCCCCGACGACGTCGGAGCCGCGCGTACTGCATCGGGGGTTCGGCAGGCGGCGGTGAACGCCTGAGCGCCTGCGGCGCCGATGCCATGACGTCGATCCTCCCGCGGATCAGCCGCGTCCAGCCAGTTCCGCATACCGGCGCAGGAAGCTCGCCTCCACCAGGGCCATGTGCTCGATCTCGCTCGGGTCGACGCTTTCGTTGGGCGCGTGGATCAGGCACAGCGGCTCCTCCACGCCGAGCAGCATGATCTCGGCACCGGGGTAGGTCTCGGCAAAGACGTTGCACAGCGGGATGGATCCGCCCTGCCCCTGCAGCAGCACGTCGCGACCGTACACGTCGCGCATCGCGGCGGCCATGGCGTCGTAGCCGGGACCGCTCGTGGACCCGGTGAACGGCGCCCCGTCGGCCTCGCGCTCGACACTGACCCGGACGTGCCACGGCGCGACCGCCTCGAGGTGGGCGATCAGCGTGTCCTGGGCGCGCCGCGCGTCCGTCCCCGGCGGCACCCGCAGGTTGATCCGCGCCCGCGCCCGCGGCTGGATCGCGGCCGAGGACCCGACCACCGGCGGGCAGTCGATCCCGAGCACCGTCGCCGCCGGGCGCGCCCACACCATGTCCGCGACCCGGCCGCCGCCGAGCAGGTCCACCCCGTCGAGCACGGTCGCGTCGGTGCGGAACTGCTCGGCGGGATAGTCGACGCCCGGCCAGGTCGCGGTGTTGTCGAGGCCGCGCACGGTGGTGTTTCCCGCCGGGTCGCGCAGCGTGGCGAGCATCGCGATCAACGCCGCCAGCGCGTCCGGGGCGGCGCCGCCGAACATGCCCGAATGCATGGCCGAACCAAGCGTTTCGACCGTGACCACGACGTTGGCGATGCCACGCAGGCTGGTGGTCAGGCTCGGCACCCCGACCGCGAAGTTGCCGGCGTCGGCGACCACGATCGCGTCCGCGCGCAGCAGGTCGGAGTTGCGCGGCACGAAGTCCTCGAGCCCGCCGGTGCCCTGCTCCTCGGACCCCTCGCCGACGATCTTCAC
>DATDBL010000384.1:0-2727 GCA_036524855.1 Aldersonia sp. | reverse complement strand
CGTTCCCGGCCACGTTCACGGCGAACTTCGCCGCCAATGTGATCCGCAACGTCTGGACGAACACGGTGATCTTCTGCGGTCATTTCCCCGACGGCGCGGAGAAGTTCACCGAGAAGGACCTGGAGAACGAGACGCCGGGTCAGTGGTACTTGCGCCAGATCCTGGGTTCGGCGAACTTCGAGGCCGGACCCGTCATGGAATTGATGACGGGAAACCTCTGCTACCAGATCGAGCACCGCCTGTTTCCCGACCTGCCGAGCAACCGATTGCGGGAGATTTCGATACGGACGAAGGCACTCGCCGAGACATCCGACCTGCCGTACACGACGGGCTCGCTGCCCGCTCAGCACCTGAAGTCGTGGCGGACCATCGCCAAGCTCGCACTGCCGAACACGTTTCTCAGGGCCACCGCCGACGACGCTCCCGAGACCGCGTCGGAGCGCAAATTCGCTGATCCGCGCCCGCAGTTCGACGCGGTCACGGGCAAGCGCCGCGGGCTGTCGACAGCGCTTCGTGACCGCGTGCAAGCCTGAACATCGCCCCGGACGTGACTCGCGCAAGGCTATGTGCAGCATGCTGACCCACTCCGATATGGATCATCGCGTTGGCACGGCCGCGGTCGCCGCGGGCGAGCCCTATCGATCGGGCCGCGGGGTCGGCGGCTCGAACCGGCGCCCGCGAGATCGGGTACCGTGTCGGCGGTTCGGGCAGCGCAACGGCGACTGCCCCCGTCCACCCACGGAAGAGTCAGATCAGATCAGAGGAGCCCGAAATCGAGGCCACGCGTCTCGTGGAACCAGGTCTGGCACCGATCGAGCTCGCTGCCCTCGACCTGGTCGGTCGATGGCGACCACAGAATCTCACCGGACACTGTGCATCCGGTCATCAAGGCGGCGAGGTCTTCCGGCATCAGGAACGACGGGGGAGGTGGCGGGCCCAGTTGAACAGCCCCTTCGCACCCTCCACGACGCTCGGCTTCCACAACTGGTCGTCGACGATGCAATCGATGTCGCTGTAGTACTCGGAGAAGTTGCCCGCAGGATCCTTGAGGTCCCCGAAGAAGTTCGATCCGATGTGATGGCGACCGAGTCCCCACACGTGGCGGTATGGGTGATCCTCGAGCATTGACATCGCGCCACGGCCGACTTCGTCGATGTCGTCGACCTCCCACGCTGTGTGGTGGAGGAAGTTCAACGGTGCCTGCTGCACGAGGATGTTGTGGTGATCCTCGGAGCAGCGCATGAAGCTCGCCAGCCCGGGCACCCGGTCGCTGACTTTGAGTCCGATGCCGTCGGTGAAGAACCGCTGTGTCGCGTCCAGATCGGTCGAGCCGATCACGACGTGGCCGCGCTTGCGCGGCCTGACCGGCTGCGTCCGTTCGATGCCGGGCGCCCGGACGTTGACTCGTTCGATTCGCCCCGGTCCGTTGTACGGCGTCGGCTCGGTGCGCGATTCGATCAACCGAGGTCTGATCGTGACACGCGTCCGCAGGTCCGCCGTCGGTTCGACGGCGACAAGGGCATCGTCGGTCCTCGTGAACACCACGTCGAGGGAGACGAGTCGCGAGGCAATGCGATCCAGGTCGTCGGCGTCGTCGACACCGATCCCGACCTCGAGCAGTCGCCGGGTCGGTGACGCGACGAACCGCAGCGGGTCACCGCCGTCGACCGTCGCGAGGCCGCTGGCGTCGCCGGTCAGGCGGAAGTCGCGGTAGTACTCGACTGTCGCCGCCACGTCGGGAACCCCTATTTCCAATGAGGTCATTCGGTGCAGGCTCATCGCGGATCTCCCGTCGGATCGGTACACACGAAGGTATGCCGCATCTCGCCGATTCCCTCCACCGAGCTGACGAGTTCGTCACCGCGGCGCAGGTACTGCTTCGGGTTGCGGGCGTGGCCGACGCCCGACGGCGTGCCGGTGAAGATGATGTCGCCGGGCCGCAGTGGCAACACCGCGGAGAGCCGTGCCACCAGCTCCGGCACCGTGAAGATCAGATCGGAGGTGCGACCCTTCTGGACGAGCTCGCCGTTGACCTGGCAGCCCAGCTCCAGATCGTCGGGATCGGTGAGTTCGTCGACGGTGACGAGCGACGGGCCCGAGTGGCGAGAATCCGGGTACGACTTACCGAGGCTGAACTGCGGCGCCGGACCGGACAGCTGCAGCGTGCGTTCGGAAAGATCTTGTCCGACAGTCAGTCCCGCGACGTACCCCAAGCCGCGGATTCGGTTGACGTTGCGTGCCTCCCGGGGGAATGAACAGTCGCGCCCCGATCGGGGCGGGTGAAGGCGAGCGTGGAGCAGGCGCTGGCACCCGGGGTCAGAACCAGTTCTCGCTCAGGTCGAGTGTGGTGCGGTCCAACCTCGTCAGCAGATCGAACTGGTGATCGGTCTTGGGGAGTTCGTAGGTGAAGAAGTATCGGGCGGCGAGGCGTTTGCCCTCGTAGAAGCCCCCGGTCGTCCCCTCGGCGGCCAGCGCCTGTTCGAGCCAGATCCAGGCGACGACGCAGTGCCCGACCGCTTCGAGGTAGACGCTCGCGTTCGCGAGCGCCAGTTCGGGATCTGCGCTGCGCCAGACGTGTTCGGTGACGGCGGCGACGCGCTGCGCGGCTTCGTGCAGGCGTTCACCCCACTGCCGCAGTGGTGCCGAGGCGTCGGTGGCGCGCTTGCCGGTGGCCTCGAAGGCGTCGAGGAGAAGGCGCAGCGCGGCGCCGTCGGCCATGCGGACTTT
>DATDBL010000383.1:0-18128 GCA_036524855.1 Aldersonia sp. | reverse complement strand
GCCGGTGGCGTCGACGAAGCCGGCGAACAGGCCGAGGGGCACGAGGAACCGCTTGTGGAGTGGTTTGCCCAGGTTGTGTCGAGGGATGCCGGTGAAGGTGAACCGGGTGAGGATGTAGATGCCGAGGCTGAGCAGGATGATCGCCATCAGCGGCGCTGCGGCTTCGGTGGACAGCTTGGACAGGACGGTCGCGCCGAGGAACGCGCCGATCGCGCCGGGGATGGCGATCTTGCGTACGACCTTCCAGTCGACGTTGCCGAACTTCCAGTGCGAGGCACCGGAGAGCAGCGTGGTGCCGATCTCGGCGAGGTGCACGGTGGCCGACGCGGCCGCGGGGCTGGTGCCGATCGCCAACAGCAGCGTCGTGGTCGTGACGCCGTAGGCCATGCCGAGGCTGCCGTCGACGAGCTGCGCGGCGAAGCCGACAAGGCCGATCAGAACTATGGTCTTCATGGAAAGACTCCGTGATGCCGAGTGGTGGGCGCCATCGAGTGGGGGACACAGACGGCCGGGACCGAGGACTCAACAACACGGACAGATAGCCGAACCCACGCGCACGAGATCGACAGCACGACGGCTGACGAGCAGGGGCAGAGGCGGCATTCGAACGTTCTACCAGGCGGAATGGGTGCGGGCCAACTCGTACCAGCGGTTACGGCAACTGCCGGTGTCGGTGTTCGGTGTCAGAATGCCCCCGTGCCGACCCGACATCGCCTCGTCCTCGCCGTGACGACCGTGCTGATCGGCCTGAGCGCGTGCAGTGCCGATCGGCCGCCCTCACCGGCGGACTCCGAATCGGGACAGACGCGTGCACTGCTCGATTCGCTCGACGCGAAGGGCCGCGCGCCGAAGACCGGGTACGAGCGCGCCGAGTTCGGGCAGGCTTGGTCCGACGACGTTCGAGTCGAGGGTGGGCACAACGGCTGCGACACCCGCAACGACATCCTGCGTCGCGACCTCACCGACGTGACCCTCAAACTCGGCACCAGGGGATGCGTCGTGGCGACCGGGAAGCTGCACGACACTTACTCGGGGCAGGTCGTGGACTTCGAGCGCGGGGAGAGGACGTCGCCGCTGGTGCAGATCGACCACGTCGTCGCCTTGTCGGACGCGTGGCAGAAGGGCGCCCAGCAACTCGATCTCGCCCGGCGGACCGATTTCGCCAACGACCCGCGCAACCTGCAGGCTGTCGGCGGTGAGCTGAACAGGTCCAAGGGTGACGGCGACGCGGCGACGTGGCTGCCGCCCGACGCTGGGTACCGGTGCACCTATGTCGCGCGGCAGGTCGAGGTGAAGGCCGCCTACGATCTGTGGGTTACGCAGGCCGAACGCGACGCGATCATAAGGGTGTTGGACGAGTGCGATCGCCGTTGACGGGGAGGATTTGGATGGGTGACTACCTGCGGGCAGTGGTCGGCGTCACCTGGACTGAATTCTGCGCAGCCCACGGCTAGGCTCCCGTTGTGCCGACCGATGTGCTGTCACAACCGACGCAACGACCGCCCGCGCCCAGTCCTGCCCGGCGGCGCTGGCTGCCGGACCGCTACTGCTTCGGCGGGGTCGTGGTGGCCGTGCTGTTCGCATGGACGTCGCTGACGCCGACACTGCTGCCCCGCGGACCGCTGTTCCAGGGCCTGGTGCTCGGCGCGTCTGCGGCGATCGGATACGGGTTCGGCTTCCTCGGGTCGAAACTGATCCGCCATCTGTGGCCGCGGGAGGCGTCGCCGCCGACCAAGCAGATCGTCAAGCGCGTCGCGCTGGCGCTCGGTGTGCTCGGCACGCTCGTTTTCCTGGTGTGGTTCTGGGACTGGCAATCCGACCTGCGGGCGATCATGAGCGCCGAGCCTTTCCCGTGGTTCGGCTACCCGGCGATGGTCGTGATCGCCGCGCTGATCTTCGTCGGCCTCGTCGCTCTGTCCCGGCTGCTGCTGCACGCGGTGCTGTGGGTCGAGCGCCGGGTGAGCCGGGTGATCCCGCGGCCGTTTCTCGCCACGATCATCGGTGTGCTGGTCGTGGCCCTGCTGTTCGCGATCGTCAACGGGTTCGCCGCCCGGGTGATCATGGCCGGGTTGAACAACTCGTTCGCCGCGGTGAACCAGGAGACCAAGGCGGGCGACGAACCCCCGACCACCGAGCTGCGTTCGGGCGGGCCCGGATCGAACGTGACCTGGGATTCGCTGGGCCGCCAGGGCCGGGTGTTCATGTCGAACGGTCCGACGATCGAGCAACTCGAGGCATTCAACGACGGTCGCCCGGCGCTCGAGCCGATCCGTGCCTACGCCGGTCTCGACAGCGGCGGGGACACCATCGCGGAGAACGCGCAGATCGCGGCGGACGAACTCGACCGCGCCGGCGGTTTCGATCGGGAGGTGATCGCCGTCGCCACCACGACCGGCACCGGCTGGATCAACGAGAGCCTCGCCCAATCGCTCGAGTACATGTACAACGGTGACACCGCCATCGTCGGCCTGCAGTATTCGTATCTGCCGAGTTGGCTGTCCTTCCTCGTCGACAAGGAACGCGCACACCAGGCCGGCGCGGCGCTGTTCGATGCGGTCTACGACAAATGGAAGCAACTGCCGGAGGATTCGCGGCCCAAGCTCCTCGTGATGGGCGAGAGTCTGGGCTCCTTCGGTGGCGAGAGCGCCTTCGGCAGCGTCGACGACGTCGAGGCCCGCACCGACGGCGTGTTGTTCATGGGCCCGCCGAACGCCAATCGAATCTGGTCGGATATCACCGCCCATCGCGACGGCGGCTCGCCCGAGTGGCTGCCGGTCTACGAGAAGGGCGAGATGGTCCGGTTCGGTGCCATCGCGCCCGAGGATCTGCCCCGGCCCGGTCCCGAGTGGGACGAACCGCGGATGATCTACCTGCAGCACGCGTCGGACCCGATCACTTGGTGGTCACCGGAGCTCATGCTGCAAAAGCCGGACTGGCTGGACGAACAGCGCGGCTACGACGTCCTCGACAGCACCCGGTGGTTCCCGTTCGTGACGTTCCTGCAGGTGTCGGCCGACATGGCCGTCGCGGCCAACGTTCCCGACGGGCACGGCCACACGTATGTCCTCGACATCGCCGACGCGTGGGCCGCGATCGTGCCGCCGGACGGCTGGACGGCGGCCGACACTCAGCGGCTGCGCGACACGCTCGCGGGCATCGGCGAGGACGGCTGAGTGGGGCGCCTCGAGGGTCACTCCCCGCGCGCGAGCAGGGCGTCGAGGGCGGCGTAACTCTCGTTCATGCCGGTCTCCATGCCGGATTCGAGCATGCCGTCGCGTTCCTCCGCGGTGTGGAAGAGGTTGTCGATCACGATCTTGGTGCGGCCGTCACCGAGGTCGACGAACTGCACCGACTCGATGCAGACGTAGCCGGGCATCCCGTCGAACTCGAACGTGTAGCTGCAGGAATTCTTGGGGTCGATCTCACGGAAGCGGCCCTCGAAGCCCATCTCGCCGCCGTCCGAGCGCTCGACGAGGCGCCAGTGCCCGCCCTTCTCGAATTCCCACTTGACCACGTCGAGGGGGTTGCCGCGGCCCCACCACTGCTTCACCAGGTCGGGCTCGGTGCAGGCGGCCCACACTCGGTCGAGCGGGGCGTCGAAGATCCGCTCGACGTGGATGTCGCGGTCGGATGTCGTGGTGAGGGTTGCCTTTTCGCTGGTCATGAATCCTTCTCCGTTCGTTCGAGGAATCTTTCGAGATGGTCCAGTCGCGATTCGACGACCGCGCGGTACGAGCGGATCCAGGCGAGCTCGGCGTCGAGCGCGTTGGGTCCGAGGCCGCAATATCGCACCCGTCCCCGCTTCTCCGTTACGACCATGCCGGCCGCCTCGAGCAGCCCGACATGCTTCTTGATGCCCGTCAGGGTCATCTCGAAGGTCTCCGCGAGGTCGCTGATGGTGGCCGGGCCACGGGCGAGACGCTCGAGGATCCCCCGTCTGGTGGGGTCCGAGAGCGCCGCGAACGCGGCGTCGATATCACTAAACTGAACCATCTAGTTCAGTGTTGCGCGATTTCCTTCCGGTGTCGAGCCGTGGTCGTGGATTCAGTCCCCGAAGTCGCTGCGTACGCCGGGCGCGATGTGGTCGAGCGGAATGGCCACCGGGACTCCACGGACGGGGCGGGTGGCTCGCCCACGACTCTCGTCGCCGCGCGGGGTCCTTGCACGGGTATCGAACTACTCGAACCACGAACTTGTCCGACCCAGATGCGAACATACGTTCGTGGCCACTCCGATCCGCCCCCGCGCGTGCATCCTGCATGCGGACCTGGACGCGTTCTACGCCTCGGTGGAGCAACGCGACGACCCCAGCCTGCGCGGACGCCCGGTGATCGTCGGCGGCGGGGTGGTACTCGCAGCCAGCTACGAGGCGAAGGCGTACGGTGTGCGCACACCGATGGGTGGGCGGGCGGCGCTGCAACTGTGCCCCGACGCGGTGGTGGTGCGCCCGCGGATGGAGGCGTACTCGCAGGCCAGCAAGGCGGTCTTCGAGATCTTCCGCCGCACCACCCCGGTGGTCGAGGGCATTTCCATCGACGAGGCGTTCCTCGACGTCGGTGGGCTGTACCGGATCGACGGAACACCGCAACAGATCGCCGACCGCCTGCGTCGCGAGATCTGCGACGAGGTCGGCCTGCCCATCACCGTCGGCATCGCGCGCACCAAGTTCGTCGCGAAGGTCGCCAGCGCCGTCGCGAAACCCGATGGGCTGCTGCTGGTTCCGCCAGGCGGTGAACTGGCGTTCCTGCATCCGTTGCCGGTGGAGCGGCTGTGGGGTGTGGGCGCCGTGATCGGCCCGAAGCTGCACGACCACGGCGTCGACACGGTCGGCGACATCGCGCGGCTGGGCGAGCGGGGCCTGGCTGCGATCGTGGGCCGCGCGTCCGCCCGGCACCTGTTCGCCCTGGCCTGGGCACGCGACCCGCGTCGGGTGGACACCGGTCGGCGTCGCCGGTCGATCGGATCGCAGCGTGCGTTCGGGCGGCGCCACCGTAGCGACGCCGAACTCGAGGCGATGCTCGCCGGTATCGTCGACCGGCTCGGCAAACGGCTGCGCGCCGCTCACCGGGTGTGCCGGACCGTGGTGCTGCGGCTACGGTTCGACGACTTCACCCGGGCCACCCGTTCGCACACCCTCGCCGAGGCCACCGCCGGCACCCAGACCATCCTGCTGGCGGCGCGCAGTCTCCTCGACTGCGCGATGCCGATGATCCACGAGCGTGGCATCACGCTGATCGGGCTCACGCTCGCCAACCTCGACAACGACGACGCGGTGCAGCTCACGCTGCCGTTCGACGCCTACGCCCCGGGGGCGTTGGACCGCACGCTCGACGACCTGCGCGAGAGGTTCGGCTCCGGCGCGGTCACCCGGGCCGCGCTGCTGGGGCGCGACCCGGGGATCAGCGTGCCGCTCTTGCCGGATTGATCAAGTGCCGGATTGATCAGGACTGGGTCTGCTGCGCCAACCCGCCCAGCGTGATCACGTACTCCTGTGTGCCTTCGTCGAAGGAGATGTCGTAGGTGGTGGGGTAGTAGCCGGACTGCTGATAGGCCGCCGGTTGGGGGATCTGCTCGTGCACCGTCGGCTTGGTCAGCAGGAAGTCCCGGGTGATCATCGGCTCGATGAACGTGTAGTCCCCGTCCCACGCGCCGGTAAGGAGCACCTCGGTGAAGTCGTAGGAACCCGGCACGATCGGCGTCGACCCGTCCGCCATGTGCACGCCCATCGCTGGCACGACGCTATCCGGAATCGGCACATAGCCTTGCGGGATATATTGTGGGGCTGGCAGATTCGCCGATTTCGCGGCGAAGTCCGGGCTCGCTGGATCGATCGCCGTAACGGAGGCCATGTCGGTCATGTAGAAGTGCACGTCGAAGTGCGGCTCGTCGAACACGCCGGTGGGTTCATGGCCGAGCGAATTCCAGTCGACCATCACATGGTCGAACACCGTCGACGACGCCTCGTCCGGGAAGTCGACCATCACCATCGCGCCCGGGGGCGGCGGTGCCGGTGGGGGCGCGGTCGCGGTGGGCAGGCCGTCCAGGGCGGAGGCGGTCATGCGGATGCCGACGGCGGTCGGGTTACCGTCCGCGTCGGTCACGGTGAAGGCCTTCACCGTGCCGTCACCGAGTTCCTCCGACGGCCCGTAGCTGGTGGCATCGGTGGCCTCGGGAGTCGTCGCTGCTGCAACCGACGAGCAGTGCCGTCGCACTGCCCACGGCCGCGACCGAACCAAGGACGCGATTAATTCGACTGGAATACATGGACTTCCGACCTCTCGGAAAGGGTGAATGCGGGGCAGCAGGCGCTCGAGACCGGCACACCCGGGCCGGTTCGAGCGCGAAGCGACGGCCCACCCCCGTCTACGCCACACCCCCCGACGGTGCGACCGCGGAACTTGCGTCTTTCAGGATGCGCTATCGGTCTGCGGTTGTATCGAGTATCGAACTACTCGATTTGGGGTCAGGCCTACCAGCGGGATCGGGTAGAGCGCATTCGTCCAAGCGATCTGTCGGTGGCCCGGGTGATCATGTCGATATTGAGTGGCCCGGATCGACGTAGAGGTGGAAGGTGGAATCGGGCGAAGGGGAGAAAACGCGGATGAGATTCCGAATGCGGACAGTAGGTGACCGGAATACGGGGCACGCTCGTGAGCACAGGAGCCGATGGGTCCCAACCGACGGAAGGAAACAGGCATGACGGACGCAATCTTCGCCGAAGGCCTGGTGAAGCGATACGGCAAGGTGATCGCGCTCGACGGGATCGACCTCGCGGTGCCGCAGGGATCCGTGCTGGCGATGCTCGGACCGAACGGCGCCGGCAAGACGACGACGGTCCGGGTGCTCACCACACTGCTGATCCCGGACGAGGGGCAGGCGACCGTCGCGGGCGTCGACGTCCTGAAGGACCCACGCACGCTACGGGCGAAGATCGGGGCATCCGGGCAGTACGCCGCGGTCGACGAGTACCTCACCGGTTTCGAGAACTTGGAGATGGTCGGGCGGCTGTACCACCTGGGTACGAAGCGGGCCAAGGAACGGGCCCGCGAATTGCTCGACCGGTTCTCGCTCTCCGATGCCGGCGACCGGCCCGTGAAGGGTTACTCGGGCGGCATGCGCCGCCGCCTCGACCTCGCCGGCGCGCTGGTCGCCAACCCCGAGGTGCTCTTCCTCGACGAACCCACCACCGGTCTGGACCCGCGGGCACGCCTCGACCTATGGGACGTGATCGCCGAACTCGTCGCCGGCGGCACCACACTGCTGCTCACCACGCAGTACATGGAGGAGGCCGAACGGCTCGCGGATTCGATCGTCGTGATCGACCGCGGCGCCATCATCGAGCGCGGCACCGCCGACGAACTCAAGGACCGCGTCGGTGGCGAGCGCATCGAACTCGTCGTCCGCGACGAATCCGAACTCGCCACCGCCCAACAGGCCCTGCAGCGTATGGCCTACGGCGAGATCCGGGTCGAACCGGGGATACGCAAGCTCAAGGTGCCCATCCGCGGCGGATCCGCGGCGCTGGTCGAGGCGATCGGCCTGCTCAACGAGCACGGCATCGGCGTCAACGACGTCGGCCTGCGCCGCCCCACCCTCGACGACGTGTTCCTCGCGCTCACCGGCCACGAGGCCGAGCAAGAGGAATCCGACGACCTCAAGGAGAAGGAGTTCAGCCGATGAATGCCGTGGCCATGGCTGCGACCGACGGCGCGACGATCGCCAAGCGCAACCTGATCAAGATCAAGCGGGTCCCCGACCTCATCGTGTTCACGCTGATGTCGCCGGTGATGTTCGTGCTGCTGTTCGCCTACATCTTCGGCAGCGCGATCGAGATCCCGGGAATGTCGTACCGGGAGTTCCTCATCGCGGGCATCTTCACCCAGACGGTGATCTTCGGCGCGACCTGGACCGGTCTCGGCCTGGCCGAGGACATGCAGAAGGGCATCATCGACCGGTTCCGCTCGCTCCCGATGGCCCCCTCGGCGGTGCTGATCGGGCGTACCACCAGCGACGTCGCGATCAACGTCATCAGCCTGATCGTCATGACGCTGACCGGCCTGGTGGTCGGCTGGCGCATCCGGTCGACGCCGTTGGAGGCGCTCGGCGGATTCCTCCTACTGTTGCTGTTCGCCTACGCCCTGTCGTGGATGATGGCGGTGGTGGGGCTGTGGATCCGCACGCCGGAGGTCTACAACAACGCGAGCTTCATGGTGATCTTCCCCATCACCTTCCTGGCGAACACGTTCGTGGACCCCAGCCAGCTGCCGCCGGTGCTGCAACACATCGCCAATTGGAACCCGGTATCCGCAGTCACCCAGGCCACGCGCGAGTTGTTCGGCAACACCAGCCCGCAGGTGCCGGTGCCCGACGTCTGGCCGCTGCAGAATGCGGTGCTCGCGTCGCTGATCTGGACTGCAATCATCCTGATCGTGTTCGTGCCGTTGGCGATCAACCGCTACCAGAAGGCCGTGAGCCGCTGACGCCACCGCCGGCGGCCCGGCGCTGTCTACGCTGACGAGCATCGACCGTAGGAGTGCCGATGGGCCAGCAGCGCGCTGAAGTCACCGCCACCACGCGGAATCAGACCGGTCAGCCCCGCCCCCACAGGCGCGGCTGGCCGGTCTTCACGGTGGTCGCGGTTGCGCTCGTGGCGTTTCTGCTCGGCGGGTTCGGCGGCTCCTACCAGGGCAAGCTGTCCGAGGTGCAACGCAACGACAACGCGGCGTTCCTGCCCGGCTCGGCGGAGTCGACCCAGGCCAGCGTGGAGGCGGACCTGTTCGTCCCGGTCCGGGACCTGCCGGGGTTCGTGGTCTTCCACCGCGACGGCGGGCTGACCGAGGCGGACCGCGCCGACATCGCCGCCGCCCAGCCCGCTGTGGCGAAGGTCCCCGGCGTTGACGCGACTGCGGTCCTCCCGCCTCGGTTCAGCGCCGACAACACGACGGCGTCGCTTTTCGTGCCATTGATCGCCAAACGGGACGGCGTCGAGGTCAACGGCGAGGACCTCGCCGGGACCGAACAGGGCGTCATCGACGCGGCGCGCGGGGCAGTGGCGGCAGACTCCGGTCTCGAGGTCTACCCCGCCGGCCCCGCCGCGCTGCTGGTGGCGTTCATCAGCGCCTTCGAGGGCATCGACGGCACCTTGCTGCTCGCCGCGCTCGGCGTCGTCGTGCTCATTCTGCTGGTGGTGTACCGCTCCCCGGTGCTGTGGGTCTTCCCGCTGTTGTCCGCAGTGTTGGCGCTGGGCATCGCCTCATTGATCGTCTACTACCTCGCCAAGCACGAGATCCTCACGCTGAACGGGCAAAGCCAGGGCATCCTGTCGGTCCTCGTGATCGGCGCCGGAACCGACTACGCGCTGTTGCTGATGTCGCGCTACCGCGAGGAACTGCACACCTACGACAACCGCCTCGACGCGATGATCGCCGCCTGGAAGGGGACTGCGGCAGCCATCTTCGCCTCCGGCACGACCGTCATGGTGGGCCTGCTGTGCCTGTCGTTCTCCGAACTGAACTCGAACAAGGGCCTCGGCCCCATCGCGGCGATCGGCATCGCGTGCACGCTGCTCGTGATGATGACGTTCCTGCCGGTCGCGCTCGCCGCGGCCGGCCGCTGGGTGTTCTGGCCACGCATTCCGCACGCCGATCACGCCACTGACCTGGCGACGCACGGGATCTGGAACCGCATCGCCGACACCGTCGTCGGCCGGCGGCGCCCGGGGTGGATTGGTGCGACGGTGCTGCTGCTCATCGGCACGCTGGGCATCGCGATGCTCGACACCGACGGGCTGACCGCACAGGAGAGCTTCACCAACCGTCCCGACGCCGTCGTCGGCCAGGAACTCTACGACGCCCGTTTCGACCCGGGTGCCGGCGCGCCGGCGGTCATCATCGCGAACACCGCCGCGCTGAACGAGGTCGTCATGACCGCGGAGCAGACCGAGGGCGTGGCCTCCGAACCCGGCGCGGTGTGCGTGCAGCCCGACATCGCCAAGCTCGCCGCGCTCGCGCAGCAACTCGGCAGCGCAGCGTCATCCGGCAGCGGCGGCGTGGGCTGTGTGCCCGAACAGTTGCGGGTGCAGCCGATCGCCGGCCGGATCGTGGTCAACGCAACCCTCGCCGACCCGTACGACTCCCCGGAGGCGCTCGCCACCGTGGAGCGGTTGCGGACCGCGCTGCGCGCGATCCCCGGTGCCGATGCGCTGGTGGGCGGGGGGTCCGCGGAGACTCTCGACGTCCAGCACGCGGCCGTCCACGACCGCAACCTGATCATTCCGATCGTGCTCGCGGTGATCTTCGTGGTGCTCGCGGTGCTGCTGCGCGCGCTGATCGCGCCGATCCTGTTGATCGCCTCGGTCGTGCTGTCGTTCGCCGCGGCACTGGGGGTGAGTGGGTTCGCGTTCACGCACATCTTCGGCTTCGCCGGTGCCGATCAGTCCTTCCCGCTGTTCACCTTCGTGTTCCTGGTGGCGCTCGGAATCGACTACAACATCTTCCTGATGACCCGGGTACGAGAGGAGACGCTCGAATTCGGTACCCGCGACGGGATCCGCCGCGGTCTCGCCGTGACCGGCGGCGTCATCACCTCTGCCGGGGTCGTCCTCGCGGCGACGTTCGCGGTGTTGGGTACGCTGCCGCTGGTGGCGCTGGCAGAGGTCGGGTTCGCGGTCGCGTTCGGCGTGCTGCTCGACACCATCGTCGTGCGCAGCGTGCTGGTCCCGGCGCTGTCCGCGGACATCGGCAAGTTCATCTGGTGGCCGTCGCGGCTCGCGGCGGGACGCGACTAGTGAGACAGGAGGTCAGGCACGTGGGCGTGCTCGACATGTTCGGACTGCAGGACAAGGTGGTCATCGTGACCGGGGCGTCGGCGGGCCTCGGTGTCGCGTTCGCGCAGGCCTTCGCCGAGGCCGGCGCGGACCTGGTGCTCGGCGCGCGCCGGGTGGACAAGCTCACTCGAACCGCGGGGCTGGTCGAGGCGGCCGGGCGCAAGGTCGTCACGCACGCCACCGACGTCGCCGATCCGGAGCAGTGCCAGGGGCTGGTCGACGCCGCCATGACCGCCTTCGGCCGGGTCGACGTCCTGATCAACAACGCCGGCATCGGCACCGCCGTACCCGCCACGAGGGAGACACCCGAACAGTTCCGCTCGGTGATCGACGTGAACCTCGAGGGCGTCTACTGGATGGCGCAGGCGTGCGGGCGGGTGATGCAGCCCGGCAGTTCGATCGTCAACATCTCCAGCATTCTCGGCATCACCACCGCCGGCCTTCCGCAGGCGGCGTACGCCGCGAGCAAGGCGGGCGTCATCGGACTGACCCGCGACCTCGCCCAACAGTGGGGAGCTCGCAAGGGAATCCGGGTCAACGCCCTCGCGCCCGGGTTCTTCGAATCGGAGATGACCGACCAGTACCAGCCCGGCTACCTCGACAGCCAGAAGACGCGGATGCTGCTGGGCCGGGTCGGAGATCCGCGCGAACTCGCCGCGACCGCGGTCTGGCTCGCCTCACCCGCCGGCGGCTACGTCACGGGACAGACGCTCGCGGTCGACGGCGGGCTCACCGTCACCTAGCTCGGCACGAGTAGCAACACCGCGGGCGCCGTCACCAGCACCGCTGCCCAGAGCAGCAACCCGGCGATCACCCATCGCGGCAGCGGCTTCGGCGGGTGGTCGAGGCGGTCGCAGCGCGTGAGCACGGACCCGGTCGCGCCGAGCGTCCCGCTCGGCGCATGGGCGGCGGAATCGCCGAATCGCCGCAGTGCGTTCCCGAGCGCGCGCGGTCCGCACTCGCGGCACGCGACCTGATCGGCGCACATCTCGACCAGCAGCGCCACCTGGTCCCTGATCGCGCATCCGAGCCGGGAGTCGCCGAGGGTGCGGCAGGCGGCGACGAGGGGGAGCAGCGCGATGTCGTGCCGTTCGCGGACGTGGGCGCGTTCGTGCGCGAGCACCGACCGCAGTTCCGGCGCCGCCAACGACGCGATCGTCCCGGTGCTGAGCACTACCCGGGATCGCCACCCCGGTACGCAGTAGGCGGTCATTCCGGGATGGTCGAGCACTGAGATCTCGTCGACGCCCGGGACGGTGTCGAGAGCCGCGTCGTGCGTGCCGACCATGTCGAGCAGGTCGCGTACCTGCGTACGCCGTCGGCGGGTTTCCCACGCGAGCGACGCCACGGAGAACGCGATCCATCCCGCGAGGACCAGGCCCGCGGTGAGGGCGACGCCCTGGGCCGGAGTCAACGTGGGCGAATCGGGATCCAGCAGCGTGAGCAGTGCGGGCAGGGTCGGATCGGGGACGGACGCGAGGCCGGCACACAGGAGCAGCCCCACCGTGGCGAACCCGAACGAGACCACCGCCGCCTGCCAGAGCAGCACAGTGAGGTGCGGGCTGCGGTAGCGCCACGACGCGTCGAGCAGTGCCGTCATGGTCGCCGTCGCGATCACGACGACGAGCACGTAGCCGACGACGGGCGTCATCGGCCGACGGTCGGGCCACGTTGCCCGCATCCGGTGCACCTGAAATCGGACACCATGCCCTCATGGTGCCCGAGCGCGCCGGATTTGTTCGCGAAACCGCGTCGCGGTCCGGCGTGGTTCCGCGCCCGGGTCAGTTCGTGCGGTCGGATTCCGCGGTCGTCGACACCGGCGCAGACCCGTTCGTGCTGGGGGCGTGGCCGTTCGTCGAGGGCCGCAGCGTCGGCGGTTCTGCCGCGACCTCGGGCTCGGGTCGCTGCCGCAGCCACCGGAACGCAGCCGCACCCGCGGCGAGTGCCACCACGCCGGCCGCGACGGCGATGAGCACATGGACCCGCGATCTGCGTTCCGGTGCCTCCAGCCGCCGAGCAGCCCTGGAGGCGCGGGACCGGGCAAGGCCGGCCTCGCCGAGCTGAACCGCCGAACGCAGGGCTAGCAGGCTCAGCCCGCTGGTTCCCTTCGCAAGCTGTCCGACTCCGGCTCCGGCCGTGCCGAGTGCGGAGCGATAGGTCAGGGATTCGTTGGACGCGCTCATGTCTCCACTCTAGGCAGGTCGCGATCGGGGCAATGGCACGATATGGGGGTGACTTCAGCAATCAAGACCGCCACCGCGACCCTGCACACGAACCACGGCGACATCGAAATCGCGCTATTCGGGAACCACGCGCCCAAGACGGTGGAGAACTTCGTCGGCCTCGCCACCGGGAGCAAGCCGTACACCACGACGAACGCAGCGGGCGGCACAAGCGGCCCCTTCTACGACGGCGCGACGTTCCATCGCGTCATCCCCGGGTTCATGATCCAGGGTGGTGACCCGACCGGCACCGGCGCGGGCGGCCCCGGCTACCAGTTCGAGGACGAGTTCCACCCCGAACTGCGCTTCGAGAAGCCGTATCTGCTCGCGATGGCGAACGCCGGGCCGGGAACGAACGGCTCGCAGTTCTTCATCACGGTCGGCGCGACGCCGCACCTGAACCGGAAGCACACGATCTTCGGCGAGGTAATCGATCCCGCGTCGCAGAAGGTGGTCGATTCGATCGCGACGACATCGACCGACCGCCGCGACCGCCCCGACGACCCGGTCGTGATCAACAGCATCACGGTCTCCTGAGTCGACACGGTCTGAGGTCGACGCGATGAGCTATCCCGGCCCTCCTCCCGGGGCCGGGGTTCCGCCCATGTCTGTATGCGCGCGGCACCCCGACCGGCCCACCGGGCTGGCCTGTGTCCGGTGCGGGCGTCCGGCGTGTCCGGACTGCCTGCGCTCGGCGGCGGTCGGCTTCCAGTGCGTCGACTGCGTGGCGGCGGGTCAGCGCGACTTCCGCTCCGCGCGCACGGCCGCGGGTGCGAAGCTGTCGACCGGATTCACGCCGATCGTCACGTACGCCCTGATTGCGGTGAATGTCGTGGTCTTCGTGATCACGGCTGTGCAGTCCGGTAGTTTCGTTTCGAACGACCGGCGCTCGTCGCTGTTCGACGCATGGGCGCTGTGGCCGCCGGCCGTCGCCGACGGGCAACTGATCCGGCTGATCGGCAGCGGGTTCCTGCACATCGGGCCGCTGCACCTGGCCGTCAACATGTTCGCCCTGTGGATCGTCGGGCGCGACGTGGAACGCGTGCTGGGCCGCAGCCGGTATCTGGCCGTCTATCTGACGGCGCTGCTCGGCGGGTCGGCGGGCGTGATGGCGCTGGGGCGGCTCAACGAGGTGACCGCGGGCGCGTCGGGGGCGATCTTCGGGCTGTTCGGTGCGCTCGCAGTGGTGCTGATCCGGCTGCGGCAGAGTCCCGGGCCGATCATTGCGATCATCCTGATCAACATCGTGATCAGCGTGTCGATTCCGGGCGTTTCGCTGTGGGGGCACGTCGGCGGTCTGGTCGCGGGGACCGCGGCGGCCGCCGGTCTGCTGTTTGTGCCCGGTCTGCTGCTCGGCACCCGTGCGATGACGAAGGCGGCCCGCGCGATCGGATGGGCGTCCGTGGCCGCGGTCGCCTCGGCCGCGGTCGTGATCATCGTGGTGCGGATCGTGCAGATCCGTGACCTGATCGGGCTGTGGCATTGAGCAGGCGTGGCACTGAGCTAGTCGGGAGCTTGTCCACAGGCGTTATGCACAGTGTGGATGAATTACACGCGTGTCATCCGGGCACGAGACCGTGGTCGGCCAGCGTCTCGAAGACCGACTCGGGGTTTGTCCCCAGGTCCCAGCGACTGAAGATCGCGAGCCGGGTGTCGCCGTCGCCGGTGCGGGCGTCGATCTCCAGCATCGGCACCCGCCGGCCGAGGCGCGGATAGCGCACGACGCGCACGCGTTCGAGGTCCGCACGCCGATGCACGGTGGTGCCGCGCAGTCGGCGAATCGCCAGCGCGGGCTGTGGTCCCACGACGATCGCGAGGCGAGGACGCTGCACGAAGCCCAGCACGGCGATCACCAGCAACCCGACCGCCGCGACGCCGATGAGCAGGCGACCCGCGGGTTCGTTCCCGACCGCGACCGCCGCCACTGCAAGGCACACCCCGCCGACCGCGACCGCGACCAGCGGACCGAGAGGCGTCGCCCACTCCAGACGCGGGTTATCCACAGGTCTTATCCACACTGTGGAGGAGTTACACGGATGTAATTGTTCGGGCTGTGGAATCGTGATCTGTGCAGCGCCGTCATCGCCACCGCATGGTCATGATCAGGCCGATCACCATCAGCCCGAACCCGATCAGGAAGTTCCACGCGTTGAGGTTCGCCATCCAGGTGATGTAGTCGGCGGCGAGGTAGTAGACGATCAGCCACGCCAGCCCGGCCACCATGAAGCCGAGCATGATCGCCACGTACCAGACCGGGGACGGGCCGGCTTTCAGCTTCACCGGCGAACGAGTCCCCGGGGCAACCGTGTAGTCCGTCTTCTTCCGGACCTTCGACTTCGGCATGACGACTTCGCCCCTCGCTCTTCATGGCCGCGCGTGTGTTTCCGGCCCGCGGCTGACCTCGATGACTCCTCTCAAGGCTAACGTAACCGCCGTGGGGTCCGAACCCGTCAGCCGCGGAAAAGGCTGGTATGTGCTGGTGGTGGTGGTCTGTGCCGTTGCCGGACTGTTGCTCGCGACCACCCGTGCGGCGTCGCACGGCGGCGAGATCCGCAGTAGCGACTCGGCTCGACTGTCCGACCTGGTGCGTACCGCGCAGGACGACACCGCCGCGGCGCAGCGCACGCGTGACGACCTCGCCGCGCAGGTGCAGTCGATGCAGGCACGAACCGCAGAGTCCGATGCCGAGGTCGCGGACGTGCTGGTGCAGGCGGGCGAACTCGACGGCGCCGCCGGTCTCACGCCGGTCGCCGGGCGCGGGGTCGTCGTCACACTCACCGACGCGTCCCGCGACGCGGCCGGCAACTACCCCGCCGACGCCACCCCCGACGACCTCGTCGTCCACCAACAGGACGTGCAGGGCGTGCTCAACGCACTGTGGGCCGGGGGCGCGGAGGCGATCCGGATGCAGGACCAGCGGCTCACCGTCGCATCGGCGCCCCGCTGCATCGGCAACACGCTGCTGCTGCACGGTCGCACCTACAGCCCGCCGTACGTCATGGCCGCGGTGGGCAACCCGGACACGATGATCGCCGCGCTCGAGGCCGAGCCGGGCGTGCGCACCTTCCGCCAGTACGCGGCCCGCTTCGGTCTCGGGTTCGCGGTCGAGGTCAACGACGCGGTCACGGTGCCCGGCTACGACGGTGCGGTAACGGCACGGTACGCGCAACCGACCTCCTGACGTCGTCGTTTACCCTGGTGAGATGCGCATTCTCGTCGTCGACAACTACGACAGCTTCGTGTTCAACCTGGTGCAGTACCTGGGCCAGTTGGGCGTCGAGGCCGTCGTGTGGCGCAACGACGATCCCGCGCTCGCCGACCTCGCCGCGGCCGCGGGTGAGTACGACGGCATCCTGATCAGCCCCGGACCCGGGACCCCGCAGCGCGCCGGCGTCAGCATGGACCTCGTCCGGGCCTGCGCCGATGCCGCAACCCCGCTGCTCGGGGTGTGCCTCGGCCACCAGGCCATCGGCGCCGTGTTCGGCGGCACCGTCGACCGCGCCCCCGAACTGCTGCACGGCAAGACCAGCCTGGTGCACCACACCGGCAAGGGTGTCCTCGCCGGCCTCCCGGACCCCTTCGTCGCCACCCGTTACCACTCGCTGACGGTGCTGCCCGAGACCGTTCCCGACGAACTCGAGGTCACCGGCCGCACCGAGAGCGGCATCGTCATGGCGATGCAGCACCGCACCCTGCCCATCCACGGCGTGCAGTTCCACCCGGAATCGGTGCTCACCCAGGGCGGCCACCGGATGCTCGCCAACTGGCTCGAGGTCTGCGGCGCACGCCCCGACGAGGCCCTCGTCGCCCGGCTGGAAGCCGAAGTCGGCGCCCTCACCGCCTGATCGCGCGCCTCCGTCGTCACCGCCTGATCGCGCGCCCCGGCCCTCACCGCCTGATCGCGCGCCTCGGCCCATTCGACCTGACCGCCCGTCAGGGCCTGAGGGCCCGCCTCCGCCGGCACGGGCCTCGCGCGCGTGGGCCCTGACCGCGTGACCGCGCGCCTCCGTCGTCACCGCGGTGAACGCCCGCGTCCGCCGGTACCGCCCGACAGCGCGCCTCCGCTCAGCACTGCCGCCGCCCGGACCACGGCGGTAATGTCGACCCCTGACCGAGCAGCCCAGCATCATCGAGTGCTCCCGCCGTCCGTCGGGCAGCGACGCCGGGTCCCCGGCTGGACCGGGTGTGTCACCCGCGGTGGAGCTGCTGGCGGTGCAGCCGCTGGTCCTTGTCCGGACCGCGTCGTCGCGACTGCGCTCGTCATGCCGCCTCCTGGTGGGTGCGCCGGAAGAATCCCGGCACGGGTTTTCGGTGTTTGTCGATCCGCCTGGGTGGGACGATCCACGGGTGACCGTCCTCGCCGATGACCAATCCCCAATAGCCACGGTGGATTTCACGATGACACCGACCACACAGCAGGGCGGTGTTGTCCAGGTCGGTGGGGCCACCCGCGCTCCACGCCGTGATGTGGTGGCTGTGGCACCAGGCGGCGGGGGCGCCGCAGCGCACGCACCCCACGTCGCGGGCGACCAGCGCGCGGCGCAGGCTCGCCGGAACGAGGCGTTGGGTGCGCCCGAGCTGCAGCGGCACCTCCCTGTCGTCGAGCAGGATCTTGCTGATGGTGCAGTCACACGCCAACATCAACGCGAGTTCCTGGGAGATGCCGCCGGCCCACTCCAGCCGGAACGGCGCCGACTCGCAGAACCGCTTGGGGTCCGGGGTCTCCTGCTTGCCGGCGACGAGGTCGCGTGCCTTCGCGGTGAGCACCAGGTGCGGCTTCACCCCGCCCTCGGTGGGGGCGGCGCCGGAGGCCAGGAACAGATCCAGCATCGTCGCGAACCCGTCGGCGTTGCGTTCGGACGGGGTGCGCTCGTCGGGGGTGCCGTCCGCCGCCGGTGCCGGCTTGCACAGCGGCGAGAGCGCGGTGCGCAGTTTGTCCCCGTTGAGCGCGTCGAGGTCGCCGACGATGCGGGTGCGTCCCGTGCGGGTCTGGGAGATCTCCAGGTAGTTGCGGGTGGTGTCCTCCGACGGGGTGTCGGTCTCGCGCGGATGGAACCGCAGCGCCAGGTCGCGGCCCTTCT
>DATDBL010000382.1:0-10685 GCA_036524855.1 Aldersonia sp. | reverse complement strand
GAACGAGCGGACGGCCCAGGTCGCCCGGCGCATCGCCTCCGGAACCCGGTGGCGGACGCGGATCTGCTTCGCCACCGCGTGCGGACCGACGGTGGCCGAGGCCCTCTCGGGGTTGCGCGCCGAGGGCGCCGAGCGCTTCGTCGTGGCGCCGTGGTTTCTTGCGCCTGGGCTGCTCACCGACCGCGTCGCCGCAGCCGCCGAGGCGACCGCACTCGCAACGGTGCTGGCCCAGACCATCGGCGCACACCCGCGGCTCGTCGACGTCGTGTTGGATCGCTACGACTCCGCCCTGCGGGACGCCGAGCGGCCCGTCGTGCTCTCGGCGTAGTCGTAAGGTCAGGTGAGGCCGACCCTGGGCAGGAATCGGCCGACGGTGTGGGTGTAGTCGCGGTAGGTGTCGCCGTGGCGGTCGCGGAGGTAGGGCTCTTCGACGACGCGGACCTGCAGTTCGATGGTCGCGAGCAGAAGCACGAATCCGGTGAGGGCGAGCGGGTTCGGGGTGACGAGGGCGATGCCGGCGCCGAAGACGAGCATGGCGGTGAAGATCGGATTTCGAACCAGCCCGAACACGCCGGTATGGACGAGAGTCGTCGTCTCGGCGGGGTCGACGCCGATGCGCCAGGATTCGCCCATCTGGTTCTGGGCGTAGAGCGTGCCGGCGATCCCGGCGAGCGCGAGCATGACACCGATCGCTTGGAACGCGGGTGTGTCGAGGACACCGATCGGGTGCAGCACTCCGGCGAGCTGCAACGCGGGGGCGGCGACGCCGATCAGGATCGCGGCGACGAATCCGGCCCCGGCGATCCATTCCAGGGAGCCGAATCTGCCGCTGACGCCACGGAATCCGGTGGATCCGGTGCGCCGGTATTGGGTCCAGCTGCGCCAGCCGAAGCCGAGCGCACCGAAGAGGGCATAGAGCACGAACGCGGCCACAGCCATCGATCCCGTTCCTTCCTGTGCTGGGGTGGTCAGTCGCAGCAGTCGCAGTCGTGACCTGACGCGCTGGCCTTGGCCGCGGTTGTGGGTGTCGGGCAGCAGGTGTCGCCCTTCCAGGCGTTGAGGCCCTCCTTGACCGCGATGACGGCGATGACGAGCGCGGCGATCGGGTCGGCCCACGACCACCCGAACAGGCTGTTCAGCAGCAGTCCGACGAGCAGCACCGCGGACAGGTAGGTGCAGAGCAGGGTTTGCTTGGAGTCGGCGACCGCGGACAGCGATCCGAGTTCACGGCCGGCGCGGCGCTGGGCGTAGGACAACACCGGCATGATCGCGAGACTGGCCGCGGCCAACCCGATCCCGATCGGCGAGTGCCCGGCCTCGCCGTACCCGGCCAGGGCGCGGACCGCGTCGACGGTGACGTAGGTGGCGAGGGCGAAGAAGGAGAACGCGATGATGCGCAGCGCGATCTTCTCCCGGGCTTCGGGATCTCGGCCGGCGAACTGCCAGGCGACCGCAGCCGCGGAAGACACCTCGATCACCGAGTCCAGTCCGAACCCGATCAGCGCGGTCGACGAGACGCGAGTGCCTTCGGCGAGCGCAATGACCGCTTCGATCACGTTGTAGCTGATCGTCGCGGCGACGAACCACCGAATCCGCCGCGCGAGCACGGCGCGCCGCTGCGGCGACGGTATCGCCGACGCCAGGGACGGCATACCCAGCGGCGCCGACATCAGCAGCAGTCCTCGGTGTCGGCGGCCGGGCAGCAGGCCGGGTCGACCGCGAGTACCAACCCGACGAGATCGTCGAGTGCCGTGCCGATGCGCGGGTCGGCGAGCTCGTAGCGGCTGCGGCGCCCCTCCGGGACGGCGACGACCAGCCCGCAGCCGCGCAGGCAGGCCAGGTGGTTGGACAGGATCTGGCGCGAGACCCCGATCTTGTCCGCGAGCTCCGACGGATAGCCCGGGCCGGTTCGCAGGCTCAGCAGGATCTGTGTGCGTGTCGAGTCCGACAGGGCGTAGCCGAAGCGGGACAGCGCGTCGGAGTGGACCAGGGTTTCCATAATTCAGATAGTACATCTGCTTCTGTATTCAGAGAAGTCTGTAGTGTGTAATGGTGGATGGTGATCGCGATGCGCATCGAACTGCTTACCTCGCCCGGATGTCCCAACGCCGACACGGCACGCAAGGCCATCGCCGACGCGCTGACCGCGCTCGGTTTGGACGTGCCGATAATCGACCGCGTCGGCCGATACCCCTCACCGACGGTCCTCGTCGACGGCGTCGACGCGGTGCGCCGCGAAGCCGGACCGGCCCCCGGTGACGCCTGCCGACTCGACCTGCCCACACCGCTGCACATCGTCGACGCCGTGCGCGCGCATATCGGTGGCGATCGGAGCGAACCAGCGGCAGGCAGGCGACCTATCCGGTGACGCCCTCGGGACGTGTCAGCGGTGCCCGGGTGGGATATGCGACTATTCGACAGCGATCGCGAGTGCCGGCGGGTGCAGCCGGCCGCATCTCGGACCGCCGCACTCGTCGGTGAGGTCAGCGGTGGCCACGAGGCGTCGGCCTGGGTGGTCGGCCGTCTTGACGGTCTCGTTCCCGATGGTGTCGAGCATCAGTTTGGCCCGACGGAACATGGCGAATGTGTTGTCCTCGCCGACGTTGCCCCACGTGAGATACACGAACCGCTCGCCTCGTTTGCCCTGGACTGACGGTCCTCGGAAATCGAGATGGCCGTCGCGTTCCACAACCTCGACGTCCACGAGCCAACCGCCGGTGGCGGCATCACCGGGCACGAGATCGACCGGCTCGCGCCGGATCTGCACGCCGACATGCACGTTGTGGCACGGCTCGCCATCGATCGCCCATGAGCGCCCCGGGAAGTTGTGGCCGCGGATCTCCAGTTGCATCTCGGTCACTCCGTTCGGCGCCGGTGACGTCTGGCGCGCCTCCGAGGGTAGGCGTGCGGACGTGTGCGCTGACGTGTCGACATCGCGCGGTTGTCGAAATCGCGCGCGCGGCTCCGAGGTCTCCGTCGAGAGGGGCACCATGGTCCCGACGACAGGAACGGAGTTGGAGATGAAGTACATCCTGCTGGCGTACACGAGCAAGGCCGACTGGGAGACGGTGGACTACGAGAGCCCCGAATTCCTCGCGATGTGTCAGTTCTACGAAGACCTCGGCAAGGAACTCACGGAAACGGGCGAGTTCGTGACCACCGAAGGGCTCGCGGACCCGTCGTTCACCCGGACCGTGCGCAGGTCCGATAGTGGCCCGGTGGCCAGCGACGGACCCTACGCCGAGTTCAAGGAAGTGCTGGCGAGTTTCGCCATCGTCGACGTCGCGAACCACGACCGGGCCATCGAGATCGCCGGACGAGTCGCGCAGGCCACCGGGGACGCGATCGAGGTGCGGCCGATCCCCGGCGAGCCGCCGTCGGACGTGTCGTCGGCGTGACCGGCGCCCGCGCGACCGAGAACCTGCTGCGCGATCTCGCGCCGCAGGCTCTCGGCGCGCTCGTGCGCCGCTACGGACATTTCGACATCGCCGAGGACGCCGTCCAGGAGGCGTTGCTGGTCGCCGCGACGCAGTGGCTCGGCGGCGAAATCCCGCAGGACCCGCGGGCATGGCTGATCCGCGTGGCGTCGCACAAGATGATCGACCTGTTGCGCAGCGACCAGTCCCGCCGCGACCGCGAGCTGGCCGACGCGGTCGCGCGGGTGCCGCCCGCCCCCGAGGCCGGTCCCGACGCCGACGGGGACGACTCGCTCATCCTGCTGTTCCTGTGCTGTCATCCGTCGCTGTCCGCGCCGTCGCAGATCGCGTTGACACTGCGCGCGGTCGGCGGCCTGACGACCCAGGAGATCGCCCGCGCCCTGCTGGTGCCCGACGCGACGATGAGTCAGCGAATCAGCCGCGCCAAGAAGCAGATCAAGTCGTCGGGGATCCCGTTTCGGCTGCCGCCGCCCGACGAGTACCCACCGCGCCGCGACGCCGTGCTGCAGGTGTTGTATCTCATGTTCAACGAGGGGTATGCGAGCACCTTCGGCAACGATCTGCATCGCGCCGAGTTGTCGAGCGAGGCAATCCGGTTGGCCCGGATGATGTATCGCGTGCAACCGGCGGACGGCGAAGTCGCCGGCCTGCTCGCGCTGATGTTGCTCACCGATGCCCGCCGACCCGCCCGCACCACCGCCGCGGGCGCGCTGATCCCCATGGCGGAACAGGACCGCACGCTCTGGAACCGCGAACTCATCGCCGAGGGCACCGCCGTGCTCACCAGCGCGATGACGCGCACGGAACCCGGGCCCTACCAATTGCAGGCGGCGATCGCCGCGGTGCACGACGAATCCGAACGGGCCGCCGACACCGACTGGGCGCAAATCCTGGCGCTGTACACGCTGCTCGAACGCCGCAGCGACAACCCCGTCGTTCGACTGAACCGCGCGGTCGCCGCGGCGATGGTGCACGGCCCACGCGTGGGCCTGGCGATGCTGGACGCGGCCGCCGCGGATCCCCGCGTCGCCGAGCACCACCGCCTCGACGCAGTCGCCGCACACCTCGCCGAGATGGCGGGAGACCGCGAAACCGCCCGCGCGCGATACTGTTCGGCCGCCCGCCGGACAATGAACATTGCCGAGCAGCGATACCTCACGGTGCGTGCGGAGCGACTGACACCGTAATCGGTGTGGTCGAAAACGAGTCCGCGGCTACGAGGTATCTGCACGATCACCTCCGGACCGAAGGGACCATCCCATGACCACCAGCGACGTCTCCCGCCACGAGACCGATCCTCGCGTACGCGACCGGCACGCGACCGACCGCCGCCTGGTCGGCTGCGGCGTCCTCGGTGCGGTGCTGTTCACCGTCGTCGCCGCGGCACAGATCGGCACGCGCGACGGATTCGATCTCGCCCGACACCCGATCAGCCTGCTCAGCAACGGCGATCTCGGCTGGATCCAGATCGCCAACTTCGTCGTGACCGGGCTGTTGTTCGTCGCGTTCGCGGTGGGGTTGCGCAGGCGCGGCGAAGGGACGTGGGCGCCGCGCCTGATCGGCGCGTTCGGGGTCGGCCTGGTGATGGGCGGGGTGTTCGTCGCCGATCCCGCGCTCGGCTACCCCGTCGGGGCGCCGGAGGGCCTTCCGGCCGAAACGAGCTGGCACGGATTGCTGCACAACGTCGCTCCCGTCATCGCGTTCAACGCGCTGATCATCGCCTGCTTCGTGGTCGCGCGACGGTCCTGGGCTTCGGACCGGCGCTGGTCCTGGTGGAGCATCGGTTCCGGCGTCGTATTGCTCGCGATGCTGGCGGTACCGACCGCGGACGGTGTCAGCATCCGGATGGCGCTGGGAATGCTGATCGCGTTCGCGTGGACAACGACCTATGCGTTTCGGGCGGCGGTAGAAGCCCGCGGTTGATGCGTGCGGTGCCCGGCGAGCGGAATCGCCGGGCGCCTCGACCGTCGGCAGGTCGATGCCGCCGGGGCGCGGCCGTCCGCCCGCGAGATCCTGCTCGAGTCCGGGTGAGACACGCGGCGACCTCACGGACGTGCAGCGATGATCTCCGGGACTTTCGAGTCACCGGCCAGCCACAGCGCGAGATCGCGGTCCAGGAGCCGCGCCAAACCCATGCAAACGTCGTGCCCTTGTTGCGCTGAAAGCCGGATCGGCGGAGCACCTTTCGACCTAGCCTGCCCGGGTAGCGGAAAGCCGGTCAAGAAGGGTTCGTGATGCGCGGCCCGGTTGCGCAACGCGTTTACCCTGTTCACGACATCGTGCGTCGAGTTCTCGTGAACTGTCCACCCTGCCGACGAGCTTCTGCCCGCCCTCCGGGGAAGGCGGCGTACAGGCACGACCGCCACAAGACCTCATGGTTCATCCGGAACCGCTGAGGTTCCCTGCCCACCCAGCTGCCGGCATCGAGAAGACCAGTCCAGAACCCGAACATTAGTTGAGCCACCAGCCAACCGGTCTTCCTGCGTGAATGCGGAAGGCCATCCCACGCCCGCGCCAATGCTTGGCGGCTGCGGTCATCGATGCCGATGTCCTGGGCGTACCATGTCGGACCGAAATGAGCGACCAACCGATCGTTCATCGCGTTACGCAGCGCGACCTCGAGAATCGCGATGTCGGCGAGGAACGCCGCAGAAAGGTCACGATTCCAGACGTAGAGATCCCACGCGACCATCTGATCCGCGGCCGCCGCGTGAAGGTAGGGCGCCAACCGGTCCGCGGACACAAACGCCATCGATGCCGGCGCGGCGGAGGAACTCGCCATTGGACCCCTTTCACATCTACACGTATGATCGAACCCGCAGTCCCCGGATCCGCCTCTCTGGACTAGAGCCATGAAGCGGCCGGGGTTCTTCATTTCTTACCCGAACACCATCCGCACCAGCGGTCGAACCGACACGATCCCGGTCCGATCCACCACCTCGATCTCTGTCGCCGAGGGCGTGCTCGAGACCGCTCTAGACTTCGACAACGCGGCGCGTCTCGTTCTGTCGGCCTGATTTCGCTCACACTGAGTCGGGCTTTCGCGCGGCGCCGCGCGCACTTGGCGTCTCGGCAACCAGCGCACTCATGCCCCGCCCGAATAGTCAACAATTTCGCTCGCCGGGAATGATTTCCCATGATCTGCGCAGGTCAGAGTGGTCTCTTATAGTGCTCGCATGGCTGAACTCTCCAGGTCGTACCTCGTGTGCGCGTCGCAGCGCAGCGGCTCGACGCTGCTTGTCGAATCGCTGAAAACGACCGGCGTAGCGGGACGGCCGGAGGAGTTCTTCCAGTACCTGCCGCAGACCGGCCTGGCGCCGCAACCGCGGCAGTGGTTCGCCGGCGTCACCGACGAGTCGATCCTGTCGCTACTCGCGCCCCTCGTCCCGGGCACGCCCGACACCCGCAACGCCACGCAGTGGCGTTCCGATCTGCTCGAGGCGGGACGCACCCCCAACGGGGTGTGGGGCGGCAAGCTGATGTGGAACCAGACCCCGTTGCTGCTCGACCGGGCAGCGGGCCTGCCGGAGCGCTCCGGCACCGACCTGCGCTCGGCGGTCGCCGACACACTCGGCGGCGTCGCGTTCGTGTGGGTGCGTCGCCCGGACGTGGTGCCGCAGGCCGTATCGATGTGGCGGGCAGTGCAGACGCAGGTATGGCGCGACGACCCGAGTGCCGCCGAGGATGACACGGCGCGTTATCACGCCGGGGGGATCTCGCATCTCGCGGCGATCCTGCGGGGCCAGGACGAATCGTGGCAGCAGTGGTTCGCCGCCGCGGGAGTCGAACCACTCGAGATCGAGTTCCCCACGCTGGCGAAGGACCCGCAGGGCACCGTCGCCGGAGTGCTGGAGTGGCTCGGGCTCGACCCGAAACTGGCCCCGCCGCCGCCGATTCGGCGACAGGGCAACGCCAGGTCCAAGGAATGGGTCGAGCGCTACCGCGCCGACGCCGCAGCGAACGGATACCCAGCATGACCGATATCAGCACAGTCGATGTCAGCACAGTAGACACGGTCGACGAACTCCGCGCGCTCGAGGCCGAGGCCGTCCACATCATCCGCGAGGTCGTCGCCGAACTCGAGCGGCCGGTGCTGCTGTTCTCCGCCGGTAAGGATTCGATCGTGCTGCTGCGCCTGGCCGAGAAGGCGTTCCGCCCGTCGCCGTTGCCGTTCCCGGTGCTGCACGTCGACACCGGGCACAACTTCGGCGAGGTCATCGAATTCCGCGACCGACGGGTTCGCGGCGCCGGGCATACGCTGATCGTCGCCTCGGTGCAGGAGTCGATCGACCGCGGCCGGGTGGTCGAGACGGAGCCGAACGGCTCGCGCAACCGGCTGCAGACCCGCACCTTGCTGGACGCCTTGGAGGAGAACGACTTCGACGCCGCGTTCGGCGGTGCGCGCCGCGACGAGGAACGCGCCCGCGCGAAGGAGCGGGTGCTGAGCTTCCGCGACGAGTTCGGGCAGTGGGACCCCCGGGCGCAGCGGCCCGAGCCGTGGTCGCTGTACAACGGCCGGATTCGGCGCGGCGAGCAGGTGCGGGTGTTCCCGCTGAGCAACTGGACCGAACTCGACATCTGGCGCTACATCGAGACCGAAGGGCTCGAACTGCCCTCGATCTACTTCGCGCACACCCGCAGCGTCGTCGAACGCGACGGCATGCTGCTCGCGGTGTCGGAGTACACGCAGCCGGGGCCCGGCGAGCGGGTGCTCGACGAGTCTGTGCGCTACCGCACCGTCGGCGACCTCACGATCACCGGGGCGGTGCGCTCCACCGCCGTCGAGATCGGCGACGTCATCGCCGAGATCTCGGCCGCCACCGTCTCCGAGCGCGGCGAGACCCGCGCCGACGACCGCACCTCGGCCGCCGCCATGGAAGACCGCAAGCGCGAAGGATATTTCTGATGACCGTCACCGAGTCGACCACGACCCGTCAGCTGCTGCGGTTGGCCACCGCGGGTTCCGTCGACGACGGCAAGTCCACGCTGATCGGCCGCCTGCTGCACGACACCGACAGCCTGCCGCTGGATCACCTCGCCTCCGTCACCGACGAAGCGGGTGTCGCCGACCTGGCGGCGCTGTCGGACGGGCTGCGCGCCGAGCGCGAACAGGGCATCACCATCGACGTCGCATACCGGTTCTTCTCCACCCCGACACGCAACTACATCCTCGCCGACACCCCGGGACACGAGCGCTACACCCGCAACATGTTCACCGGCGCCTCCAACGCGCACGTCGCGGTGCTGTTGATCGACGCCCGCGCGGGCGTGCTGCGCCAGACCCGCCGGCACGCCCGGATCGCGACCCTGCTCGGGGTGCGGCACCTCGTCGCGGCCGTGAACAAGATCGACCTGATCGATTTCGACAAGCAACGTCTCGCCGACGTCGCCGCCGAGGTCGCGGCGCTCGCGCACCGCCTCGGCGCCGAGACGCCGCATGTGATCCCGCTCGCGGCGCGCGACGGCGACAATGTCGTGCATCGCAGCGAACGCACCCCCTGGTACGACGGCCCCACCCTGCTGGAGTACCTCGAGTCCGTGGAACTACACGCCCCCAACCCGATTCGCGACGAGCTGCGGTTGCCGGTGCAGTGGGTGTCGCGCCCGACGAGCGACGAGCGGCGCCGCTACACCGGCCGGCTGTCCGCGGGCACCCTCGCCGTCGGCGACGAGATCACCGTCCTGCCGTCGGGCACAACGAGTACCGTGACCGCCGTCGACACCCTCGACGAGGACCGCACGGTCGCAGTGGCGCCGCTGTCGGTCGCGGTCTCGCTCGCCGACGACATCGACATCGGCCGCGGCGACGTCATCGTCTCGGCGGCCGAGACCGCGCACCTGCCGGTCAGCGCCCGCGAACTCGAGGCGACCGTGTGCTGGCTGACCGACCGGCCGCTGCGCGCCGGCGACCGCCTCGCGCTCAAGCACACCACCCGCAGCACGCGGGCCACCGTGCAGGCCCTGCACCGCCGCCTCGACCCGGAGACCCTCGAGGAACTCGAGAACCCGACCGAGTTGGCGCTCAACGACATCGGCACGATCACGGTGCGTACCAGTTCCATCGTCATCGCCGACGCGTACGAGAACAACCGGGACACCGGCGCGTTCATCCTCATCGACGAACACAGCAACGACACCGTCGGTGCCGGGGTGATCCTCGAGCCACGCGAGGTCAAGCCCGGGGAGCAGACCCGCAACGACATCAAGTGGCACCCCTCGGCGCTCAAGCGCGAAACCCGCTGGGTCGACACCGGACAGCGCGGCGCGACGATCTGGCTCACCGGCCTGCCCGCCTCCGGCAAGTCCACCGTCGCGGTCGCGCTGGAACGCGCGCTGGTGGAATCCGGGCGGGTGGCGTACCTGCTCGACGGCGACAACGTCCGCCACGGCCTGTCCGACGATCTCGGCTTCTCCCCCGGCGACCGCGCCGAGAACATCCGCCGTGTCGGGCATCTCACCCGCCTGTTCGCCGACGCCGGTGTGGTGGCGATCGCGTCGATGGTGTCGCCGTTGCGTTCCGACCGCGAGATCGCCCGCACCCTCAACGCCGCCGCCGGGCTGACGTTCCTCGAGGTCCACGTCAGCACCCCCGTCGAGGAGTGCGAACGCCGCGACCCGAAGGGCCTCTATCGCCGCGCCCGCGCCGGGGAACTCAAGGGCCTCACCGGGATCGACGCGCCCTACGAGGCACCCGAGAGCCCGGACCTGGCCTTCGACACCACCCGCGCCGACACCGACGAACTCGCCGCCCGCATCCTCGCCCTGCTCGCCGAACACGAGTCGTAGGAGAGCCATATGCCAACCGTCGTCCTGATCGCCCTGGTCGGATTCGCCGCGCAGCTCGTCGACGGCAGCCTCGGCATGGCCTACGGCGTCACGACCACGACGCTGCTGCTGGCGATCGGCACCAGCCCTGCGGCCGCGTCTGCCACCGTGCACCTCGCCGAGATCGGCACCACGCTGCTCTCCGGTGCCTCGCACTGGAAATTCGGCAACGTCGACTGGAAGGTCGTACGCAAGATCGCCATCCCCGGCGCGGTCGGCGCGTTCCTCGGCGCGACCGTCCTGTCCAAGCTGTCCACCGAAGCCGCAGCGCCGCTGATGGCCATCATCCTGCTCAGCCTCGGCATCTACATCCTCACCCGGTTCACCTTCACCGGCATCCCTCGACACAACCTGGGCAAACCACTCCACAAGCGGTTCCTCGTGCCCCTCGGCCTGTTCGCCGGCTTCGTCGACGCCACCGGC
>DATDBL010000381.1:0-8177 GCA_036524855.1 Aldersonia sp. | reverse complement strand
GTGCGCAGCAGGGCCTTGCCGACTCCGCGGCCGCGCATGCCGTCGGCGACGTACACGGAGTTCTCGGCGATCCCGGCGTAGCAGTCCCGCCCGGAGACCGGGGTCAGTGCGGCCCAACCGACCACGACGCCGTCGATCTCGGCGACCCACCGGTGCCCGGGCAACCACTGCGCATCCAGAGTTTTGCGGGTGGGGACCTCGGTGGCGAAGGTGGCGCTCTTGGTGGCGATGCCCTCACCGTAGATCCGGCGCACCGCCTCCCAATCCTCGTCACGCATGGGGCGGACGGCGACGTCGTCGGGGAGGTCGTCAGGGCAGCACGGGCGCGGCGTGAGTACCCCCATCACCGCGTCCGCGGCGTGCGGGAGTCCGGTGCAGCAGGCCGGGTTGACCATCACGACGGTGCTGGTGCCGTTCTTGTGGACGGTGGCGAACCCGACGTCGGCGAGCTTGCGGACGTGGTGCGAGACGGTGGGCTGGCCGATGCCGAGGGACTCGGCGAGTTCGCCCACGGTGATCCCGGCGGGGCGGGAGGCGACCTGGTGCAGCAGCCGCACCCGAGTCGGGTCGGCCAGGCACGCGAACCAGCCGGCGTAGGTGGCGGCGTCTTCGGGCGCTAACGCATCCACTTGACCGACGGCCGGCATCTCCAGGGAAGTCATGGCTCGACTATATCGATAATCATCGATGGTTGCATTCATCGACGCATATCGATACTCTACGATGTCAGAGCATCGATGAACGTCGATGAAAGGATTCTCGAGATGAACACCTTGCCCGTAGTCGTCGTGGGTGCCGGACCGATCGGCCTCGCCGCCGCTGCGCAGCTGCGTGAGCGTGGCCTGATTCCACTGGTCTTCGAACGCGGTGAGACCGCCGGCGCCGCGATCACCGAGTGGAATCACGTGCGGCTGTTCTCCCGGTGGGGGGAGCTGATCGACCCCGCTGCCCGGCGTCTGCTGGGGTACACGGACTGGGTGGCTCCGGATGACGAGGCGTACCCGACCGGCCGGGACTGGGCCGAGGACTACCTGCGGCCGCTGGCCGCCGCGCTCGGCGACGTCGTGCAGCTTGGCACCGAGGTGGTCGGGGTGGCACGCCGCGGCCGGGACCGGGTCGTCGACGCCGGCCGCGACACCGAACCGCTATCGGTGCACATCCGCCGCGCTGATGGCACCGACGACCGGATCACCGCGCAGGCCGTCATCGACGCCTCCGGCACCTGGGGCACTCCGAACCCGCTTGGCGGGGAGGGGTTGCCCGCGCTCGGCGAGCGCGCCGCCGCCGATCGGATCGAGTACCGGGTCCCGAACCTCGACGACGAGGCGGCACGCGCCCGGTACGCGGGTAAGCACATCGTGATCGCCGGCAGCGGGCACTCTGCGCTGACCGCGATCGTCGCACTGGCCGGGCTCGAGGAGCAGGCCCCGGGCACCCGCATCAGCTGGGTGCTGCGCCGCGGCGACGTCGGCTCCACCTTCGGCGGCGGCGAGGACGACCAGCTGCCCGCGCGCGGCGCCCTCGGCCTGCGGGCCAGACAGGCCGTCGACGACGGGCTACTGCACGTGGTCACGGGATTTCGCACCGCCACAATCGAACCCGACAGCGACGACGGCAGGGTGGCGTTGGTGTCCGACACCGGGGCCCGCATCGACAATGTCGATCGGGTGGTGGTGCTGACCGGGTTCCGCCCCGACCTGTCCTGGCTCTCGGAAATCCGCCTCGGGCTGGATCCGGTGCTGCAGGCCCCGACCGCGTTGGCGCCGCTGATCGACCCGAACGTGCACTCCTGCGGCACCGTTTACCCGCACGGGGCCGCCGAACTGTCGCATCCGGAGCCGGATGTGTTCCTGGCCGGGATGAAGAGCTACGGGCGGGCCCCGACGTTCCTGGCGATGACCGGGTATGAGCAGGTCCGCAGCATCGCCGCCGCCCTGGTCGGCGACCACGAGTCCGCGGCCCGCGTCGAACTCACGTTGCCCGAGACCGGGGTCTGTGGAGGCGCCGGGGTGTTCGACGACCCCGAACCCGCCGAGGCCGAGGGCGGGTGCTGCGCCGCACCGGCCCCGCAACTGATCACCCTCACCCGCACGGGCGGATAACGATGACTTCGACCACGACCTTGCCGCTCTGGCCGTGGTTGCCGCCCTCGTCGGCGCCGCCAGCATCCCCACACCACCGGCGCAGCGAGGCCACCACTTCCCGACCTTCTCGACAACCCCCGAAGGGACAACGGAATTGAGTGACTACGACGTGATCGTCGTCGGCGGAGGGCAGTCCGGCCTGGCCGCCGCCCACCACGCGCGCCGCCGCGCCCTGTCCACCGCGGTGATCGAGGCCGGAGATGAACCTGTCGGATCGTGGCCGCACTACTACGACAGCCTGACGCTGTTCTCCCCGGCCAGGTACAGCGGACTGCCGGGCATGCCGTTTCCCGGTGACCCGCAGCGGTATCCGCGCCGCGACGAGGTGGTCGACTACCTGCGCCGTTACGCCACCACCCTCGCCGCCGACATCCACCTGTGCACTCGGGTCACCGCGGTCACCCACGAGGACGGGGTGTTCACCGCCCACACCACCACCGGCACGGTCACCGCACGCCGGATGATCGCGGCCACCGGCGGCTTCGGCTCACCCCATCTCCCGACCCTGCGCGGGCAGGAGAGTTTCACCGGGAAAGTGGTGCACGCCAGCAGCTACCGGTCACCTGCCGAGTTCGCCGGACAGTCGGTGATTGTCGTCGGGGCTGGGAACTCCGCGGTGCAGATCGCCGCCGAACTCGCCGACGTCGCGCAGGTGAGCCTGGCCAGTCGTCGTCCGGTGAAGTTCATGCCGCAACGCCCGCTGGGGCGGGACATGCACTTCTGGTTCACCGTCACCGGGCTCGACGCCGCCCCCATCGGGCACCTGCTGAAAACGGCGCCCACGCCGCCGGTGTTCGACACCGGGCGCTACAAAGCGGCGCTGCGGGCGGGCAAACCCACCGTGCAGCCGATGTTCACTGCCCTCCACGGATCCGAAGCGGTCTGGCCGGACGGCACCCGAACGCGTGTGGACACGGTCCTGCTCGCCACCGGCTACACCCCGCACCTGCCGTATCTGGCCGGGTTGGGGGCGCTCACCGACACCGGCCGACCCCGCCACCGTGCAGGCCTGTCCACGACCCACCCTGGTCTCGGTTACCTGGGATTGGAGTGGCAGCGGTCGCTGTCGTCGGCGTCGCTGCGCGGAGTGGGCCGCGATGCCCGGCATCTGGTGGGCCGGCTCGCCCGCGTTGGATCGAGCTGATTTCGGCGGCGGTCAGCGCGGGCGTGCGTCCGAATCGTGGCTGGTTCGTCGGCAGCGCGGGCTTGCGGTCCGGGTGTCTACCCGGAGCCGGGCACTCTCATGGCCCCTACCCGGATAGGGTAGGGGCTCTGCCTGGTGTGCTGCGGTCAGCAGCTACGCCCCGTTCGGGCGTCGACGGCGCTCATGCGGCGGCGTCGAGCAGATGCAGTTCCTGCGCCACGATCAGATCGACCTCTTCGCTGGTCAGATCCGACAACAGGTGTGTCGTCAGCATCGCTCTCACCTCCTCACCGTGCTTCTACTGGTACGTCGAATCGGAAGGCCCGATTTCGACATCGACGCCCCTACAGACGAGCCACCCCGGATCCGGACGCAAGGGTGCGTCCGATCGGGGTCACCCTCGTCCGTACCTGTAGGACGACCCAACGGGTCGCTACCACGCCGTGAGGCGGGGATGCTGGAGACGGAGAGGAACCGGGACCATGAGCGAGACGACGGCCACCACCGCGACGACACCACAGCCGGAACAGGGTGATCTCGAGCAGCTCTGGCGCGCCTTCTCTGCTGACCTGCGGGCGTTCATCGCCCGCCGGGTCTCGCGCCCCGAGGACGCCGACGACATCCTGTCGATCGTGTTCCTGCGGATGGCCAAAAGCCTCGACAATCTGCGCGATCAGGACCGGCTCCTCGGGTGGATGTATGCCATCACCCGAAACGCGATCACCGACTACTACCGGTCCGCGGCCCATCGCCGCGAGCTACCCGTCGATGCCGTCCCCGACAACCTTCCCGCCGGCGAGCCCAATACCGACGCCGTCGAGGCGGTGGAGAAGGAACTCGGCGCCTGCCTGGTGCCGATGCTCTCCGGGCTGCCCGCCGAGCAGGCTGCTGCGGTGCAGATGGTCGACCTCGACGCCCGCACGCACGCCGCCGCGGCCAGTGCGGCGGGCATATCGGTGTCCGGGATGAAATCCCGAGTCCAGCGCGGCCGCGCCACCCTCCAGGCCCGATTGCACGCCTGCTGTCAGATCAGCCAGGACCGCACCGGCCACGTGCGCGACTACCAACCCCGCGGCGGAGCCTGCGGGACCACACCACCCGCGGACGGATGAACCTGGATACGTCGTTCTGCACCGGGTGGCGCCGACACCGTTGCGGCGCAAGCTCGTAGAACTCACGCCGCGTCGATGTGGGTGTTCGGGAGTTACTGGCAGCCGCGCGGGTGCCCGAGTGGTCAGCCTCCGGCGCGGACCGGAACACTCGTGAACGTCACCGACTCGTTCGGGTTGGCGAAGAAGTCGTTGCCTTTGTCGTCGACGACGATGAACGCCGGAAAGTCCTCGACCTCGATGCGCCAGACGGCCTCCATGCCGAGTTCGGGGTACTCGAGCACCTCGACCTTCTTGATGCAGTCGAGCGCCAGCCGGGCCGCGGGCCCGCCGATCGAGCCGAGGTAGAAGCCGCCGTGCTTGTGGCACGCGTCGGTCACCTGCTGCGAGCGGTTGCCCTTGGCCAGCATGATCAGCGACCCGCCGGCCGCCTGGAACTGGTCGACGTAGGAGTCCATCCGGCCCGCAGTCGTAGGACCGAACGAGCCCGACGCGTAGCCCTCCGGCGTCTTCGCCGGCCCCGCGTAATAGACGGGATGGTTGCGCAGGTACTCCGGCATGGAGTCGCCGGCGTCGAGGCGTTCCTTGATCTTCGCGTGCGCGATGTCGCGGGCGACGACCAGCGTGCCGGTCAGCGACAGCCGCGTCTTCACGGGGTACTTGCTGAGTTCCGCGCGGACCTCGGCCATCGGGCGGTTCAGATCCACTCGAACGACATTGTCGTCCAGGTGCTCGTCGGTGGTGTCCGGCAGGAAGTGCGCCGGGTCCTTCTCGAGCTGCTCGAGATAGACACCGTCGGCGGTGATCTTCGCCAGGGCCTGGCGGTCCGCCGAGCAGGACACCGCCATCGCCACCGGGCAGGACGCGCCGTGGCGCGGCAGCCGGATCACCCGCACGTCGTGGCAGAAGTACTTGCCGCCGAACTGGGCGCCGATGCCGATCTCCCGGGTCAGTTCGAACACCTTCTGCTCGAGCTCGAGGTCGCGGAAGCCGTGCCCGGTCGGTGAACCGGATGTGGGTAGGGCGTCGAGGTAGTGCGCGGAGGCGTACTTCGCGGTCTTGAGCGCGTGTTCGGCGCTGGTGCCGCCGACCACGATGGCGAGGTGATACGGCGGGCACGCCGAGGTACCGAGCGAGCGGATCTTCTGCTCGAGGAACGCCAGCATGGACTTCTCGTTGAGGACCGCCTTGGTCTCCTGGTAGAGGAACGACTTGTTCGCCGACCCGCCGCCCTTGGCCATGAACAGGAACTTGTACGCGTCGCCGTCGGTGGCGTACAGCTCGATCTGCGCGGGCAGGTTCGACCCGGTGTTGCGTTCCTCCCACATCGTGATCGGCGCCATCTGCGAGTAGCGCAGGTTCAGCTTCGTGTAGGCGTCGTAAACCCCGCGCGAGAGCGCCTCCTCGTCGTTGCCGTGGGTGAGCACGTTCTGGCCGCGTTTGCCCATGACGATCGCGGTGCCGGTGTCCTGGCACATCGGCAGCACCCCGGCGGCCGAGATGTTCGCGTTCTTGAGCAGGTCGAGCGCGACGAACTTGTCGTTCGCCGACGCCTCCGGGTCGTCGATGATCCGCCGCAGCTGGGCGAGGTGGTCGCGGCGCAGGTAGTGCGAGATGTCGTGCATCGCCTCGGCAGCGAGCAGGCGCAGCGCCTCCGGTTCGACCTCGAGGAAGGTGCGCCCGGCGGCCTCGACGGTACGCACCCCCTCCTCGGTCAACAGCCGGTACTCGGTGGTGTCGGGGCCGGTGGGAAGCAGGTCGGTATAGACGAATTCGGGCATGGTTGATCTCTTTGGGCTGTTCTCTTCGTGTGGGCTGTAACTGTCTTCGAGCGTGTCAGGGCATCGGCGGCGCCGCGGAATCGTCGCCGAAGTAGTCCACCGCGGAGAACTCGCGCAGCTTGGTGAGGCGGTGATAGGCCTCGATCATCCGGACGGTGCCGGACTTGGACCGCATCACGATCGACTGGGTGGTCGCGCCGCCGCGGCTGTACCGCACGCCGCGCAGCAGGTCGCCGTCGGTGACGCCGGTGGCGGCGAAGAACACGTTCTCGCCGCTGACGAGGTCGTGCGTGGTCAGCACGCGGTCCAGGTCGTGGCCGGCGTCGATGGCCTTCTGTCGTTCCGCGTCGTCCTTGGGCGCGAGGCGGCCCTGCAGCACGCCGTCCATACAGCGCATCGCGCAGGCGGCGATGATGCCCTCCGGGGTGCCGCCGATGCCGATGAGCATGTCGGTGCCGGAGCCGGGACGGGCCGCGGCGATCGCACCGGCGACGTCGCCGTCGGAGATGAGCCGGATCCGGGCGCCGGTGTCGCGGACCTCCTCGATGATCTTCGCGTGCCGGGGACGGTCGAGGATGCACACGGTGATGTCGGAGACGGATTCCTTCTTCGCCTTCGCGACCTTGCGGACGTTCTCCGCCACCGGCGCGGTGATGTCGATCGCATCGGCGGCGTCCGGGCCGACCGCGATCTTCTCCATGTAGAACACCGCCGACGGGTCGAACATCGCGCCGCGCTCGGCGACCGCGAGCACCGTGATCGCGTTCGGCATGCCCTTGGCCATCAGGGTGGTGCCGTCCACCGGGTCGACGGCGAAGTCGCAGTCCGGGCCGTCGCCGTTGCCGACGTGCTCGCCGTTGTAGAGCATCGGCGCCTCGTCCTTCTCGCCCTCGCCGATGACGACGATGCCGTTCATCGACACGGTGTTGACCAGCTGGCGGATCGCGTCGACCGCCGCGCCGTCGCCGCCCTCCTTGTCGCCGCGGCCGACCCAGCGACCCGCCGCCATCGCGCCCGCCTCCGTGACGCGAGCGAGTTCCATCGCCAGGTTGCGGTCCGGGGTGATCCCGTGCGAGGTCTTCGGGGTGGTCGTCATGCGGACTGCCTCCTGCGTGGCGTGTCGGGCCGGGTGTTCCTCGGGCATTCTCCCATCGTTGTCCTCACTTGCGTCGGTTGGGCCGAGATCGGGAGTACGCGATACTGGGCGCGTGGCGAACGACAAACCGCGGATTCTGCACAACGGCCGGGACCTGACGCTCTCGCTCATCCCGCTCGTGGCGATCTGCGTCCTGTTCGCCGCGGTGGCCAGTCAGTGCAGCTTCGCGCCGTTCGGTCCGAAGGCCGGTCCGGTGCCGTATTTCGACGTCGACGCGGCGCTGCGGTCGGACGCCGCGAGCCTCGACTTCCCGATCCGCGATCCCGAGTTGCCCACGCAGTGGCGGTCGAACTCGGGCAGCCGCGGCGAGGTCGCGGGGGACCAGGGTGGGGAAGTCAGCACCGTGGGGTTTATCACAACCGGCGGTCGGTATCTGCAGCTGACGCAGAGCGAGGCGACGGAGGCGACGCTGGTGCCGTTCGTCGCGGGCGACGACCGGTACGCGACGGGCACCGAGCAGGCGGGCGGGGCGACCTGGGTCGTCTACGCGGAGGACGGCAGCGAGCCGATCTGGGTCGCCGACCTCGGGGACGCGCGGGTACTGCTGACCGGCTCGGGCAACCACGACGAGTTCGTCGTGCTGGCCGACGCGACCGTGCGGGCGGCACCGCTGCCGGCCTGACGGTGCCGAGTGCGCACTTCCTGTCGCAAACCCCAGGAAGGGGCGGCAGAAAGTGCGCTCTCGGCGGGCGGGAGGGGTCAGTGGCGCGGGAAGCGCCAGCGCGTCGGTGTGCCCATCCCGGACGTCCAGGCGAAGACCGTCGCGGGTCGGACGGCGAACACCGGGCCGTCGGCGCCGTGGTCGTCGCCGATGCCTGCGTCCTCGGTCTCGGGGTGGGTGGG
>DATDBL010000380.1:0-28553 GCA_036524855.1 Aldersonia sp. | reverse complement strand
CTTCGTGCCCTACGAGGCGCCGCCGGAGATCGCCAGCAAACTCGCCGAACTCGAGAGCGAACTCGACAGCGAGCAGATGCGCACCCAGATGGTTGTCGCACTCGACCCGATGAGCCGCGTCAGCGAAGGCGACACCGCCACCCTGTGGCTCGACCCGTCGCGCATCCACCTGTTCGACCCGAAATCCGGCGACAACCTCACCCGGGTGGAAATCGCGGCCACACACCACCGAACAACAACCATCTGACGAAACCCCTTCGTAGCCGGTCGGGGCCACGCGACCGGGTGCCGGTCCGAGCTGACGCGAGTAACGCAGAACTTCGCCACCCCTGCAACCACCGTCGGTGCGGGTCGACCACCCGGAGCGCGACGGCACGCGCGACCGCGCTGCCGGCCGCACCAACGACGACCGCTGTGCCCGCCTCGCCCGCCACGTGCAGGTGAAGCAACCTCCCAGTTCCGGGTCACCCCAGGCCGAACACGCCGCTTCCGCTCGGATCCTCGGCGACCGGCACCACCCCCCGACCGCCCCGCGGCTGTGGAGCATCCCATCGGTGCACCCGAGCGGCACCACAGGTGTACCGGCGCGCCAGCCGGAGTGCACCGACGCCGACATCCCCACCACTCACGCGGCAAGCCTCCCGGCTCAATGCCACCGGAACACAGCCCGAAAGGATCAGGACAGGCATGAACGAACGGTATTCGCCGCACCCGGACCTCGGACTCGGGATCGACGTCGGCGGCAGCACCATCAAGGGTGGCGTCGTGGATCTTCGATCCGGCCGCCTGGCCGGGTCACGGCGCACCATCGCGACCCCGAAACCCGCGACGCCCGGCGCCGTCGTCGGCGTCATCGCCGACATCGCCTCCGGTTTCGCGTGGCAGGGCCCGGTCGGGGTTGCGGTCCCCGCAGTCGTCAGCACCGGTGTCACCCGCTCGGCCGCCAACATCGACCGATCCTGGATCGAAGCCGACGTCGCGGCCCTGTGCAGGGACCGTCTGCACGAGGCCAGGGTCGTCGTGATCAACGACGCCGACGCCGCCGGGATCGCCGAACACCGCTACGGACTCGCGCGACCGGGCCTGGTGGTGGTGCTGACCTTCGGCACCGGAATCGGATCGGCGATCCTGCACGACGGCGTGCTGGTGCCCAACAGCGAACTTGGTCACCTCCTGCTCGACGACGCGCGCGCCGAGCATCTCGCCGCGGCCGCCGTCAAGAACCGGGACGGTCTCGACTACCCCGCCTGGGCCGTTCGAGTGACCCGCGTCCTGCGCCACATCGAAGACCTCTTCTGGCCCAGCACCTTCGTCCTCGGCGGTGAGATCAGCGCCCACGCCGACAAATGGCTCCCCCACCTGAGGATCCGAACTCCGGTCGCGGTGACTCGCCTGCTCAACACCGCCGGCCTCGTCGGCGCCGCCCGCGCAGCCGACCTCGCCTTCGGCCCCCGCCGAGAAGCACTCACCGACCCCACCGAATGACCGACCCTCCCGGCGCGCCACGGCGCTCGGACGCACTGTCACACGGTGTGGCGCCATTGGTTCGTCGCGCCGAACCGGTTCGCGGCGAGGCGACGAATGCCCCGACCCTCGCCCGTGCGTGTGATCGCTTCTCCGAGGCGGCGACGCTGTCGCGGGTCTGGTGGACTGGTCGTCGAGGCAGATCACGTCCGATTCGCACGCCAGCAGTCGCTCGCACGGGTGGGAACCGAGGAATCCGGCGCCGCCGGTGACGAACCGATATCGATGCACGGCCGATCCCGGGCCAGATCCGCTGCGCGGGAACCAGAGGGAAGGGTGTCGCTCGGTACGACCCCCCCGTCCCACCCCATCCGAACCGCAGGGTCCCCAGGCGACGGCTCCGGCGGATCGCCGACCAGCTCGGGTGCATCCGGAGGCTTTTGCGGACCTCTGGGTCCCCCGCCATCGGGCGTTACGTCAACCCCGGTTTCGAGATCGCTTGTTTTCCACACAATCTCGTGAATTCTGGAATGACATTCCGATTATCAAACGACGCGTGACGAACGGGTGTGTCGGCGATTCGCCAGAGGGCGCGGCGCCGGATCCCCGCCGCGTGACATTGGTGGCTCCGTTTCCCCAAGCTGCGATTCCTCGCCCGATTTTTCCTCGTTTCACGATGAGAATTGCCGGGGGCGCACCGGCACTTCGACGTGGTCGACCTCCTGCACCGCGTTCCGGTAGGACGTGGGCCGACGCAGGAGCACATCGAACCTGCGGCGCGGCTCCGCACCCAGCCCGGCACGATCCCCCGACGCTGACATCAAACGGCACTGCGCGATACGGCGCAGACTTGCTCGGCGCCCGTGCGCCACCCGCCTTCTCGGCCTCCACCAACACCCGCAACGCCATCACGTTGCCCCGCCAATACGTCAGGCGCACCTAACGTCACCGCGCTCGACCGGACATGATCAGTGCTCAGCTCACCACGCTCGTCCAACGCCGCCACCCGGTCCGCCGCAGCCTGACGCAGCGCCCACGCACCCGCATCGACCAATAGCCGACCTTTCCCTTCTCACCGCGCGTCCGAGCAGCCGTATTCGATCATGACCCAGCGTGCCACTGACATCGAAATGGGAATCTCTACTGACACTTCGGTGGGATTCGGCAATCTCTGAGGAAGTTGGACAGCTCTGTGGCTGATGTAATGATAGAGCAGAGGGGCTGACCCGCACGGCGTGGTGGTGCTGGGCATTTGGACCAGCAACTGGTGGGCAGGTGGCGGGCCAGCCCACTCGGTTGGTCCGCAGCTGGTCGGGGAGGGCGGGTGGCAAGCCCTGCGAACGGGCACGGTCAACCAGTCGGCCGATCGGCTTTCGTGGACCTCGTCCCGGATCCACCGGGTTCACGCGCAGGCAGTTCCTCAATCGTCACGTCTATCAAGATGTCTCATTCCTCCTTCGAGTACACCGTCGGGCAATCCGTTGCCGCGAGGGCGATGATCGTGCCGATGTTCCGTGATGTGATCGGAAACCGTTCGCACGTATACGGACGGCGTATCGGCGGGGCTGTAGGTTGAAGCAGCGGTCCGGGATGGCGGGATCAGCAGCAGAGCGGGCCGTCGTGTCCACCGCTACCCAGGCTCGCGATTCGTCACGTCCAGGTTCGGGTTGACCCAGTCCAGGGGTACCGACCGGGTTGTGCTCGACGACGTTGTGGTCGATGCCCGCCTCCGCGAGGTCGAGTAGTCACGGGCGAACGATCAGTCCGCGACCGAGGAGGTAAACATATGACTCCCGGAGCGTTCCGTTGCTCGTCGCGAGCGAATCCGTCATCGCGGTCATCTCCGGTCGTGTGTGACGCTGGGTGTTCTCAGGCCATGTCGGGAGGACGAAAGCTTTCCGTTGCCGCGGGATTGGTGGCGTGCCGGGTGTACTGCCCGGGCCGTGGCGGTTCCTCGGCGGCGGCCCGCTCGTACCGCCGGTGGGGGATCAGGTCGTTGGCGGTGAGGGGTGTGTAGTTGAGCGACAGCGTGGCCATGAGGGTGAAATAGCTACGCAGCACGCGGAATCCGAGGTACGCCGGGAGGTAGAGCAGGGCGCGGGGTCGGCGCCAGAGCAGGCAGACGAACGCGGCCATGATCATCTGCATGCCGAGGACGGTGGCGACGACGGGTTGCCAGTGCAGGCCGCCGAAGACGACGCCGTAGACGATGTCGGCGAAGAAGGCGTAGATCAGGATGGCGGCGAGCATGGCACGTCGGGCGGCGTTGGCGAGCATGAGGGGCAGCACGATGCCGCCGGTCATGGACCGGGGGTCGAGGAAGACGCCGCGGTTGTGGGCGGTGATGTGGTAGATGCTGCGGAACCAGCGGGTCCGTTGTTCACGCAGGTGGGCGTATGTTGCGGGGGTTTCGCTGTAGTAGACGGCGTGCGGGTCGGCGATGCTGTGGTAGCCGGCCGCGTCCATCCGCAGGCAGATGTCGATGTCTTCGCCGTTCATGCCCTGCACGAATCCGCCGACCTCGTGCAGTGCGCTGCGACGGTAGATCGCGAACATGCCGGGGATGCCGAGCACACCCTGGTAGGCGGCGCGGCCGATCTGGACGAGTCCGTGGCGCAGCAGGACTTCCACGAGGCGGACCTTGTCGATGAGGGTGCGTTCCTCGGTGGGCAGTGGCATGCCACCGACCGCGGCGATGCGCGGGTTGGCGAAGTGACGCATCGAAGTGGCGATACACCCCTCGCCGATGATGGTGTCGGCGTCGATGCGGCAGATGAATTCCTCGTCGATCTCGGCGAGTCCGACGTTGAGGGCGATGGCCTTACCGGGTTCGTGGCATTCGAGGACGACGCCGCTGATGCGGGTACAGGCGGCGAGCGTGGCCTTGGCGACCTGGTGGGTGGCGTCGGCGGAGGCGTTGTCGACGACGTAGAGACGGACCCGCCCGGTGTAGCTGACGGCGGCGCGGTCGACGGAGTTGATGGTGTGCGCGATGCCGTGGGCTTCGTTGTGCGCGGGGACGAGCACCGCGATGTCGGGAGCGAAGTCGGGGCGGCGGGAGCGTCGGATGACCCACCACCCCCATGCGGCGGTGAGGAGCGCGAAGATCTGCTGGACGAGAAACACCCCGAGTCCGACACCGCCGAGCACCGCCCATTCGCGCCCGACGTTCACCGCGCGGACGAACGCGGTGGCCAGCACGGTCGCCCCCCCGGCCGCGACGAGAGCGCACAGGGCGAACACCAGGTAGGCGGACACGGGGGTGTGCGGGGTGACCGGCCCGGCGACCGGGTCAGGCAGGCGTGCCTGGCGCAGGACGGTCTGCGGGAAGACCGCCAACGCGAACAACGCCGAGATGATCTGCTGGTCGAACGCGGTGAGTTCGAGGAGCCCGGCGCGACCCAGACCCCGGCAGACGAGATCGACGAGCAGGCACACCAGCAGGAACTTCCCGATCAGCGATGCCCCGAGATACAGCCGCCGCCAGCCGTTTCCGGTGCTGTAGGCGGCGTAGAGACCGAAGAACAGGATCACGAAGAACCGGATCGGTCCGACCGCCACATCACCGTCCCGGACGAGGAACACCACATCATGACGTTGCACCGCGTGGCCGGTCTGGATGAGCACCATCAGCAGGCACATCAAGATCACCGTCACGCCGACGAAGGTGACTATGAACCCGTTCGACGCACTCGGGGGGCGACGCACGGCGTAGCGGGCCGGGGCGCTGTCGACCGAGCGGTAGTGGTTCTCGATCGCGGCGGCGCTTGCCGCGGTGGGCGCCGGGGGCGGGTTCACCGCGGTGCCACCGGCCGGGTCGGGGTCGCCACGACCTCGCCGGTCGCGGTGATGGTGACGCTCCCGGCGCTCATGATCACCTCCGCGCAGTCGCGGCCGAATGTCTGAGGCCCGGTCGCGGTCGGGTCGCCGAGCGGGGTGACCGCCAGTGCCGGCGGTGCACCGGGGGCGTTGGCGCATTGCACGATCGCGCCGCCGGCGGCGGCGTTCACGTCGAGGACGGGCCGGTCGCCGGCGAGCAGACGCCCGTCCTGCAGCCTCAGGGTGCTCGCGAGCCCGTCGGTCGGCCCGGCGACGACGAACGGCGCCCCCACAGGCGGGGCCTGACCGGTCCGCACCGGTGGGTAGGTGTTCGCGCCGGTGAATTCGGCGAGGACGGGGACCGCGGCGTTCAGTGCCTTCATGGGATCGGCGTCGGTGACGTAGAACTCGACGCCGGGGGCGAACGCGGCGGGCAGGGCGGTGAATCCGGCGCCGGGCTCGTCGCCGAGGATCAGCGCCGACGTGGGGAGCAGCTGGATCGGGTACGGTGTGGGCCGCATGTCGCAGCCGCCGAGGTCGCGGTCGCGTTGCACGCTCACCCCGAGCTGATTGGTCGACAGCTGCGCCGCCGCGGGCAAGACGATCTCGACTGGGCCCGCAGGGCGGGGCAAGCGGCTGCTGTCGATCAACTGCCCGTTGAGGGTGACGTTGAGCAGCCAGTTGACGTCCTCGGGCGAGTCGGGCAGCACGATGTCGACCCGGACCGCGCGTGGCAGCCGCCCGCCGGGTAGGTCGGCGAGGGTGTAGGGGATCCGCCAGCTGCGGCTGTCGATGATCTGCGACTGGCCCTGGTCGACCCCGAGCGCGGCCAGGTTGACCTCGTTTCCGCTCAGTGGGGTGGTGGCTAGCGCCTGCGGCCCGGTTGCGGCACTGTCTCCGGTGCGCACGATCGTCGTTGACAGGAACTCGGCGACGACGTCGGGTTGGGCGCCGACGATCGCGAGGACCGGTGTCGAGTCGATGGTGCCGACCCGGATGCTGCCCGAGGCTGCGGTGCCGCCGGCCTCGTCGGTCGATTCGCCGTCGCTCCACCCGGTCTGGTCGGAAAGGGCCTGTTCGGGGCCGATCAGGATCACGGCGGCGGGATTGTCGGGGACGGTGTCGGTGTAGGTGACGGTGTATCCGGTGCGGGTCAACGCGAGCCCGACGGCGGTGGCGGTGCTCAGCCAGTCCGCACCGGCGTCGGCAACGACGAGGGTGACGTCGCGGCCGAGGACGGCAACGGCGTCGCGGACGGTGTGCACGGGGTCGTCGAGCGCGGACTCGACGACGGTGTCGGTGTCGAGGTGGATCACCATCCCGGGTGACTGGTCCGGGGTGCAGGTCTGGTGGGCGAGCAGGCCGCGGGTGCGCACGAGCACGCGGACCTGTCCGTCGGCGGCGAGGCGGTCGGGGATCGCGATGGTCTCGTCGAGGGGGTGGTCGCCGCGGGGGAGTTCGCGTTCGAAGACCTGTTGCCCGTCCATCGACACCATCAGGAACACGGTGCTGTCCTCGGCGACCTGGCTGGAGCCGGTGAGCTTCAACCTGGTTCGGTCCCGGGGCGTGTCCACCGGCAGGGTGATCAGGGCGCTCGTCGTCGGGGCGTCGTTGGTCAGCCACACGCCGTCGCCGCCGCCGTCGCCGGTCAGCGGCTGGGAGAAGTGCCGTTCCGCGGGCACCTGCAACGGCGCCGCCTCGGCCGAGTTGGTGAACCAGTGCGGGCGCACCACCAGGAACGTCGCCACCAGCGCGACGGCGATACCCAGGATCCACCACGCCGACCGCGGCACCGCGCGGTGCTTCTCGGTTTCCGGATCGTGTTGCGGTTTGGGCTCGGTGGTGGAATTTTCGCTCGACGGGGGTGTGTCGGTCACGGCACGGCCCTTTCTGCGCAGGCTCGGCGGGTCTGGTTCCAGTACGACACTGACGGAATCCGAGTGGTGTCGACGCGGTCGGCGTATTTGTGGGCGATCTCGAGTGATTCGGCGAGCAGGCCGGTTTCGAGCAGGATCGGGTTCAGACCCAACTCGAGCAGCAGGTCGTTGCGTGCGGCGAGGTCGTTCTCGTCGGCCTCCGCACGCGGGTTGACCATGTGCGCCACCTGCGCGCCGACCATGCGCGCGACGAGGGTGGCGAGGTCGCGCACCCGGTGGGTTTCGGTCACCTGATTCATCACCCGCACCCGGTCCTTCGCCGCGTCACCGGAGGTGACGGCCAGTTCGATGCAGCGCACGGTGTCCTGGATGTTGATGAACGCCCGGGTCTGACCGCCGGTGCCGTGCACCGTGAGTCGATGCCCGATCGCGGCCTGCACCAGGAACCGGTTCAGCACGGTGCCGAAGTCGCCGTCGTAGTCGAACCGGTTGATCAGCCGTTCGTCGAGGCGGGTCTGCTCGGTTTGGGTCCCCCACACGATGCCCTGGTGCAGGTCGGTGATCCGCAGTCCGTCGTTGCGGGCGTAGAACTGAAAGATCAACTGGTCCAGCGACTTAGTCAGGTGATACACGCTCCCCGGCCGGGTCGGATACAGAATCTCCCGCGTGATCGGGCCACCGGTGCGGTCGGGATAGCTGACCTCGAGATAGCCCTCCGGCAGGTCCATCGGCGCCGTCTCGTAGCCGTAGACACCCATCGTCCCGAGATGCACCACGTGCGCGTCCAGCCCCACCTCGACCAGCGCCGCGAGCAGGTTGTGGGTCGCGTTGACGTTGTTGGCCACGGTGTAGCGCTTGTGCGCCGGCGACTTCATCGAGTACGGCGCCGCCCGCTGCTCGGCGAAATGCACCACCGCGTCGGGACGCGCCTGCGCGAGCAGTTCGACCAGCCGCGCGTAATCGCGAGCGAGATCCAACTCGACCACCCCGATCGACCGTCCGCTCACCTCCCGCCACGCCGCCACCCGATCCCCGAGCGACCGGATCGGCGTCAACGACACCACACCCAACTCGTCGTCGATCCGGCGCCGCACCAAGCTGTCGACGATCAACACCTCGTGCCCGGATGCCGACAAATGCAGTGCACTCGGCCATCCACAGAACCCGTCACCGCCCAGCACTACGACACGCATGTGACCAACCCCAGTCATCTAGAGCACGTATTTTCAGTTGGCGCCGCTGCGATCGGAGGCGCGGACCAGTCGCGGTGTCGCCGACAGGAATTGCTTCATCTGCTCGGCGGCGTCGCTGACGTATTCGGCGATGCGCTGCAGGTGGGGCAGTGTGTCGCGGGCGCCGATGAACCCGAAGTCGATCATGCCGTCGTAGCTGACGCAGGTTATGTTCAGCGCGCCCTTGCGCATCAGCAGCGAGATCGGGTGGATGGCGTCGAGTTTGGCGCCCGCGAGGTACATCGGGCGGGACGGCCCCGGCACGTTGGAGATCGCCAGGCTGAACATCGGCGGCAGCACGTGGTCCAACTTGGAGAGTTGACCGAAGACCAGGGCGTTGCTGCTGACCATGGTGTAGGCCTTCTTGCCGGTGTCCGACAGTCCGTTCAGGTGCGCCTTGGCGGCCGTGGTCGACGCGACGATCTCGTCGAGGCGGGCCCGCGGATCGGCGTTGGAGGTACCGATGCTCGCGAGGATCATCGCGACGTTGGTGCCGATCCCGTCGTCGCCGTCGGTGCGCAGGTTCACCGGGAGCGCGGCGACCAGCGGCTTGTCGGGCAGCTTGCCCGAGTCGAGGAGGAACCGGCGCAGCGCCGTGCCGCTGAGCCAGAGCACGACGTCGTTGACCGTGCCACCGGTCGCGGCGGCGACCTCCTTCGCCAGCGCGAGCGGCACGCGCGCGGTGGCGAACCGGCGCTGACCGCCCATCGGCTCGCTGAGCACCGACTCCGGTGCGGCGTGCGGCGCGACGAGTGCGTCGTCGACCACGAGTCGTCCGACTCCCCAAGCCACTTCAGCGACCGTGCGGACCGCGGGAACGGGATTGGGCAGGCGCAACCACGACGAACCCGACGTGGCAGGGGTTGCCTCGGGACCGATCGTCCACGGGGCGACTACCTTGCCCGCTGCCGCCTTCGTGCTCATCATGGCGAGCATGGTCCGCATCCCGCTGGTGCCGTCCATCAGCGAGTGATGGATCTTCAGATACAGCGCGAACCGGTTCGGCGCGACGCCCTCGATCAGGTGCACCTCCCACAGCGGACGGCCGCGGTCGAGCGGGTTGCTGTGCAGCCGGGACACCAACACTCCGAGTTCGCGCTCCCCGCCGGGACGGGGAAGCGCGGAGTGCCGGAAGTGGTAGTCGAGATCGAGGTCGTTGTTCTCCTCCCAGGTCGGCACCAGCGCGCCCCGCACGCCCCGCACGCCCCGGCGCAGCCGAAGGTTCCACGGCGCCGCGAAGTCGGTCTGTGCGCGCATCTGCGCGGCGAGGCGTCCCACGAAATCGTCGCCGGCGCCGTGCGGTACCTCGAAGGTGAACAGCGCGCCGATGTGCATCGGAGTGGACTCCGAATCCATCCGCAGCCAGTTGTAGTCCAGCGCACCGATGCGATGGGTGACAGCCATGTCGATTCTCTCCTGCAATGCCGGTCGGTTGTACCGGGCTCGGGTCAGGCGTACAGCGCGTCGATCTCGGTGGCGTACTTCTCCGAGATCGGCTTGCGACGCAGTTTCATGGTCGGGGTGAGTTCCGCACCGCCCGGCTCCCAGAACACCGGGAGCACCGTGTACTTCTTGATCTGCTCCACCCGCGAAAGGGTGGCGTTGCCGGCCTCGACGCCCGCCTCGATGGTCTCGAGGACCTTCGGGTGCGCAGTGATCGTCGCGGCGTCGGCGTCGACATCGATTTTGGTGGCGAGCGCGGCCGCGGCATCGGGGTCGAGGGTGATCAGGCCGACGTTGTACGGCTTGCCGTCGCCGATGACCGCGACCGCACCGATCAGCGGACAAGCACCCTTGATCGCGTTCTCGATGTTGGCCGGCGACATGTTCTTTCCGCCCGCGCTGATGATGATCTCCTTCTTCCGGTCCACGATCTTCACGTAGCCGTCGTCGTCGATCCGCGCGATGTCACCGGTGTGTAGCCATCCGTCGGCGTCGATGGCCTCCGCCGTCTGGGTGGGGTTGTCCCGGTACCCCGGGGTCAGCACCGGACCGCGGAACAGGAGTTCGCCGTCGGCGGCGAGCTTGACCTCGCAGCCGGGGAAAGCGACACCGACGGTGCCGAGCCGGATCCCGTCGGGCGGGTTGATCGTGCCGATGCCGCACGTCTCGCTCATGCCCCACACCTCGATCACCTTCACGCCGATGGCGAGGAAGAACTCCAGGGTCTCGGCGGCGATCGGCGCCGAGCCGCACAGCGACACGCGCGCCTGGTCGAGCCCGATGCCCGCACGCAGCTGGGACAGCACGGCGGCGTCGAGCCGGCTCCACTTCGCCTCGTCCTCGGCGGACAGCTTGCCGCCGGCGAGTTCGGCCCGTGCCCGGGCCCGACCGAGCGCCAGCGCACCCTCGACAACGGCGCGCTTGGCGTCGTCGGGCTCGCCGACGATCTTCGCCTCCAACGCCGCACGGAACTTCTCCCATACCCGGGGGACCGCGAACCAGACGGTCGGGCGGGTGTCGAGGAGCGCGGGCAGGATCGCCTTCGGATCGTCGACGTAGGTGATCTGGAAACCGATCACGGCCATCCAGTAGAGCGTCGAAACCCGGTCCGCGACATGGGCTGCCGGCATGAACGAGGTCATGCGGTCACCGAAGGTGGTGGGGACGATCTCGTTGTAGCCGAGCACCTGAGCGAGGATGTTCGCGTGGGTGATCCGCACACCCTTCGGGGCGCCGGTGGTGCCGGAGGTGTAGATCAGCGTGCAGATGTCGTCGGGTTGCACGGCCCGCCAGCCGGCCTCGAAGTCGTAGTCGGGGGCGCCGGCCTGCTCCAACTCCTCCAGGGTCATGGTCGCGCCGGCAACGGCGCCGTCGATGCAGACGATCTGATCCAGTTCGACACCGCTTTCGACCACACGGTCGACCATGATCGATTCGCAGACCATCACTTTCGCACCGGAGTGGCGCAGCAGGTACGCAAGCTGCTCGGGCGAGGAGGTGTTGTAGGCGGAGAAGCACGCCGCGCCGGCGTGCATCGCGCCCGAGTCGACGAGCGCGAACTCCGGGCGGTTGCGCATCATGAACGCGACGGTGTCGCCGCGTTGGACGCCGATGGCGGCGAACCCGGCCGCGAGGGCGCGGACGCGCTCGTCGTACTCTCGCCACGTCACCGATACCGCGTCGCCGGGCGAGCGGAACGCGACCGCGTCGGGGTCGATGGTCTTGGTGTGCTGGAAGGCTTCGCAGACGGTCTGCGGCATGCTCATTGTGCTCACTTCACAATCTGGTAGTCGTTGGGGGAGAACTTGGTCCGTTTGCGGTATTCGAGGCTGGTGCCCGGCCAGTTGGTGCTGACGCGGCCCGCGGCGTTGCGATACCAACTGCTGCACTTGGTCCACACGCTGCTCGCCAGGCGGCTCTGGATCTCGGTGTCGAAGGCCTCCTCCACCTCGGGTTTGACCTCGATCGGTGCACCGCGCCGCTTGGCGTGCGCCAGCGCGTCGACGATGAATCGGGCCTGCTGCTCGAGCATGAAGACGATCGACCCGGAGCCCACGTTCGTGTTCGGTCCGTACATGATGTACAGGTTCGGGAAGTGCGGGACGCTGATCCCCAGGTAGGCGTGGGCGCCATCGGTCCACTGCTCCCGCAGGTTTCGCCGCCCCCGGCCGAGGATCTTCATCGGCGCCAGGAAGTCCGACGCCGTGAAGCCGGTACCGTAGACGATCACGTCCACCTCGTGCAGCACGCCGTCCGCGGTGCGGACACCGTGCGGGGTGATCTCGGCGATTCCGTCGGTCACCACGTCAACGTTCGGCTGGGTCAACGCTGGCAGGTAATTGCTGGAGAACAGGATCCGCTTGCAGCCGACCGGGTACTTCGGCCACACCTTCTCGAACAACTCCTGGTCGGGCACCTGCCTGCGCATGTGCCACTTGCTGATTCCCGTCACGGCCCGCGACAGCAGACGGGAGTAGAGGAAGGACACCGACACCGTCTCCGCCACGCCCCACCACGCGCCGCGCTCGGCGAGCTGGGTGAACGGCAGCGCAGCGAAGATCTTGTGGTGGCGCGGACCGAACTCGGTGTCCGGGCGCGGCACGATGTAGGGCGCGGTCCGCTGGAACAGTTCCAGCTTCGCAACCGTCGGCGCGATCTCGGGCACGAACTGGATCGCGCTCGCGCCGGTGCCGATCACCGCGACCCGTTTGCCGGTGAGGTCGACGGAGTGGTCCCACTCGGCGGAGTGGAACGAGGGCCCCTCGAACGTGTCGCGTCCCTTGATCGACGGAAACGCCGGGCGGGACAGCTGACCCACTGCGGTGACGACGGCCTCCGTCCGGATTACCTCGCCGCGATCGGTCTGCACCGACCACTCGCCGGCCTTCTCGTCGTACTCGATCGCCGTGACCTCGACGCCGAACTCGATGTGCCGGTATAGGTCGTGCTTGTCGGCGACATGCTCGAGGTAGTCGAGGATCGCCGGCTGGCGGGAGAACCGCCGCGGCCAGTTGGGATTGGGCTCGTACGAGAACGAGTAGTACGGCGAGGGCACGTCGCACGCGGCACCCGGGTAGGTGTTCTCGCGCCACACGCCGCCGACGCGGTCACGCCGCTCGAGGATCGTGAAATCCTCGACGCCGGCCTTCTTCAGCTCGATGGCTGCCGCCAGGCCACCGAAACCGGTGCCGATGACGACGGCTGACAACTTCGTCATTTCCACTCCTCTGGGTCGTCCAGCACGAGTCGTGCACAGACGTTGGGGGCGTCGGAGAACGGCAGGTGGCCGCATCCGACAAGGTCGATGTGTCGGGCCTTGGGCAGCACCGCACGGGCGCGGCTGCTCTGGGTCCGGTGGACCAGCAGGTAGTCGCGGGTGCCCCACGCGACGGTGACCGGAATCTCGGCGAGTCCGCCGGGGTCGTCGCCGGTGTCGAGCCGGTAGCCGGTGAAGCTGTCCCGCGCCGCCGCGAACGACGATGCGGTGACCAGCCCGTCCAACTGCAGCCGGGCCGCGTCGGCCGGGACCCGGGTTGGCTGCCCGATCAGGGACGCCACCAGGGCCGCACGCACCGGCGCCAGCTCGACGCCGCGGTCGAGCAGCGGTCCCCCCGTCTTGCCGGCGACCCGCAGGGCGGTAACGAAGCCCTGGCACCACCGTCGGCCGGGGTTGGTCCAGAACCCGACCGGAGAGAACGCGGTGACGCGGGACGCCACCCCGATCCGGCCGAGTTCCAACGCGATTCCGCCACCCATCGAACTCCCCACGACGTGCGGCGCCTCGATGCCGGCATCGGCCAGCAGGCGTGCGAGCCAGCGGGCGTAGCCGACCGGCCCGGGCGACACGGTGCCATCGGCCGGTGTGCGGCCAAACCCGGGGAGGTCGACCGCCAGAACGTCGTGGCGTTCGGCCACCTGGTCGACGATCGGTTCGAACACCTCCCACCGGCTGCCGAGACCGTGCACCAGCACCACCGGGGTTCCGCTGCCTCGGCGCACGTGGCTGATCGCGTCCAGCGCGCTCTGACCGCCGGCCATCACTTGCCGCCGTGCAGGAGGCCGACGATCTTCGCCAGCAGCGCATCCTGCTTCGGTCCGCGCTCGAACGTGGTGAGCGGGAGCAGCGGCGCGAACCGCTGCCGCACCACGCTGTGCGCGTAGCTGAACTCGCGCAGCCCGTCGGGTCCGTGGATGCGGCCGAAGCCGGAGTCGCCCACGCCACCGAACGGGACGGTCGGCAGCACCGCCTTGGAGAACACCGAGTTGACCGACACCATGCCCGAGCGGATCCGCGAAGCCAGCTTGATCCCGTCCTTCTTCGCGAACACCGTCGCGCCGAGGCCGTAGCGGCTGGCGTTGGTGAGATCCACCGCCTCCGCCATGCTGGCGACCTTGCGGACCGTGAGGGTCGGACCGAACGTCTCCTCACAGTTGGCGAGGGCGTCCTCGGGCACGTCGACGAGCACGACCGGCTGCACGATCTGGCCCTGGGTGGGGCCGCCGCCGGCGGCGATCGAGGCACCGCGGGAGAGCGCGTCGGCGATGTGGCCCTCGATCACGCCGACCTGGGACGGCATCACGATCGGGCCGATCTTCGCCGCGGCGTCGGTCCCGGCACGCAGGCCGTCGACCTTGACGGCGAGCTTGGCAAGGAACTCGTCGTACACGTCCTCGTGGACGTAGACGCGTTCGGTGCCGATACACGCCTGCCCGGCGTTGGTGAACCCAGCCCACGCGGCGCCGTCGACGGCCCTGTCGACGTCGGCGTCGCGGTCGACGAGCATCGCGTCCTTGCCGCCGCACTCGGCGACCATCGGCGTCAGCCTCTCGGCACACACGGCCATCACCTTCTTCGCCGTCGCGGTCGAACCCGTGAACGCGATCTTGTCCACGTCGGCGCGGCACAGCGCGGCGCCGGTGCTGCCGTCACCCGTGATCAACTGGAGCACGGGGTATTCCGGCACCACCTGACCGAACGCGTCGACCAGCCACGCACCCACGCCGGGGCTGAACTCGCTCGGCTTGAAGACGACGGCGTTGCCGGCCAACAGCGCGAACGCGATCGACCCGAGCGGGGTCATCACCGGGAAGTTCCACGGCCCGATCACGCCGACCACGCCGAGCGGCCGGTACTCGACCGTGCCGGCGAGATGAATCGACGCCAGACCGGAGGCCACCTTGCGGCGCCCGAGCACCTTGCCGGCGTTCTTCGCGCCCCAAGCGAGGTGGTCGAGCACCACCGCGACCTCCATCGAGCCGTCGGAGTGCGGCTTGCCGGTCTCCTCGTTCATCACAGCGGCGAGTTGCGCATGGCGTCGCGCGAGGACGCCACGGAAGGCGTCGACGCGGCGGGCGCGTTCCTCGAAGCCGAGACCCGCCCACCACGTGGCGGCGAGTCGAGCGCGGGCAACGGCCGCGCCGACATCGGCTGCGGACTGGATCGGGTAGGTTCCGACCACCTCGCCGTTGCCCGGGTTGCGGACCTCGAAGCTGGCGGCCTTCTTTGCTCGAGCGATGCTGGTCATCGGATTGTCTCCTCTACCTTGCTGTTCCGAACGACGCCGGCGGGAGCCAGGGACGTTCCACGAATGAGGTCGGCGGCCTTCTCGCCGATCATGATGCTGGGGGCGTTGGTGTTCCCCCGGGTGACGCGGGGCATCACCGATGCGTCCGCAACCCGCAGACCCTCGATACCGCGCACCCGCAGTTCGGGATCGACGACGGCCTCGGCGTGCGAGCCCATCGCACAGGTGCCGACCGGGTGGAACAGGGTCTGCGTGTACTTGTCGATGTAGGCGTCGAGTGCGGCGTCGCCGACGTCGTCGGACGGGCGACCGAACGGACCGACGATGTGGTCGCGCAGCGGGTTCTCGGCCGCGATCGCGAACGCCCGGCGCAGTCCGTCGCGGGTGACCTGCCGGTCGATCTCCTCGGAGAAGTAGCGCGGGTCGATGATCGGGCGCCACGTCGGATCGGAGCCCGCGAGCCGCAGCGATCCGCGGCTGGCCACGTCGACCAGAGTCACGCCGTTGGTGGTCATCCGATCGGTCGGCTCCTGGAACCCGTTGTTGTAGAACCCGGTTCCGAGGATGTGGAACTGGATGTCCGGGCCCGCCAGCCCGGAGCGGGTGTGGACGAAGCCACCGCCCTCACCGACGTTCGACGACAGCGGGCCACGGCCGGTCAGTTGCCACTGGATCAGGCGCTTCGGGTTCACGTAGTCGATGGCGATGTCGCTGGCATCGACCGTGCGCCACATCACGCAGACCACGGGATGGTCGTGCAGGTTCTGGCCCACGCCCGGCAGGTCCACGACGGTGTCGACGCCCACCTCGGCGAGGTGATCGGCCGGCCCGATGCCCGACAGCATCAGCAGCTGCGGCGAGTTGATCGCACCGCCGGAGAGGATGACCTCGCCCGCCGCGCCGACCTCGTGGCGCCGGCCGCCCTGCTCGTACTCCACACCCACGGCGCGGGCACCCTCGAGGATCAGCCGGTGCGCCTGGGCGCCGGTGCGCAGCGTGAAGTTCGCCCGCTGCTGCGCCTGCTTCAGGTAGCCCTCGGCAGTGGACCAGCGGCGCCCGTCCTTGCAGGTGACCTGGTAGCGCCCGACGCCCTCCTGGGCGGCGCCGTTGAAGTCGTCGTTGGCCTCGAGCCCGTTCTCCATCGCGGCGGCGACCCACTTGTCCACCAGTTCGTGCGTGTAGCGCCGGTCCTCGACGTGCAGCGGGCCGGTCTTGCCGTGGTACGGCGCGGCGAGGCTGCTGTTGGTCTCGGACCGGACGAAGTAGGGCAGCACGTCCTCGTAGGCCCACCCGGCGGCACCGAAGTCGCGGCGCCAGCCGTCGTAGTCGGCGCGGTTGCCCCGGATGTAGATCATCGCGTTCATCGAGGAGCAGCCCCCGGTGGCCTTCATCCGCGGCCAGTAGCTCCGCGCGCCACCGAGTCCCGGCTGCGGGGTGGTGGTGTACTGCCAGTCCCAGCGGGTCTTGAACAGGTTGGGGAATCCGGCCGGCATGGAGATCTCGAGCGCCTCTGCCTCGGGTCCGGCCTCGAGCAGGAGCACGGAGGTCTGCGGGTCCTCCGAGAGTCGGTTCGCCAGCGCACAGCCGGCGCTGCCGGCCCCCACGATCACGTAGTCGTAGGTTTCGCGAATGGTCATGTACTAACCGCCTTTTCAGGATCTGAGGGCCGTTTCGGACCCCTCTTGGTCTGATGTCCTGTACTTTCGCACAATGAAGCTCGGCACCGCTTGGCCGAACGGTCAGCGTTTGCGGAATTCGTTGTCCGTTCAGACAATGGCTGTTCGAAGATGGGTATGTGGAGGTGACAGATGCCGCCCGAGTTCGATCCGGCCGTGGCGCGCTGGCTCAATGCCTTCGCGGTCGAGGCACGCGAGCCGCAGCGGATGCGCGCCTGGGTGGATCTGATGAACAAGACGATTCTCGAGCAGGTCCCCGAGATCGACGGCGACGCCCTGCTCAGGCAGGACCTCGACGCCAGTTCGCAGGCGCATTGGGAGAACTTCCTGACCGTCGTCGCCCAGCAGGAGCACCGGGTGGTGCTGCCGCCACCGGTCAGCGACTTCGCGCTGTCGATCGCTCGGCGCGGATTCGAGCTGAACGTCCTGTTGAAGATCTATCGCGTTGCACAACAGGCACTCTGGAACTACATCATCGACGTCGTCGACGAACTGCCGCCGAGCGGGCCGGACCGCACCGCGCTGCTCGTGCACTTCTGGAGCCGGGCGGGTTCGTGGATCGACCACACCGTCGAGAATCTGATCGCGGTCTACCACGTCGAGCGCCAGCGGATCACCCAGGGCGCGATGGCCCGTCGACTCGAGATCGTCGGACTCGTGCTCGCCGGCAAGGCCTCCGATGCGCGCCAGTTGACCGTCGACCTCGGTTATCCGATGCTGCAGCACCACACCGCCTATGTGTTGTGGACGGACGACAACGAACGCGTCGGTGAGCTCACCGGCATCGCCAACGCCCTCGGCACGGCCATCGGCCACGGCCCGCCGCTGGCGCTGTCGCAGGGCACGCGCGAGCTGTGGTGCTGGACGGCATCGCCCAAAGCTCCGGTGACACATCTGATCTCCAGCCAGGCAGAATTGCTCGAGGCCAATCAGGTCCGCGCCGCGGTCGGCATTCCCTCGCGGGGTGTCGACGGGTTCCGGACCAGCCACGGGGAGGCCCGGGCGACCCAACGCCTCTCGGTGGATTCCGCGGCCCGGCCGACGGTGCTCGAGTACGGCGACGTCGAACTCGTCTCGCTGATGCGAGCCGACGCCACCGCGGCGGACCGGTTCGTGAATCGGGTGCTCGGTCGGCTCGCGTCCGACGACAAGGGGATGGACCGCCTCCGCGAGACGCTCTACACGTTCGTCACGAACGCCGGCGACCTGGACGCGGTCGCCGAGACGCTGATCGTGCACCGCAACACCGTGCGCTACCGGATTCGGCAGGCCGAGGAGATCCTCGGCCACCGGGTCGGCGAGCGACGCGCCGACGTGGAGGTGGCGCTACGACACCTTGCGGTGCTCGGCCGCCTGTGACCGCGCGGCCGGCAGGGTGGGCTCGGGCATCAGGCGGGTCATCAGCATGGTGACGCGCTGGTAGTGCGGACCGGCCACCCGGCTGAGCAGGTCCATCGCGACCGCGTCCATGCCGACGTGGACGCGGGCCTTGCGCTTGCGGACTCCCTTCAGGATGATCTGCGCCGCCCGCTCGGCGGTCATCCGGAAGAATGTCTCCTCGAACTTGTTGTTCACCTCGACCGCTTCCACACCGGCGATCGCGGAGTTGCGCGCGATGTTGGTCTTGATGCCGCCCGGGTGCACACAGGTCACCGCGACCGGTGTCCCGGTGCCGAGCATCTCCTGTCGTAGCGCCTCGGTGAATCCGCGCACCGCGAACTTGGCTGCGTTGTAGGGTGATTGGTTGGCGATGCCGACGAAGCCGAACATGCTGGACAGGTTGACGACGTGGCCGTCACCGGACGCGACGAGGTGCGGCAGGAACGCCTTGGTGCCGTGCACGACGCCCATCAGGTCGACGTCGATGACGCGCTGGAACTGGTCGAAACTCAGGTCGGCAACCGAGCCGAGCACGCCGATGCCCGCGTTGTTGAAGACCAGGTTCACCTTGCCGAGGTCGGCGGCCACCTCGTCGGCGTAGGCGAGCACCGCGCCACGGTCGGTGACGTCGAGGCTGCGGGTGTGCACGACGGCGCCTTCCACCGTGGCCAGCCGCTCGGTCGCCGCGAGGCCGACCATGTCGACGTCACTGAGCGCCAGCACGGCACCCGATCGTGCGAGTTCGAGCGAAAGTGCTCGACCGATACCCGAGCCGGCGCCCGTGATCACGGCGACCTTGCCGCGGAAGTACGTGCTGCTCATTTCTTCTCCTGTCCCAGATGTTGGATCGTGTGTTCGTAGTCGGTGCGTGCGCCGTGGTCGACAGCGGTGGTGAACACGTCGTGCAGGCCCGCGGTCCGGGCCAGCGGTGTCCACACGGCGTCCGGGATGAACCGGCTGGCGATGGACACGGCGCCGGCCAGTCGCGTCACCCGCACCCGTGGTTGGGGGCGGTGGCTGAGCACCACCGCGGCGGCGGCGACCTCGTCGGGTTCGGCGTTGCGCATCCCGCGGGTGCGCCCGGTCCCGGTGATCATCCGGGTGTTCACCAGGGTCGGGAGTACACACGAGATTTCGACACCGGTGCCGCGGAGCTCACCGCGCACCGCGTCGCTGAAGCCGAGGACGGCATGCTTGGTGGCGCTGTAGGTGGCGCCGCCGGGGATCGCGACCTCACCCGAGAGGGAACTGATGTTGATGACCTGGCCGGCGCGGCGCGGCAGCATCCATGCCAGGGCGGCCTTGGTGCCGTTGATCACACCGAGAAGGTTGACCTCGACCATCCGGCGGGTGGCGTCGTCGGGCTCGTCCTGGATCACTCCGACGGACAGAACTCCGGCGTTGTTGACGAGAATGTCGACGGGCCCGGCGTGATCGGCCACGAAGTCGAGGAACGCCGCGAACGAGGCCGGGTCCGACACGTCGAGGCCCGCATAGCCGATCATCCCGGAATGGGCCCTAGCAACCCGGACGACCTGCGGGTCGATATCACCGACGACGACCCGGGCACCGTCGTCGACGAACGCCCGGGCGATCTCGAGCCCGATCCCCCGAGCGCCACCCGTGACGGCGACGACCCGCTCGTTCCCTGCCACGATGGCTCCTTCGCGGTTCCGCCGGCCCCTGTGGCCGTCGACCACGAGTGTGGCGGTGGCCACCGGAGCGGTTCTTGACCGTTTCGGTCAGAAAACGGACCGCCGATTGTCGGCGCGGACAAATGCCACGATCAGGTGGCGTCCGCCGACGTCGCCGGCTCGAGGTACAACGCGCCGTGCAGCACCTCGGCGAGAGCCAACGCGAGCGCATCATCCCCGCTCTCGTCCGCGCGTCCCACCGACTGGTACAGAACGCGTTCCACCATCCAGGTGAGCGTCGCCGCGACCTCAGGTGCGGGAAGTGGCCTGATCGACCCGGCGGCCTGGCCACGCTCGATCAGTTCCGTGGTGGAGGCACAGAATCCGCCGACGAGCTCGGCATACTCGTCGGCCACCTGACGGTCGTAGCTGGCGGCCTCGATGATCGCCGACAGCAGTCCGTAGTTCTTCCGATAGGTCGCGATCATCGACCGGGCCGACGCGACCAGGCGCTCGGGATCGCGCAGTTCGGCCACGTCCCACCACAAACGGGCCGACTCCGACGCCTCGCCCAGGAAATGGCGCATGAACAGCCGAAGCAGGTGCCCCTTGTCCTCGAAGTACAGGTAGAAGGTCGCCCGCGATATCCCCGCTGCCGCGGCCAACCGATCCACGCTCACCTCGCTGAAGCGGAGTTCCTCCTCGCGGAGGACACGCTCGCTCTCGGTGAGGATCGCGCGCAGCAGATCCTCTCGCCGCTGGGCGCGCGCTTTGCCGCCCCGCCCCGGGGAACTCATCGAGCCTCCTATCCGGTCGATCCGACGCAGCCTCACCTCGGCGAATCGACATGACAACGCTACCAAGGCACCAATCTAGACAGTCATCTAGACATGAGTATTGACAGCTGTCCAACTCCGATCGTACTGTTGGTCACACGCCGGACGAACACTCTCCGCGGGGCGGGCGCACAGTCGCCGGAAATCCCAGTCACAAATCCACGGCATGCGTCACTGCGCGCGTGCCGCCATTCGAACGGAGCAGCATGATCTACGAGACGGACGAATGTCCCCACCCCGTGGGCGACGAACCCGCATGGTCGGAAAGCTACTACTTCGCGTTCTTCGGCGACGGAGTCTCCGGTGTCAGCCGCATCGGCAACCGGCCCAACGAGGGCACGCAGGACGCGCTGTTGGTGCTCTTCGAGGACGAGGCCGTCACCCTGATTCGCGCCGCACGCCCGTCGACCGAGAACACCGACGAGTTGTCCGTGGGCGGTCTCGAGTACACCTGCGTGAATCCGCTGAAGCAGTGGAAGATTCGCTACCGAGGTCCCGCCGTCCGCTTCGAGCAGCCGCGGGCCCTGCTGGGCGAGCCCGGCGAGCCGACGCGCGTCGAGGTCGACATCGATCTCGACTTCCACGCGGCCCACGCACCCGGTGAACTGGAGTACGACGAGCGGATCTCGCGCGAGGTTCTCGAACGCGTCGCCGCGCACCACTTCGAACAGTCCGGCATCGTCGAGGGGACGGTGCTCGGCAAGCCGTTCTCCGGCCGCGGTCACCGGGACAAGAGCTGGGGCGTGCGGGACTGGAGCGCGCCGGAGATGTGGCGATGGTTCGCCCTCGACTTCGACGAGAGCTTCGCCATGAACGCCAGCATCGTCCGCGTCGACGGGCAGGAAATCCGGACCGGGTGGGCCTGGCACAAGGACGCCCTGCACCCGGTTCGTGACGTCGCTCTCGACACGGAGTTCGGCCCCGACGGCCACAGCCAGAAGTCCCTCGTGCTGCAGGTCACCATCGACGGCGAGCCTCTGCGTGTCGAAGGCGTGATCGAGTCGATCGCCCCCCTGCCGTTCCCGATGCCCGACGGCCGCGCCATGGTCGTCAACGAGGCACTGGCCACCTTCCGCCTCCCGGACGGTCGCACCTGTCGGGGAATCGCGGAATACCTCCAGCCCCTCGATCCGAGCTGTCACGAAGCGCTGCTGCGCGGCTACGCCCTGCAGTACGACACCCCCGCCAAGGAGAACCGATGAGCATCACGCTCGCCGACACCAACACCCCCGCACTCGAATCCCTGCTCGCCGAACGAATGGGGCTCGTCGACCCGCGCATCGTGTCGATGGTGCCGTTCACCGAGGGGTGGTCGATGGAGACCTTCGCCCTCACCGTTGAGTCCGGCACCGGGCAGCGCAGTACCGAGACGATGATCGTGCGGCGCGAACCGGTGCGCGGCCTGCTCGAGCCCTACGACATCGCCCGCGAGTGCCGTATCATCGAAGCCGTTGGACGGCACGGGATCCCGACACCACGCGTGTACGCGGTCGAAAGCGATCCCGCGGTCTACGAACGCTGCTTCGGGTTGCTCGAGCAGGTGCACGGTGAGGTTCCGGAGATCCAGGTGATGGACACCGTGGACTGCTTCGAGGGTCGCGAACCCGTGCGCAAGTCCCTGGCCGATCACTTCGTCCGCGTGCTCGCACAGATCCACCGCATCGACCTCGCAGCAGGTGACTTCGACTTCCTCGGGCAGCGTCCCGTCGGAAACCGCTCCGCGCTGGACCAGGTCGAGCACTGGGCGCAGATCATCGACGCGGCCGGCTACCGCGACCCGGCGGTGACGCTTGCGGTCGAGTGGCTGCGCGCGAACGCCCCGCAGACCGAGCGTCCCGCGCTGGTGCACTGCGACTACCGGACCGGCAACTTCATCGCCCGTGACGGTGAGATCGCGGCCGTGCTGGACTGGGAGATGGCGCACGTCGGCGGCATCCACGAGGACCTCACGTTCACGCTCAACCCGCTGTGGCACTCCCCCGGCGACGACCCCAAGGTGTGTCACCTCGTCGAGCGCAACGAGTTCCTGCAGACGTACCAGGAACTCAGCGGCTACACCGTCGAGGAGAACAAGCTGGTGTATTTCGACGTCCTGCTCCAGCTGAAGTCCGTCGGGATCGCCGCCACCGCCGTGCACGCGTTCACCAGCGGTGAGTTGACCAACCTGCGGCTGGCGAGCTTCGGATACCACCGCGACACCTTCCGCGCGATGCTGCTCGCCAGCCTCGCCCGAGCGATCGGAGAACTCGCATGAGATACCCCCTGGAACAGCTGCTCGCGACCGTCGGCGCTGCCCTCACCGACGACGTCGTGCCGCACGTCGAAAACAAGACCGCCCAGGCACAACTGACCGCCGTGCTCGACATCGTCGGCCGGCTCACGACAGCGGTCCAGTACCGCCCCGACCCGATGGTCGCCGAGATCGAACAGCTCGTCACGGTCCACGAAGCTCTGGAGCTGCCCGTCCCCCGGGCGGATGCCGACCCACGCGCACCGCTCGCGGAGCTCGAGCAGACCCGAGCGGACCTCGCCGCCGACCTGGTCGAACACATCGCGGCCAACTACGCGGACATCCAGAACCGAGGACTGCACGCCACGGTGGCGGGCCTGCTCCTGGCCTGACAGGCCGACCCGAGCCAGATGAAATGCCGGGCACCGTATCTGGTGCCCGGCATTCGAATACACCGTCGGCACGCGAGGCCACACCGCGACTTGTCGGAACACCAGAGTCGCTACCTGGTGACGGAGTCGGGTCGAGCCGGGTGCGTCTCTGCCCTGGGCGGAAGATTGTGCGAACTACGTCCCGGACACCTCAGGCACACCCACCTTTCCGAACCCAACACGAGACCGCCCCGGCGGGCGCGCAACGGTCTTGGCCCCTCGCCTGGCCGGGAGGAGTCGCGCCGGCCGTGGCTGCCCGGACCACACGCCACCAGCGAGTCCCCAATTCGGTCAGCGACGGCTCTACGCAGCGGTTTGCAGGAGAGTGGCCGGTTGGACGTCGCAGTGGGACGATACCGGCGCCGTGGGCACAGTGCAGGGTCCAACGTGTCGCCTGCCATGAGCATGGGACCGTTTGACCTGATTTCTGCCAGGGTCATGGGACCACCCGGATTGCCAGTTGTGGGACCACCCGGCGCGTCGCGCCGGGGTTCCGTCGATGGGCTCGTTTGATCGTCGTGTCAGGTTGTCCGGACACGAAGGCGGCGGGCATGGCGTTTCGGGAGGTCAGTGTGAACGAAGTCAAGGAAGTGCTGCGGGTCTGGCTCGCGGCGCCGTCGGCGCGTCCGCCGGGGTTGCGCACGATCGCGGCGCGCTGCGGGGTGGACCGGAAAACGTTGCGCCGCTATGTCGAGGCCGCGCAGGCGGCCGGGTTGCGGCGCGACGCGGGGGTGGAGGCGCTCGACGACGAGTTGATCGGTGCGGTGGTCGAGGCGGTGCGCCCGGCGCGGCCGAACGGGCACGGGGCGGCGTGGGAACAGCTGCTCGGGTTCGAGGAACAGATCAAGGCGTGGGTGGCCGGGGGCAAGAACCATCCACCGTTGACGATCGCCTTCACCAAACCCGCAAGACCAACAGCAAAGACGATAGACCTTCAGAAAACCTGAGACATGCTCAATCCCGAAACAAACAGGTCGGACACGAGAAAGCCCAGGTAAAGGACCTATCACTGCAGGGCGAACCTCAACGAACTCCGAGGTTATTTCTTACGCGCAGGGTGAGCACGGTCGCAATCCGCCACGCGGTCCACCGCAGTTGGCGGAAGTCCGGCCTGATCAGGACGAAGGCCCCTTTAGACGACTGCGGCGTGAGGACGAGGCTGGAATTACCCGGCCGACCGCCACCACTCGCTACGCCGATGAATGTTGACCATGACGCGAAGTGCGTATCGGCAGGTCAGGTGCGCTGTCTTTGCGCTGTGGAGCGAGCACGTTCCACGTTACGCGTTCGAAGGCGACCGGAGAACAGCGAACTTGACTCAGAATTCCGGCTTCGCCGGTCGTAGCGAAGCTAGCGGAGGTATTTAGTGATGAGCGCTTCGGACCTGTCGAATTCAGTTGCGTCGAGGCACCCGGATCGCCAATCGGATCTCGTCAACCCGGCCGAACGCCGCGAACTCGTGTCGAAGCTCACCTCCGAAATACTGGCAGAGGTAGCGCCAGAGGAGATCGGAGTCTTCGCCGCAAACGAGCAGTGGTACGTGGACGGAGTCGGCACACCACCCGCAAGTCTCCGCGACGAACAGTCGGGGTTCGGTGTCGAGCTACTCCCGGCACTCCTGCCCTTTGTCATCCAGGCCGTCCAGACCGCTGTCGGCTGGATCGTCGAAGCTGCCTCGGATCAAGCCAGAAGGGACATCCAGTCCACCGTCCAAAGTTGGATCAGGCGTCACCTGCACCATGACGACGCAGCGTCAGCGACCTCGACCGTACTGCCGCCCGCGGCACTACGTGAGATTCACGACCAGATCGTCTCAGTCCTGCTGACGATGCGCGCTGATCCGACAGACGCGGGCGTCGTTTCTGATGCGGTGGTCGGGCGCCTGGCGATCGAAAGACGAGAGTGAGGTGAGCTGTGGTGTCGCGTGGACCGTATCGGGCCTCCGAGGAGTCCCGAGCTGATCGACTCTTGCGCTACCCACACCGGCGGGCGACGCCAACGCCGCACCGCCGCACCGCCTCCCCGAGCGACCGTCCGGCCGCGACACGGCAGAAACCTGCGCCATCCGAGAATGGGCCCACGCCAACGGATACGAGTTTCCCACCCGCGGCCGCATCCCCGTCCGCCATCGAACATGGATAACATTCTGTTATCCAGCAGTTTCGCGGCGCGGGGTTCCACGACAACTTCCGCTTCAGTCGGACCGCACCCCACCCGCGAACAGGCCTGCGAAGCCAGCGCAGGCTGTAACCCTCCAACGACAAGGGCCCCCCAGCGCCGCGGATGGTGTCGCCGCAGCGGCCATGCTCGAGTATGTTACGTCCGCTGGGCGATGTTGACGCATGCGGGAAGGATCAGGCCGCCCGGGTTCATCGCGTCATCAGCGCGACCGCACCGAACGAGACGTCGAAGCGTCACACCAGCTCGACACGGAGTTCGGGTTTCAGACCACCACCGACCCGCTACGACGCGAACCCTCCCTGCGGCGCGAGCGCTTCGAGCGCGGCAGCGGCCTGCGCCGCGCCGCCGTAGCGGCCGATCGCGATGGCCATCCGCTGCGCGCCGGCCTTGAAGTGGTCGTGATCGAGGATGTGCGTCGCGGCCGTGCGATCGCGTCGCTGCTGGAATCCGGCCTCAGCATGCGGCCCGCGCCGAGGGCCTGGACCTGCTCGGCGTTGAAGAATTGATCGCGGCCCATCGGCGTACACAGCAGCGGCACACCGCGACCGAGCTCGGCCATGGTGGTGCCGAGGCCGGCGTGCGTGATTACCAGTGACGCCGACGGGAGGATCGCGGAGTGCGGCACGTACCGCACCACCCGCGTGTTGGCGCCGGCGTTCACGGATGCGGGATCGATCGACGCGCCGGTCGTCACGATGGCGCGCACCGGCAATCGCGCGACCGCATCGACGCACCGCTGCAGCAGATCGACCTGGCCGCCCTGTGCGCTGGTGCTGAGGCTGACGACGACCATTGGCGTCGATCCGTCGGGGACCTCGACCTTGTCGATCTGGCGGGACAACGGGGGCGCGTCGAGCACGGGTCCGATGCGTAGCACGTTGGCCGCGTCCTGGGCGTCGGGCTCGAATTCCTTCGGTACCGCGACGATCGCGTGCGCGCATGCGTCGTGGATGTCGCCGAGTTTCTCGATTGCCGGCAGACCGAGTTGCGTGCGGTGTGCGTTCGCGATCGGGATGCCCGGTGCGAACATCTCGACGAGGGGCCCTGCCCGGAAGATCGTGTACGGCGTGTGGAACAGCGTCGCGGTCGGAGTCCCCGATGCCAGCGCGACGTCGATCGCCGTGAACAGCGTGCAGTCGACCAGCACCGCGTCGGCCGGCTCCCGGTCCAGCTCGTGCTCCACGTCCTCGGCGATGGTCGAGCTGAAGAACAGGTCCTCGATCAGGCGCCTCACCTCGGCTTCGACGTCGTCCGGATGGTCCATCGCATCCCGGCCTTCGCCCTGGGACAACGGAACGAAGCGGGCTCCTCCATCGCCGCACCGCTGCGCGATCGACTCGTGCCCGATCAGCCGCACGTCATGCCCACGCTCGACGAGTGCGCGTGTGATACCCAATGTTGGCACGAGATTCCCCGCACCGTCCCAGGTCACGATCAAGTAGTGCCCCATGTGGCATCCTCCTCGGCTCCGCCAATCACCCGGCAGCTCACGCGCGGCGGCGGTGATCTTGCGGTAGCGCAGGAACTCGCGCTCGTGGGTCTCGGCGAGGGTTTCGGCGTACTCCATGGTCATGGCCGGAGTGACATGCCCCATGTGGCGCTGCACGACGTGCAGCGGCACGCCTGCGTTCAAAAGACTGGTCGCCTTGGTGTGTCGGAAGCGGATTTGGGTGACGAGTCGCAGGTATCCCCGGGGCCGCCACCAGTCAGAGTTTGACGGTCATCTCGAGACCGCCCTCGAACGGCAACGTCTGTGTGACGAGGCCGTTCGCTGGATCGGTAACGAACTCGAAATAGTCGACGTAGGCGTCGACGAAGGTCGTGGTGTTGTCCGCGATGACCACCGCGCCGGAACGCAACTGCGGCGCAACGCATTCAAGGGCCGGGCGTGCCATCTCGGTCCAGATGTCGATCAACACAAAGTCGACCGGACCCTCGACTGACCCGAGCGTCTCCCGCAGATCGCCCTCACGCAAGTCGATGTAGTGTTCGAGGCCGGCGGCGGCGAAGTTCGCCCGTGCAGTCGCTGCCTTCTCCGGCTCGTACTCCGTACCGATCACGACGCCGGGCGTGTCATCGTCCGCGGCGACCAGGCGGACGGCCTGGGCCAGATGTAGGGTTGAGACGCCGTGCGACGTACCGGCTTCCACGACGCGTTTGGCGCGCAGCGCGAGGCAGAGGCGGTGACAGAACAAGGCCTTGTCGCGGTCGAGTGCAACCATCTTGTCCGACAGGAAGCGGTTCGCGTCGTCGTCGAGGTGGCGCCAATCCAAGCTCCCGGCCCGTGTGCGCTCGGTGAAATAGCCGACCAGGTCTTTCTCCTGCCCGGCATTCACTGCATAGAGCCGGTCGAGCAATTCGTCGAGTCGTGGATCTCCCAGTGTGCTCATCCGAACGACCCTAGTGTTGGTGCAGTTGCAAATTCGTCGAGGGCCTGGAATCCGCGCGGGCCCGCGGCCAGTGTCAACACCGCCGTCCGCGCGTCCGCCGCGTCGAGTTCGAGGCGGGGGCCAACCAGTCGCCCATCGACTCGGCCGAGAAGATCGGGTTCTCGCACCAGACTGCGTCGCCAACACCATCGACCTCGACGCCCCAGACCGCCAAAGCATTCCGCAAATCGCTCGAACCTGCATCACCCTCGCGGGCGCCCACAATGTCGCAGCGTCTGGCGCCGGGCACCACCATCTGCCCGATCCCCGCCACCTGGTCGTTGACGGCGTTGAGCCAGGTGATGCCGCGCTTGAAGTGGTAGTAGCGCGGTGAGGCGCCGGCGTTGATGGTCTTCTTCGGCACGACGAACCGCAGCCCGTCGACCGAGGCCAACA
>DATDBL010000379.1:0-9268 GCA_036524855.1 Aldersonia sp. | reverse complement strand
GACTCGCGTTTGCGGACGGCCTGGCTGGGTTGCAGGCCGGCGTCGTCGAGCAGTTTGCGCAGGCCGTCGCGGGTGGGTGGGGTGTCGAGATACCGGACCACGGTGGGTTCGATCCCGGCGGCCCGAATCGATTCGAGTACGTTGCGTGAGGTGCTGCATCGAGGATTGTGGTAGATCGTTGCAGTGGTGGCCCGGTTGGTGGCTCTGTTCGACATGCCGCGATTGTGCCGCATTTTGTTTGACCGACCGGCACCGCGGGGCATCCCGAATTGCGGTCCCCACAACCGAGAAGGAAGGTCCGATCCGATGTCAGGTCAGCGAGTCGTCATTGCCGGAGGGCACGGCCAGATCGCCCACCACCTGATCGACCTGCTCGCCGCGGCGGGCGACCACCCCGTCGCGCTCATCCGCAACCCCCGCCACACCGACGACGTGCAGACGTGGGGCGCCGAAGCGCTCGTGCTCGACCTCGAGAACGCCGGGGTCGACGACGTCGCCGCCGCGCTCGGCTCGGCCGATGCTGCCGTGTTCGCCGCCGGCGCCGGACCGGGTAGCGGGCCCGCGCGCAAGGACACCGTCGACCGCGCCGCATCGGTACACCTCGCCGACGCCGCCGAACGTGCGGGGGTTCGGAGATTCGTGCAGATCAGCGCGTTCGGCGCCGGCGAACCCGTGGCCGCCGACCGCGACGAGACCTGGGCCGCCTATATCGCCGCGAAGACGGCCGCCGAGGAGGACCTGCGCGCCCGCAGCGCTCTCGACTGGACGATCCTGCGGCCCGGCCTGCTCACCAACGCCGCCGCCACCGGGCTCGTCACCCTGCGAAGGCCGCCGCTCGACCGCGGCAAGGTGACCCGCGCCGACGTCGCCGCCGTCATCGCCGCACTCCTGGGCGCGACGGCCTCCTTTGGTGAGACGCTGCTGCTCACGGAGGGAGACACACCCGTCGCGAAGGCAGTCGAGCAGCTATGACACTCCCCGGACCGCGCATCGTCATCGACCACCACAAAGGCACGCCACCCTACGAGCAGTTGCGCAGCGCGATCATCGCGCGCGTCCAGTCCGGGCAGTTGGTCGCCGGCACGAAGATCCCGACCGTCCGCGGCCTCGCCGAGGACCTCGGGCTCGCGCCCAACACCGTCGCCCGGACCTACCGTCGGCTCGAGGAACTCGGCGTACTCGAGACTCGGGGACGCAGCGGGACCTTCGTCGCCGCCTCCGGCGACCCCACCCGCGACGAGGCCGCTCGTGCCGCGACCGACTACGTCGCCGCCGTGCGGGAGCTCGGCATCAGCGACAAGGTCGCGATCGATCTGGTCAAGGCGGCGCTGCGGTGACCGGTCAGCGCCAACTCGGCAGCCACAGCTGATCCGCCCACAGGCTCGGCGTGATGGGCAGCGCGGTGAGGATCGGAAACAGCCACACGAAGTTCGCGACCACGATCCCCAGGTACAGGCACACGGCGAGTAGTCCAGTACCCCGCCGCTCCGCCGGCGCCCGCGACCTCCCGACGATCTCGCCCAACGCCATCGCGAGCAGCATCACGTAGAAGGGCGCCATCGCGACCGCGTAGAAGTAGTACATCTGCCGGTCCAGGGTCAGGAACCACGGCAGCAGCGCCGCCGCGTATCCGACCAGTGCCGTGGTGTAGCGCCAGTCCCGGCTGATGAACACCCGCCACAGCGACCAGCCGATCACCGCGGCCGCGACCCACCAGAGCGCGGGCGTGCCGACCAGCATCACCGCCTTGACGCACCCGGTCTGCCCGCACCCGCGCACGCCGTCCCCGTCGGCGTAGTAGTACAGCATCGGCCGCAACCCCATCGGCCACGTCCACGGCTTCGACTCCCACGGGTGCCGGTTGCCCGCCGAGTTCGTCAACTCCTCGTGAAAGCGCAGCACGCCCGCGTTGTAGTACCACAACGACCGCAGCGAATCCGGCACCCACGAGAACACCCCGCCGGTTCCGACCTGGTTGGCGACCGCGTGCCGATACACACCGGTCTCGCTGGCGAACCACGGTGCGTAGCTGAGCAGATACACGACGAGCGGGACCACCACCAGCGCGTACAAAGCCGGGCCGACGTCGCGCCGGGCGACCCCGCGCCAGGGGCGCTGCACCCGGTACGCGCGGCGGGCGGCGAGGTCGAACCCGACGCACAGCAGCCCGAACAACGCGACGAAGTACAGCCCCGACCACTTGGTCGCACACGCCAACCCGAGCAGCACGCCGGCCCCGAAGCGCCACCAGCGCACCCCGAACCGGGGCCCGTAAGGCGAGACATCGAGTCGGCCCTGGGCTACAACGCGAACCATCCGCTCGCGCATCTGGTCCCGGTCCACCACCAGGGCGCCGAACGCGGCGGTGACGAACAGTGCCAGGAAGATGTCGAGCATGCCGATGCGCGACGTGACGAACGTCAGGCCGTCGACGATCAGCAGCAACCCTGCTATCGCGCCGACCATCGTGGAGCGCGTCATCCGCCGCGTGATCCGCACGACGAGCAGCACCAGGATCGTGCCGGCGGTCGCGGCGGCGAACCGCCAGCCCCAGCCGTTGTAGCCGAAGATCCCCTCGCCGAGCGCGATCAACTGCTTGGCCACCGGCGGGTGCACCACCAGGCCGTACCCGGGGTTGTCCTCGACCCCGCCACCGGTCAACACCTGCCACGCCTGCGGCGCATAGTGCTTCTCGTCGAAGACCGGGGTGCCCGCGTCGGTCGGGTAGTTCAGCATCGTGAACCGGGTGACCGCGGCGATCGCGGTGAGGACCGCGGTGACGATCCAGCCGCGCCGACGGTCGGTCGGACCGAAGTCGGTGTCGGGGATCCGCGCCGCGGGTCTGACGGTGAGCGGGGTGACGGGCGTCGGGTCCATCACCTGGGTCACGGCCCGATCGTATGCTCTGCGGCGTGGACGAGGACGGCAGGCTGGTGCTGGCGGGCACGCCGATGGGTGACGTCGGGGACGCCTCACCTCGTCTGCGCGCCGCGCTGGCCAGCGCGAACGTCGTCGCCGCCGAGGACACCCGGCGCGCGCGGGCGCTGGCGCGGGCGCTCGACGTGGAGATCACCGGGCGGCTGGTGAGCTTCTACGACCACAACGAGGCGGCCCGCATCCCGGGTCTGCTCGACGACATTCGGTCCGGGGCCACCGTCCTGCTCGTGACCGACGCGGGCATGCCGTCCGTGAGCGACCCCGGCTACCGGCTCGTCGCCGCCTGCGTCGAGGCGGACCTGTCGGTGACCTGCCTGCCGGGCCCGTCCGCGGTGACGACCGCGCTCGCGGTGTCCGGGCTGCCGGTGGAGCGGTTCTGCTTCGACGGTTTCGCACCCCGCAAACAGGGTGCCCGCCGCTCGTGGCTGGCGACCCTACGCGCCGAGGCGCGGGCGTGCGTGTTCTTCGAGGCGCCGCACCGGCTGGCCGCGTGCCTGACCGATGCGGTCGAGGTGCTCGGGCCCGACCGCCGCGCCGCGGTGTGCCGGGAACTCACCAAGACCTACGAGGAGGTCGTGCGGGGCACCCTCGCCGATCTGGCCGCCTGGGCGGTCGAGGGGGCGCGCGGCGAGATCACCGTCGTGCTCGCCGGCGCGCAGCCCGTCGCCGACCTCGACACCCTCGTCGCGGAGGTCGAACAGCTCGTTGGCGACGGGATCAGGCTCAAAGACGCATGTGCGCAGGTCGCGGTAGGTGGGGTCGGCAAGAAGGAGCTGTACGACGCCGTGCTCGTCACTCGCCGAGCCGAGTGATCGGCGGCGGCGTCGAGGGGATCGATACGGTGCGGCACCGCCGCCGCAGGAAGGTCATGATCGGCTCGGCGATTCTCGTCATCGTGGTGCCGGCGGACCTGATGTCCACAGCTCCGAGAGAAATCCAAACCGAGGGGTCGCCGCAGGATGAACACAGTCGCCGTCCCGATCCTGCTGATCGGCTATGGCCCGGTGGCGCAGCACTACGCTGCCGTGCTGCGCCGCCGGCGCGAGGAACTCCGCAGCCGGTACCGTGTGGACCTGCGGATCGTCGCGATTCGCGGACGCGCGAGCCAGGTCGTTCTCCCCGACGGCGCCGCGCCTCCCGAGCGGGCGCGGTGGTCGGCCCGCGGTCACCTCGCCGAGCTGCTGTCGGACACCTCGCCGGTCGTTGTCGCGCAGGCTGTTCCTTCTCAACCGCGCGGTGTAGACGAGGCACTCTCGGACGGGTTGGCGGCGCTGGCCTACGGTGCGCATCTGGTATCGGCGACCAAGTCGCCGCTGCTGTCGGGGTGGTCGGCACTGCACGCCGCCGCACGTGCACACGGCCGCAGCATTCGGATTTCCGCAGCCACGGGAGCCGCGCTGCCGGCCGGGGACATCGCACGTGCCGGTCTGCGCGGGTTCGAGGTCCGCGCGATCCGCGGCTGCCTGAACGGGACCGCGACCTACGTGCTCGACCGACTCCGTGACGGCGTCACCCTCGTCGACGCCATCGCCGTGGCGCAGGACCGGGGCATCGCCGAGGCCGATCCCGCCGCCGACCTGTCCGGGATCGACGCCGCGACGAAACTACGCCTGCTGGCCGGTCTGGTGTGGGAATGGGACGCCGGCGCGTGCACGGTCGAGACGGACCCGATCGACGCCGCCACCGCCCCCCGTGCCCTCGGCGCCGCCGCCCGCGGCGCGGTTCTGCGGCACGTCGGCTCGGCCAGGGTCGAGGATCCGGGCCGGGTCGTCGTGGCGCTGCGCGAGTTCCCCCGCACCGCGCCGCCGTTCGGGGCCTTGGTCGGCCCCGAAAAGGCAGTCACATTCGAATGTGGCGCGGCGGGCGACATCACCGTCTCCGGTGGCCGATCCAGCCCGCTCGGAGCCGCCCTGGCCATGGTCAAGGACACCCTGTCGGTGGCGATCGACCCGGCCCCCGGACTCGGCTGAACTGCCCAACCCATCGAGAAACACGCGAAACCGTCCCAGGAAAGCCGGCGCAGTCACCTCTCGCGCTCCACCAACACTCACACCGGGTCCCGGCCGATGACGAAGTCCCGGAACGGGTCCATGCTGGGCTCGACGGCGGGCGTCGAGCAGGCCCTTGCGCAGTTGGTGCATCTCCGCATCTACTCATCCGCGCGGGTACTCGAGTTCGGTCGCGATGACGTCGGCATCGCGTCGCCGTACCCGTCGGCGATCTCGACGAGGGTCGACGCGAGTTCCTGGGCCGGTGGTCGGTTACTCAACGACGCGAGCACGCTGTCGGGGCAGACGTCTGTTCGGGCAGCAGGCGCAGGCAGCCGCGGATCGTGACGGTTCGTGGAACAAAACGTCATCAGCTATGATTAGCTGTAGACCTTCTGTTCCACGGATCGGAGGTGACGAGATGAAGGCGCTCACGCCACGCACTGCAGAGCAGCAGGGCATGTCCCGCAGCGCGCTCTATCGCGCCGCGCAGGAGGGTCGCTACGAACGGATCGCCCGCGGCATCTACCTTCCCACTGACGCCGCAGCCGCGGACTGGGACTGGCTCGAGGCAACCACCCGACGCCCCGATGCGACGATCTGCCTCACCTCGGCGCTTGCTCAGCACGACCTGTGCGACGCGATCCCGGCGGCTCTGGACGTCGCGATCCCACGCGGGGCCCGCATCCCAACCAGCGCAGCGTCGATCGCCTGGCACTGTTTCGACCGTGCCACCTTCGACCTCGGCGGCGACCAGATCCCGATTCCCGGCACGGACCTGACAATCGGGCTGTACTCGCCCGAGCGGTCGATCGCCGATGCCTTCAGGCTGAGGGGCGAGATTGGGTACGAGCTCGCCCGCGATGCGTTGAAGGAATGGCTGCGACGCGGCGGCAAGCCCGCCCGCCTGATCGATATCGCAACCCGCCTGCCGCGGGCGAAACGGCCAGTCCTGCAAGCCCTGGACCTCCTCGCATGAGCACCGGCGAGGAGGCGTTCGTCGACTCCAGGCGGCGGCACGATCAACCGCAGCGAAGTCCGGGACCGCTGCGCCGACCGAGGTGTACCTGATTCGTCATCTGCTCGAGTCGTTCCTCGACCGGCTGACTCGTACCGTCCATGCCGAGGACTTCGTACTCAAGGGTGGCATCTTGCTCGCGGCCTACGGGGTACGTCGGCCGACACGGGACGCCGACGCCAACGCCGTCAGTGCCGATGTCACCGCGGACCACCTCGCCGACGTGGTCCGCGACATCGCCGCCGCCGACGTCGCGGACGGTGTGGTCTTCGATGCCGACACGATCACCGTGCACGAGATCCGTGAGCAATCCGACTATCCCGGGATGCGGGTCCGAGTGAAGGCGAGCATCGGACCCTGGCAGGGCGTCGCCGCGTGGGACGTGTCCACCGGAGACCCGATCGTGCCCGCCCCCAGGAGGGTCCGAATCGACCGGCTCCTGGGTGACCCGATCGAGCTTCTTGGCTACGCGCCGGAGACCACCGTCGCCGAGAAGGGCGTGACAATCCTCGAACGCGGCATCACGAGCACCCGCTGGCGCGACTACGTAGACATCGTCCAAATCGCCCGACAAGGCATCGACACGGGCGAGCCGCTGCACTCCGCCCGAGCCGTGGCCCGCCACCGCAGCGTCGTCCTCGAGCCGGTCGCTCCACATCTAGTCGGTTACGGCGAGGTCGGCCAGGCCAAGTGGGCAGCGTGGCGACGAAAGGAACGTCTCGAGGCTGTCTCCGAGGAGAGCCTCGATGACCAGGTTGCCCTCGTCGCCTCACACCTCGACCACGTGTTCGCCCGGGGGCCCGCCTAACGCCCCGAGCCACGACGAGAAGCATTCACCCCGGGCGTTTCCGACCCGGCTGGTTCGTGGATTCGCTCCCGATCGCCCAGTGAGCAGCGCGCCTGGGTGCGCCGCTTGCGGGCGACACCCACATCGGCCACTTCGTCCGCCCGCCGCAACGCATGCACCAACGACGCGGCCGCCGCGCGGAGTAGTGACTCACCCCCGCGGATACTCGAGTTCGGTTACGACGACGTCGGCGGTGGCGTCGCCGTACGCGCCGGCGATCTCGTCGAGGGTCGACGCCAACCGCTGCGCCGGTGGCCGGTCGTCGATGCTCAGCAGGTCGCCCGGCGCGGACTGCTCCTCGGGCAAGACCTGCAGCCCGCCGCGCGAGACGACGGGTCCGTCGGCGAAGCTCACCGCCTGCGAGCGGTAGGTGCGCGACCACGCGTCCGCCACCAAAGCCAGCGACACCTCGTCGATGCCGTCCGTCAGCTCGATGCCGAGGCGGTCGTCGTTCCAGAACGCGGTGGTGTTGCGGACGATGGTCAGCGCGAACGGCCGGTTGAAGACGAACGCGGCACTATCGTGGCGGGCGTCCCAGCTGGTCACCCCGAGTTCGGCGGCGACGGCGGCGGCCCGCTCGCGGCCGGCGATCGCCTCGATCAGTGTCAGCATCGCCGGCATCGACGCGGTGATCCCGGTGGTTGTCGCGACGCCCCGGTCGACGACGAAGCGTCGATCCGGCACGTACTCCACGTTGGGCTCCAGTTCGCGCAATTCGTCGACGAAGTACCAGTGCGTGGTCGCGCGCCGACCGTCCAGCAGGCCGCTCGCCGCGACGACCTTGGCGCCCGCGCACACCCCGATCACGATGGCGCCCTTCGCGTGCTGCGCGCGCAGCCAGTCGAGCACGACCGGGTCGTCGTCGCGACTCATCCTCGGCACGACGACGTAGTCGGCGCCGTCGGGATGCGCGGCGTCGAAGTCCGCGACCGTCTGTTGCGGCTCGACCCGCAGTGCCGGATACAGCGTGACCGGGCCGGGTTCGGTGGCGAGGGCGACCACGTCGGCGACGTCGGCGTGGTGCAGGATGCCGTAGGGCACCAGATAGTCGGTGACCTCGGTCGTGTCGTTGATGCCCACGACCGCGACCAGCGGCCGTTCTCGCTTCGGTGGGGCCAGGGCGGCGAGGGTGGCGTCGACCTCGGCCTGCGGGACGGGTTCGGGGTTCGGGCCAGTCGGGGCCCCGGGCAGTGTCGCCAGCCAGACGCCGCCCGCGGCGGCGGCGGCGGCGAGCACGACCACGAGACCGAGGCCGATGCGGCGAAAGACCTTGCGGCTCATCGGATGTACTCGTCGCGTCGCCATAGCATGGCCGCGGCCATCGCCGGCAACATCAGCACGTGCCCGACGGCCATCACTGCGGTCTCGCTCAGCAGGCCCGCCCAGTACAGCGGAAACAGCGCGACGAACGAGCCGTACATTGCCAACGCCATCGAGCCGATCGCGGCGAGGCTGTGCCGGTGGTAGGCCATCCACGCCGTCATCCCTGCTGTCATCCCGGTCGCCATGAGCAGGGACTTCGCCTCGACGCCGGACGGGTCGACGACCATGCCAACGGGCATGAAGACGAGCATGCCCACGCCCATCGCGGCGAGCATCTGCAGGTAGTGGACGACGAATCCGCGGTTGGTGAGGGTCTGGATGGACATGTGGTGTCTCCGTTCAGGTGATCGGCGCGAAGTGGCGCCGGTAGTGGTCGGGTGGGACGCCGAGGCGACGCAGGAACGCGCGCCGCATGGTCTCGGCGGAACCGAAGCCGCAGCGGTTCGCGGCGACGGTGACGAGGACGGGTTCGGATTCGAGCAGGCGACGGGCCGCGTCGACGCGGACCCGTTCGACGTACTCGGCCGGCGGCTGGCCGATTTCTCTGGTGAACTCGCGCGTGAAGTGCCGCGTGCTCATCCCGACCTGCCGCGCCAGTTCGGGAACCCGCAGGTCGGCAGCGGGGTCGGCGTGGATGAGATCCTGCGCCGCGCGGACCGCGGGCCGTCCGGCGGGCGGCGCCCACACCGGCGCCGCGAACTGGCTCTGCCCGCCGGGACGGCGGACGAACACGAGCAGGTCGCGGGCGATCTGCTGGGTGACCGCCGACCCGTGGTCGGCCTCCACCAGCGCGAGCGCGACGTCGATGCCCGCGGTGACGCCGCCCGTGGTCCAGATCCGGCCCTGCCGGAGGTAGATCGCGTCGGCGTGGACGTCGACTTCGGGGTACTCCCGGGCCAGCGCCGGCGCCCAGCGCCAATGCGTGGCGGCGGCGAGTCCATCGAGCAGTCCGGCGGCGGCAAGCGGGAACGCGCCGGTGCAGACCGACACGACCCGCTGGGCCCGGGGCGCGGCGCGGCGCAGCCACGCGATGAACTCCGGCGCCTCCGTCGCGGCGTGGCGCATGCGGATCCCGCCCGGAACCAGCAGCGTGCCGATCGGGCCGTGCTCGGGCAGCGGTTCGGTCGCGACGAGTTCGAGGCCGCTGTCGGAGCG
>DATDBL010000378.1:0-7223 GCA_036524855.1 Aldersonia sp. | reverse complement strand
GCTCCCGAAGCTGCTGCCCGACGTGACGACGATGGCAGCCGGTGGGCTGGGGCTGCTGCTCGGGCCGGATACCCGGCAGTCGATCGGGTTGATGTTCCAGCGCCTGGCCGACCGACACCCCGATCGGCCGTTCCTGAAGTTTGAGGGCGCGAAGTGGAGTTACGCCGAGGCCAACGCGCAGGCGAACCGCTACGCGCACGCGCTCGCGGCCCGCGGCATCGGCCGCGGCGACGCGGTCGGGGTCCTGATGCAGAACCGACCAGAGACGCTCCTGCTGGTGCTCGGCATCGTCAAACTCGGCGCGACCGCCGGCCTGCTCAACCACAACCAACGCGGAGACGTGCTCGCGCACAGCATCGGCCTGCTCGAGACGTCGGTGCTGGTGGTCGGCGCCGAGGATGGGGAGGCTGGGAAGTCTGGGAAGTCTTCGGAGGCGTTGAACTCGCTGGCGCAGCGCCCCTCCGGGGTCGTGGACTGCGCCGACCTCTCCTCCGACGACACCACCGACCCCGAGGTGTGTGCGCAGGTCACCGGCCACGACCGCGCGTACCTGATCTTCACCTCCGGCACCACCGGGTTGCCGAAGGCGAGCGTGATGACGCACTACCGCTGGCTCAAGGGCATGTCGGGGTTCGGCCGCCTCGGTGCCCGCCTGCACCCCGGCGACACCTTGTATTGCTGCCTGCCGCTGTACCACAACAACGCCGTGACGGTGGCGCTGTCGGCGGTGCTCGGCGGCGGCGCGACGTTCGCGCTTGGGGCGAAGTTCTCGGCGTCGCGGTTCTGGGACGAGGTGCGCGCCGCGGACGCGACCGCGTTCATCTACATCGGCGAGTTGTGCCGCTACCTGCTCAACCGGCCCGAGAGCCCACGCGACCGGGACAATCACGTGAACATGATGATCGGCAACGGCCTGCGTGCGGAGATCTGGGACGAATTCAAGTCCCGCTTCGGAGTCCAACGGGTCGTCGAGTTCTACGGCGCGAGCGAGGGCAACATCGCCTTCATCAACGTCCTCAACGCCGAGGGCACCGCCGGGATCTGTCCGCTCCCGCACGCGGTGGTGGAGTACGACGAGGATTCGGGTGCCCCGCGCCGCGGTGCCGACGGCCGCCTGCGGCGAGTGCCGCGTGGCGAGGTGGGATTGCTGCTCGCGAAGGTCACCGCCCGCACCCCGTTCGACGGCTACACCGACGACGAGGCCAGCGAACGCAAACTGGTGCGAGCCGCGTTCGACGACGGCGACGTCTGGTTCGACACGGGGGACCTGGTGCGTCGGCAGGGGTGGTGGCACGTCGCGTTCGTGGACCGACTGGGCGACACCTTCCGTTGGAAGGGCGAGAACGTCGCGACCACGGAGGTCGAGGGCGCGTTCGCGGGGACAACCGAGGTCGAGCACGCCGTGGTGTACGGCGTCGACGTGCCCGGCACCGACGGCAAGGCGGGGATGGCCGCGATCACACTGCGTGACGGTGCGCTGTTCGACGGTGCGGCAGTGGCGCGGGTGCTGTACGCTGCGTTGCCCGCGTACGCCGTGCCGTTGTTCGTCCGGGTCGTCGACGAACTCGAGCAGACCTCGACGTTCAAGAGCAAGAAGGTGGACCTGCGCAAGGAGGGTTTCAGCGACGGTGCCGGGCAGCGGTACGTGCTCGCGGGCCGCGCCGACGGCTACGTAGAGTTCTACGACGACTACGTCGACGAGGTCGCGGCGGGGAAGCGGCCGGAGTGAATCTTCCCGGGCGGGCCGTCGCAGTTTCGCCGACGCTGTGCGGGAAACCGGTCGCCACCGATCGGGCGCTGGTCATGGCGATCGTGAACCGCACCCCGGACTCGTTCTACGACCGCGGCGCCACCTTCACCGACGAGTCCGCGATGGCCGCCGTGGACCGTGCCGTGGACGAGGGGGCGGACCTCGTCGACATTGGCGGCGTGAAGGCCGGCCCCGGGGATGAGGTGGACGCCGCCGAGGAGACCCGGCGGGTGGTGTCGTTCGTGGCGTGGATCCGGGACCGGTACCCGCGGTTGCCGATCAGCGTGGACACCTGGCGAAGTGACGTCGCGCGGCGGGCGGTCGCCGAAGGTGCCGACCTGGTCAACGACACGTGGGCAGGCGCAGACCCGGATCTGGTCGCGGTGGCGGCCGAAACCGGCGCCGGGATCGTATGCAGCCACACCGGCGGGGCAACCCCGCGCACCCGTCCGCACCGGGTGCGCTACACCGACGTGGTGGGCCAGGTGACCGCCGAACTCGTCGCGGCGGCCGAGAAAGCTTCCGGTATGGGGGTGCCCAGAGACTCGATCTTGATCGATCCGACCCATGATTTCGGAAAGAACACCTATCACGGGCTCGAGTTGTTGCGACACGTGGACGTTCTTGTAAACACCGGGTGGCCGGTGTTGATGGCCCTGAGCAACAAGGATTTCATCGGGGAGACTCTTGGTGTGGAGCTCACCGACCGGTTGGAGGGCACATTGGCAGCAACGGCATTGGCAGCTGCGGCTGGGGCGCGGATTTTTCGCGTGCACGAGGTCGCGGCGACCAGACGCGTCGTCGACATGACCGCGGCGATCGTGGGGACACGCACGCCCGCGCGGACGGTGCGGGGGCTGGCATGACCATCGGGTCCATCGCGTCCATCGCGGATACTGTGAAGCGCCCGGACCTCGACAAGCGGGACGCTCACCACTACTGGGCGGAAGCCAACACCTGGGACCACCCCACCTGGTCCGTCGCCGAACTGGAGGCGGCGAAGCGGGGGCGCACGGTGTCGGTGGTGCTGCCGGCGCTGAACGAGGAGACCACGGTCGCCGGGGTGCTCGACACGATCCACCCGATGCTGGGCGGGCTGGTCGACGAACTCGTCGTGCTGGACTCGGGCTCGGTCGACGACACCGTCGAGCGCGCCCGGTCCGCCGGCGCAACCGTGATCTCCCGCGAGGAGGCGGTGCCGGAACTCACGCCGGTGCCGGGGAAGGGCGAGGTCCTGTGGCGGTCGCTGGCCGCGACGAGCGGTGATCTGATCGCGTTCGTCGACTCGGATCTGATCGACCCGGATCCGGCGTTCGTGCCGAAACTGCTCGGTCCGCTGCTCATGGTCGACGACATCCACCTGGTCAAGGGCTACTACCGCCGACCGCTGCAGCACGGTGGCACGGTCGAGGCCAACGGCGGCGGTCGGGTCACCGAACTGGTCGCGCGGCCGCTGCTGGCGGCGCTGCGCCCGGATCTGTCGAGCGTGCTGCAGCCACTCGGTGGCGAATACGCCGGCACCCGGGAACTGCTGACGGCGGTGCCGTTCGCGCCGGGCTACGGGGTGGAGATCGGGCTGCTGATCGACGCCTACGACCAGCTGGGGCTGTGTGCGATCGGGCAGGTCAACCTGGGTGTCCGCAAGCATCGCAACCGGCCGCTGTCGGATCTCGGCGTGATGAGCCGCCAGATCGTCGGCACCATGTTGGCCCGCTGCGGGATCGCGGACTCGGGGTCACCGCTGACGCAGTTCCCGCTGGTCGACGGCACGTTCGTGCCGGTCAGCACGGAGGTGTTGCTGGCGGACCGGCCGCCGATGAACACTCTGCGTCCGTAGTCTGTCGGACGCTGCTGGCAGGATTGTCGGCATGCTCACGATGCTGCTCTACATGCTGATCGTCGGCGTGGTCGCGGCGGTGCTGTTCCTGCTTGCGTCCGCCGTGTTCGGCCGCTCGGAGGAACTGGGGCCGCTGCCGCGCGGCACCACCGCCACGGTGCTGCCCGCCGAGGACGTGACGGGCGCCGACGTGCTGGCGTTGCGCTTCCAGCAGGTGCTGCGCGGCTACAAAGCCAGCGAGGTGGACTGGGCGCTGGATCGGCTCGGCGCGGAGATCGACGCGCTGCGAGCGGAGTTGGCGCAGCTGCGTGCGCCGCAGGTGCAGCCCCGTGACTGACGGTCTGGTGCGGTGCCCGTGGGCCGAGTCGAGCCAGCTCTACCGCGACTACCACGACGAGGAGTGGGGCCGGCCGCTGCACGGTCGGGATGCGTTGTTCGAGCGGATCTGCCTCGAGGCGTTCCAGTCGGGGCTGTCGTGGATCACGATCCTGCGCAAGCGGCCCGCCTTCCGCACGGCGTTCGCAGATTTCGATGTGGAGACCGTCGCCGGGTTCGGCGACGCCGACACCGAGCGACTGCTCTCGGACGCCGGGATCGTGCGCAACCGCGCCAAGATCGCCGCGGCGATCGCCAACGCCCGCGCGGTGCTGGCGCTCGACCAGGACCTCGACGAGTTGTTGTGGTCGTTCGCGCCACCGCCACGGCCCCGTCCGCACGGCGTCGAGGACGTGCCCGCGACGACCGCGGAGTCGATCGCGATGGCCAAGGAACTGAAACGCCGCCGCTTCGCTTTCGTCGGCCCGACCACGGCATATGCGCTCATGCAGGCGACCGGGATCGTCGACGATCACCTTGCCGATTGCTGGGTCCCGGGACCGCCGTGAGCGGTCTGGATTCCCGCGACTTCCGGCAATAGGGAACAATGGATGACGCGCGCCTGCCGAAGTCGAGGCGGGCCAGATGAGGAACGGCACTGCGTCGACCGGTTCGGCGCACACCCGGAGGGAGCAAGGATGGCGGCCATGAAGCCCCGCACGGGGGATGGTCCCCTCGAGGCAACCAAGGAAGGGCGGGGAATCGTGATGCGGGTCCCGCTCGAGGGCGGAGGTCGTCTGGTCGTCGAGTTGACGCCCGAGGAAGCTGCGGCGCTCGGCGATGAGCTCAAGGGTGTCACCAGCTAGCCGCAGCGAGCCCCGGGGGCCCCGCACTCCGTTCGGTCGGTTGCGGGGCTCTTGTGTGTTCGGGTGCAGTGTGTTCGGGAGCTGAGTATGGAATCCGCCGTCGTTGACCTGCTCGCCTGCCCGGAGTGCGAGTCGGATCTCGAGATCGTCGAGCGCACGCTGCTGTGCGCCACCGGGCACAGCTTCGACATCGCCCGGCAGGGCTACGTCAGTCTTCTCACCGGCGCCGCGACGAAGATGACCGGCGACACCGCGGAAATGGTGCTCGCCCGCGATCAGTTCCTGGCCGCCGGTCACTTCGCGCCGATCGCGGCGGCCGTGACCGAGGCGGTCGCGGCGTCGAGCGCGGGCCCGGCCCGGGTACTCGAGATCGGCGCCGGCACCGGCTACTACCTCGCGCACGTGCTCGACGCCCAACCCGACGGCTGCGGCGTCGGGCTCGACGTCGCCAAACCCGCGGCGCGCCGGCTGGCCCGCGCGCATCCGCGGGCCGGTGCCGTGGTCGCGGACGCGTGGCAGCGGCTGCCGCTGCGCGGTGCCGCGTTCACGCACGCGCTGTCGGTGTTCGCGCCGCGTAACGCCGCGGAGGTGTGGCGCTGCCTCACCGACGACGGCACCTACGTGGTGGTTACCCCGACCGCGCAGCACCTGCGCGAGTTGATCGCTCCGCTGGGGATGGTCGGCGTCGATGCGGACAAGACCCACCGCCTCGGCGAGGCGATGTCGGGATGGTTCGAACGCGCCAGCAGGACCACGGTCGAGTTCGAGATGTCGCTGGCCCCGGCCGACATCGAGGCGGTGGTCGGGATGGGACCCTCGGGGCATCACCTGTCGGCGGCGACCCGGACGGCTCGTATCGCGGCGCTTCGCGCAGACGTCACAGGCGTCACGGTGACCGCGTCGGTGCAGGTGAGCTGCTACCGGCCGGCCTGAACCGCCTCGTCTTCGCGCTGCGCGCCGATCACCTGCTCGTAGATCTGCAGGGTCTCCCGCGCGATCTGCGGCCAGGAGAACTCCGCCACCGCCCGTTCGCGGCCGGCCTTGCCCATCTGCTCGGCCACCGCACGGTCTCCGGCGACCTCGTTGATCGCCTCGGCGATGCGGTGCTCGAACTGTTCGGGTTCGTAGGAGTTGTAGTGCACCAGTTTCCCGGTGCGCCCGTCGGCGACGACCTCGGGGATGCCGCCGACGTCCGAGGCGACGACCGCGGTCTCGCACGCCATCGCCTCGAGGTTCACGATGCCCAACGGTTCGTAGACCGACGGACATACGAAAACTGTTGCCGCCGAGAGGATCTGGCGGATCTGCTCGTGCGGCAGCATCTCCCTGACCCAGTGCACGCCGGTGCGGGTCGCGGTCAGGTCGTTCACCGCGTCGGTCACCTCGGCCTCGATCTCCGGGGTGTCCGGCGCACCCGCGCACAGCACGAGTTGGATGTCTGGGGAGAACTCGCGCGCGGCCCGGATGAGGTGCGCGACGCCCTTCTGTCGGGTGATCCGGCCGACGAACGCGACGATCGGGGCGTCGCGACGCACCCGCAGTTCGGCGAGCACGTCGCGCTCGCCCTCCGCGGCGCCGCCCGCGTGCCAGGCGTCGGGGTCGATGCCGTTGTGTACCACGTGCACTCGCGCCGGGTCGACCGCCGGGTAGGCGTCGAGCACGTCGAGGCGCATGCCCTCGCTGACCGCGATGATCGCGTCCGCATGCTCGACGGCGTTGCGTTCCGACCACGACGAGATGCGATAGCCGCCGCCGAGTTGTTCGGCCTTCCACGGTCGGCGCGGCTCGAGCGAATGCGCGGTCAGGACATGCGGAATCCCGTACAGCTCCGATGCGATGTGCGCGCCGAATCCGGCGTACCAGGTGTGCGAGTGCACGACGTCGGCGTCGCGCGCGGCGTTGGCCATGCGCAGCTGGGTCGAGAGCATCTGCAGTGCGGAGTTGGCGTCGGCGAGAGCGGGATCGGGGCCGTGCACGAAGACGCCGGGCCGGGGCGCTCCCATGCAGTGCACGTCGACCTCGCACAGCTGCTCGAGCTGGGCGACGAGTTGGGTGACGTGCACGCCCGCCCCGCCGTAAACCTCCGGTGGATACTCCCGCGTCATCATGGCCACTCGCACGCGGTACAAGGTACCCCCGCAGGCCGCGGTCGCCACGGCTAAGTCGCCAAAGACGTCGAATCGAGGGCTTCGGCGGAAACGCGTGCGCGTATTGCTGGCACGCGGCCATATGGGCGGATAGGTTTGCAGGTGTGAGGAGCCAGCCGCACGTGCTCGGAATTGTGCTCGCCGGCGGTGAAGGGAAACGCCTGTTTCCGTTGACCGCGGACCGCGCGAAGCCCGCGGTGCCGTTCGGCGGCGCGTACCGGTTGATCGACTTCGTCTTGAGCAACCTCGTCAACGCGGGGTACCTGCGAATCTGTGTGCTGACCCAGTACAAGTCGCATTCGCTCGAC
>DATDBL010000377.1:0-2524 GCA_036524855.1 Aldersonia sp. | reverse complement strand
GACGTCCCCGGCCGCTGCCAGCCGGGCACCGGGGAGATCAACTACCCGGCCGTCGCGGCGGCGCTGAAGGAGATGGGTTACGACGGCGTGGTCGGGCTGGAGGGTTGGGCGTCCGGCGGCGACACCGACGCCGCGCTGGATCAGTTCGAGGCGGCGTTCGCGTAGACCACCCCGGCCCGTGAGTGGTTAACGAGTATATAGACTCATCAACCACTCACGGGTGCTGACCTGCGACGGTGCACCGCGCCTCAGTCCGGTAGCGGGGGCAGCTCACGCGCGGCGACCTCGGCCGCCTCGTCGGCGGGCACCCCGACCATGCAGAGCATGGTGGTCGCAAAGACCTGGTCGACGTCGGGCGTGGGCTCGGTGAGGACCCGGTGCAGCATCGAGAGCAGCGCGCCGAACACGCAGGCCGTGGCGATCTCGACGTCGGGCAACGTGAAACGGCCACTGGCGACGCCCTTTCGGATGTCGCGGGCGGCGCGGGGGCCGAGGATCTCGATCAGCTTCGGGTGCGCGACGCCGAGGCGCACCACCACCCATCCCCACACGGGATCCGAGATCGCCTGGCGCACGAGGTGGCGCAGCGACACCGCGAAGACGTCGGCCGCGTCCGGCATGTCCGCGGTGAGCCGGTCCATCCGTGCGCCCAGCGATTCGATCGCCTCGTCGCACACCGCGGCGACGATGTCGTCGCGTGAGGAGAAGTAGTTGTAGAACGTCCCCGCACCCAGGTCGGCCGCCTCGGTGATCTCCGACAGCCCGACCGAATCCACCCCCCGCTCGGCCATCAGCGACTTCGCCGCGGTGATCAGCTTCGCCCTCGTCTGCTCACGTCGGCGCTGGTGACGGGTGGTGCTCGGTGCGCTCGCCATACCTGTCGACGGTACTCGAGCACTGCCTCGCATGCGAGCTTCTCGTCAAGACTGCGAGACATTTCAATACTGAGGGCTTGTTCATTATTGTCCGGGCGCGATCCGGTGCTGCACCTGGTAGGTCGCCAGCTGCTGCACCCGGGTCTCCTCGGCGATGTTGCCCGCCTCGTCCTGCACGTAGGACGCACCGCCGAGGACCATCACAGCCGCGCCGACGATCCACGCGACCCAGGCCGCGGCGTCGCCGGCGAACATGCCGAGCCACGGCGCCATGAGCATGATCAGTCCGACCACCGAGAGGGCCCAGTGGTCCTTGGTCGGGTCGCGGGCGATCAGCGACCACAGCGCATACAGGGCGGTGAGGGCACCGAGACCAACGGTCGCTCCGGCGCCGACCGGGGTGGTCCCGGCCCACGCGGGCGTGATCGCGGTGAACACGCCCAGCACCAACGCCACCACTCCGACTACGCGAATATTCTTCAACATCTTGTCCTCCTTCTGATTGAAACGCTACCCGTATCGTAGCGCTAGCTCGGGCTAGTCTGAAGCCGTTGTGAGGCAACCGACAGCGACCACGCCCTCGCGGGACGAGCGGATCACCGCCGCCGCGCTCGACCTGCTGCGCCGCAAGGGCCCGCGCGACGTCACGATCGAGGCGGTCGCTGCCGCCTCCGGGGTCGCCAAGACCACGATCTACCGGCGATACCGGGACCGCGACGAGATGCTCACGGCGGCACTGTCTTCCACCACGACACCGGAGCGCCCGACGGACACGTCGGATCTGCTGCCGATCCTGGAGTGGGTGGCCGACCGGTCCCGCGCCACGATCGACGACGGCATCGGGGTCGGTGGGATCGCCGCCGTGCTCACCGACGCCGATCCCGCGTTCACCGCGCTGATCCGCTCGCTGCTCGCCGAACACCGGCGCAACCTCGCCGAAGTGCTCGCGGGAACGCCCGGACTCCGTGAGGACCTCGACGTGGACGCGGTGCTCGACACAATCGTCGGGGCGTATCTGGCGGAACGAACCCGCAGCGGGGCGGTCGGACCACAGTGGTCGCGACGCATCCTGCGCACCGTGTGGCCGATGCTCACGACGGCCCCGATGCCGGTGGAAATTCAGGGACGAAAGTCAGGGTAAAAAGGGGTGGAATCCCCGATGCGGCCTGAGCCCCGCTCGGCGCATTGTTGTGTCATGACCACGAACGAGTTCACGAATCCGATCCCCGAGCAGCCCGTCAAGCGGCTCACCCGATCCCGCACCGAACGCATGCTCGCCGGCGTCTGCGGCGGCTTGGCCGAGTACACCGGCTGGGACGTCACGCTGATCCGCCTCCTGATGGTCGCGGCGACCGTCTTCACCGGCGGCGCAGCGATTCTCGGCTACATCGCGGCGGTGTTCATCATGCCGGACGCTGATCGAGTGTCCGCTCCGTAACCGCAATCAGGCCCCGGCGAGCGGGTTTCCGCTCGCCGGGGCGCGATTGCGGTCGCTCAGGTGCGCCTCGCCCAGTTCCGCAGCGCCGCCTCGGCCGCGTTCATGCCGCACATCCCGTGCGCGCCCGGCCCGGGCGGAGTGGCGGCGGAGCAGATGTAGGTGCCGGGGCTGTACGGCGCGAGCGTGGCGCGCGGCCCGAACACCAACTGGC